>CAVEOF010000111.1:0-2047 GCA_963617165.1 Coriobacteriaceae bacterium | reverse complement strand
TATAAAACAAAAAAGAATAGCGACTCCCGCTCGGAGAAAATCCATCCTTCCGAGCGGGAGTCGCTATAAAAATCAAATTTTGCAAAGAAATATAGTCAATTTTCCGAAATATCGAAGATCTCCTCGTAAGACACCCGCAGGATCTCGCGGAGCGCAATGATCTCGTCAGGGTACAAATGCCGCACCCCGACCTCGATCTTTGCCACCGCGCTGCGCGTAATGTCGCATCCGCTGACCTGGAGCTTTGCGGCAAGGATCTCCTGCGTCATGCCGCGCGCCTTGCGTAGCCTCCGTATATTCTGCCCGACCTTCTTCTGAATTTTCGCGTTCATCCTACATTTTGCACCGATTTCGGCACAACCCCTTAACATTATCATACCATGATGTTATACTATAAGTGCACCTATATCGGAGCAAAACGAAAGAAACCCGTAAGAAAGCAACAAAACAGAAAGCCGAAGAAAAAAGGTTGACAATTCGGGGGAAATATGCTATTCTTAATACAGACAAACATGGTCACTCTCATTTTATTGTGATGGAAGAAAGGAAGACTGCAATGAAGAAACTGTTTCGTTTTACCACTCTGCTCCTGCTCGTCGCGGCGATCTTATTGTCCGTGGCGGCGTGCGGAGAGCAACCGACAGAGGAGTCGAAGGAGCCCGGGATCTATACCTTGAGCGCGGCGTTTGACGTCGCGGTCAAAAACGGATTTACCGGCACGCTCGCGGAGTTTGTCGAGGCGGTGCGCGGACTCGCCATCGAATTCCGAACGACCGATACCGTGATACAATGGCGGTACGAGGGTACCGACACATGGTACGACCTCGTCGCCCTTGCAAAGCTCGTCGGACCGAAGGGCGAAAAGGGCGACACCGGAGAAAAAGGCGATAAAGGCGAAAAGGGCGAAAAGGGTGATAAGGGTGACGCAGGCAGAGGGATCCTGAAGGCGGAGATCCGCGACGGCGCCCTGTGGATCACCTATACCGACGACCCCGATCATCCCGAGAAGGTCGGCGAGATCGGCGAGTTGGAAGCGACTCCCGAAGGACTGGATTTCTATCCGCTTCCCGACGGTACATATGGCGTTATGGGAGGGAAGACCGCATTTCTCGAAAAGATCACCATTCCCGCAACGCATAACGGAAAAGCCGTGACGAGAATTCTCCCTCGCGCGTTCTATGGGTTTACGAATCTGACGGACATCGTCCTCGCCGATGGCATAACCGATATGCGGATCGACGAGTACGCCTTCGACGGATGCACGTCGCTAAAGAGCTTCAGCATTCCGAACAGCATCACGGACATTGACATCGATTGGACGGCGTTTTTGAATTGCACGCAGATTCAGCTGACGGTGGAAGGAAATATCGGCTATTTCGGAAATGCGGAGAACCCGTACTTGCTTTTGGTTATAGCAACCGTGCAGGATGCCGACTCCTACACCATTCACGAAGGCACGAAGATCATCGGGGAAAGAGCGTTTTCGGGTTGCAAAAATATCCGAAGCATCACGATCCCGAACGGTGTGACAAGGATAAAGGACGGTGCATTTTGGAATTGCACGAATCTTGAGAGCGTGACGTTCCCGGACGGTGTGGTGGAGATCGGCGAGCAGGCGTTTGAAAATTGCTCCTCCTTGATCAGTGTCAATCTTCCGAGCAGCATCGAGAGCATCGGCGCCTACGCATTCCACGGTTGCTACGCCGCGGCATATATTCAGGTACCGCAGGGCGCGACGGCAGGGAACCAAGCCTTCACCCGCCACAGCGCGAAATGCGGCAGAGACGGGTGCGAGATCTGCAATTTGTCCTGCACGCATGTCGATGCCGACAAAAACGCGCAGTGCGATATTTGCCGCGCGATACTAATCGCACATGTCGATACGGACGGTGACGACAAGTGCGATGGTTGTGGCAGATGGATGAACACCATCTTCACATGGGACACCACCGATCTGCTCTACCGTATGACGAATAGCTCGAACGCGCAGAGGCTTCCTTCGGGTTGTGAGAGATACCTCGCCGGTGAGGGTACATACGATACCCGT
>CAVEOF010000110.1:0-2072 GCA_963617165.1 Coriobacteriaceae bacterium | reverse complement strand
CCGCGGAGAGAGGCATTTGTATGGACGGATCCTGTGGGAGGAGGATCGGGAAATAACTTCCGCATCGATGCAAAGCCCCGGAGCGACCAATCCTGATGTAACCTCAAAAATCTTTCAATAAAAGGAGAATTTTATGAAAGCAAAAAGCAAAATTATCGTCCTGCTTTTGACCCTCGCCCTGTTGTGCGGCACGTTCGTCCTCGTGACGAGCGCGGAGGCAACGACCACGACGGTATCGTCCTACGATCAACTCCTCGAGGCATGGGGCAATGCAGCAGACGGAGACACGATCACGATCGGTGAAGGTTTCAAGTATTCGGACTCGGAAACTGAACCGAAAACAACCCTGAACCTCGAGGCAGGGAAGACTCTGACGCTCGACCTCGGCGGACACACGCTGACCGTCGGCGATACGGCGTTCCTGACCTCGGCGGGCAACTTGACCGTGAAAAACGGTACGATCAGCACTGGCAACGCGATCGCCGTTCAGACGACGGGCGGTGAACTGACGCTTGAAGATCTCACCGTGAAAAATGAAATCACGGATCTTCTCCCTGAGGATTCCACAACGTATACACCGATTACGGCATACCCGAGCACGATCGTCGGTGTTTCCGCGACTACGGTCAATCTGACGAACGTCACGATCTCGGGTGTCGCAACGCGTGCGCTGACGATTGCCGCGGACTCGACCGTGACGGCGAGAAATGCCACGATTCGCAACGCGAAGCTGCCCGGAACGGGTGACTATAAAGGAAAGGAAAATTATTGCTCCGCGATTGAGATCAACGGTGACAATACGGTCAAGCTGTACAATTCGACCGTAGAAGCGATCTATATCGGCTTCTACTTTGCCAAAGCCAACAATTCACTCGACGAGACCGGCACGCCGAAAAACTCCGTCCTCTTTGAAGACTCCGTCCTGAATGTTAGCTTCAAGGAGAATATTACGGGGAATGACCTTAAATCATTCAATTCCGATACATTCAACTCCGGAAACCTTTATAAGATCTGGGTCGATGCATCCGCTCACGTCTCCTTTACCATGAACAGATCGAAGGTGGTCGGTGCTAACTATGCGAAGGGCTTCGGTTGTGGAGATGGGAATATGGAGACCAAGGCGTGCTTTACGATCCGCGACTCGCAGCTTTGGATGCCGAACTGGGCATGCAACACCTATATGACCTTTGAAGGCACCAATTTCCTTCTTTCCACCGCGGCTCCCACGTTCGGGAGTAGAAAAGTCGGACTCCGTGCCGCGGCGGGAAGCCGTACCTATTTCACCGGTGCGTTCAGTCTTGCAGATAAAGAAAAAACTTACTATTATGTCGAAGATCTCAAGGAAGGCGATAACCGATACGATACCGATAACCTTGCGTTGACGTCGGTTTCCACCGCTTTCGATTTCTATACGAAGTGCGGCGCAGTTGCCACGCCTTCCAACCCGTATCATTATACAATGTCCTACGTACTGACGCCCGCGGGCGAAACGCCCGATACGACGGAATTCGCAAACGAGAAGTATGATGGTTGTCGCACGGCAATGATATATAATGCGGACGGAACGGTACATAGCGTCTGCTACGAAGGAACGCTGTCGTGGAGCATTCCGGACGGCGGCACGCTCCGCTTCTATGAGGATGTCAACATCGGCAGCCAAACCGTTACCGTTGCGAACAATGTAAGCATCGATATGAACGGGCATTGGCTCTCCGCAGGCGGCAGTACCACAGACGGTAAGAAACCTCTCTTCAAAATAACAGCCGCGGTGGACGTGTACTTCTACACGAGCAAGCAGGGCGGCGGAATCCGCTTTCTCTCGGCGGACGGCGGCACCTTGGCGTACAAGGGCGGCACCGATCCTCTGATCTCGATTGGCGAAAACCCGAAAGACAAATCATATGACGCGCACGTGCATCTCGGTTATGCAGAGACGGACGGAAAGGTCGCTTACAAAGACAACGGATTCACGGTTCTTTCCGGTCTGATTGTTCAACTCTACGGAGGGAAGGTTACAGTCAAGGGCGGTAACTATTACCGTGCGTTCACTGATTACTCGGGCTTCTTCATTG
>CAVEOF010000109.1:0-2347 GCA_963617165.1 Coriobacteriaceae bacterium | reverse complement strand
CCGCGGAGAGAGGCATTTGTATGGACGGATCCTGTGGGAGGAGGATCGGGAAATACCTTCCGCGTCGATGCAAAGCCCCGGAGCGACCAATCTTGATGTAACCTCAAAAAATCATTCAATAAAAGGAGAAACCCATGAAAGCAAAAAGCAAACTTCTCATCCTGCTGCTCACTCTCGCATTGCTTTCCGGCATTCTTGCCGTGACGGCTTCGGCGGAGGATACGACGGGAACCGAAACAGAGCCCACGACGGGCTTCGGAGTCACCGTAGACGGTGTGACCACCGACTACACGGACAAGACGACCTATGCAGATCTCGTGTCATATGTCAATAGCATGACCGCTTCCGCAAAGATCACGCTGTATCAGGATTATGAAGACGTATCCCCGTACCGAACACTTACCTTTCAGAAGGATGGCACCGAGCTTGACCTCAACGGTCACTCCATAACCTTAATAGGGAAAGATCGTAATATTCGCTCGTCAGGCTGCTCTGAAAAGGGAGTGTTTATCTACTCTTCCAAACCCAATGCAAAGATTCTCGCTACGAATGAACGTACGAAAGAAACAGTAAATAACAAGGATATAGACTTAGGTGGTGGCTTTATCTTCAGGACGAAAAACCAAAGTAGCGGAAAGATGACTATCGGTCGCGATCCGAACGGTAGCGTGACAAATCCCTATAAAGGAAACCTGACGATAAAAGGAACCACCTTGATCGATGTCTATGCTGATGTAGTGCTCGACGGTATTCTCTATGAGAACAGCATCGGCGATAACAGCGGTTGCATTCAATTTGGGGATGCTAAAGCCGCTGTAGAAATCAAGGATTGTGAGCTTTACGTGCAGAGTAAATCGTTGTTCGCTTTGCGTAATAATAATGCGCACACCGCAACCGTCACAGGCTCTAAGATTTATACCTCGGTCAGCAACAATCTGCTTGTCGACATACATTCCAGTTTTACAACAGACTCGAAGGATGAGTCGTATGACGGGACGAAGCAAGAACCGGGCGCCACCTTTGAAAATACCGCCATTTGTTCGAAGAATGAGCTCTCGAATACATATGATGATCTTTTCCCGATCAAACTCGGTGAAGGCGTAACGATGAGCTTTGCAAACACGGGTCTGACCACCACAGACACCGCGCTCATCGTTGCACGCACCGATGAGACGGCAGTCACCATAAACGGCAAGGAATATAAGACCTCTTACAAAGTCGTTCCGAGCACAGCAAAGGAATTTGAGGTAACGATTGGCGGGACGACCACCTACTATACCGACACAACGTTTGCTACACTGAGAGCCGTTGTCGATGGTCTGAACCAACCCGCGAAGATCAAGCTCTATCGAGGCTACGTATTTCCGGAGAATGGCGTGCTTGAATTTGATAACAAGGGTGTGGCGGGCTCCGAGCTTGACCTCAACGGGCAGACATTGACAAAAATATATAAGTCGAGCGTGTTGATCAGCGCGTCCGATGATCTGTATGTCTACTCTACCGCGGAGGGGGCAAAGCTTCTTGCAAATACTGACCGTAAAACAGAGAACGGAATTAACTATGGCGGCGGTGTCATGCTCAAGGCATACGGCGGTAGCATGGTTGTCGGACGCGCGCCGGACGGCACTACAACTACTTATCCTCTGACAGCGGAAGGCACGACCTTGCTTATTGTCTACAAAACAGGGAACGTCGAGCTTTCCAATCTCACCGGTATACAAAGCATCGGCGACAATCATGGCTATCTCCAGTTTAACGGTACTTCGGGTAGTGCATTAACAGTCAATGCGTGCGATTTTTATCTCTCTAACTTAGCACTCTTCGGACTCAGAGAAGGAAGCGGATGGAAAGCCGAGGTGAAGAACTCTCGGATTTATGCGGGATCGAAACCGTTGGTGGATTTCCATGCTGATGCCGGGACGGGAACGGGCGTGACCTTCACCGATACTGTAATTTGTTCGGAAACCGCCTTGACCTCTTGTGAAACATTCCCGATCAAGCTCGGCAAGGGCGTGAAGACGAACTATCCGAACGATTTGTCCCTCGTCACGTCGGAGGAGGAAACCTTGGTCTTTGCGCACACCGACGCGACAAAGATAACCCTGAACGAAAACGACTTCACCCTCCTTTACGAGGTTGTCGCGGACGCAAATGCTGTCAAAGTAATCTTCAAGGGCGGGAACACCGAACTTGCGACGCAGCTCTGGAAGAAGGAAAGCACTCCGTCGGAATACAAAGCAAACGCTTTTGCCGACAGTAGCTATTATTGGTATGTGAAGCCTACGGCTCCCGTGAACGAAGCTACCACATACCCCGCAACGCTCAAGACCACCGAGTCGAAGATCAC
>CAVEOF010000108.1:0-2481 GCA_963617165.1 Coriobacteriaceae bacterium | reverse complement strand
GAGTTATGGGTAATTCTATTCTATCAGAACTCAATCACTTTTTCTATGCTTTTTTGTTTTTAGTCTCACTTCTATTGTAACACTACAATTTCCCCCGAAAGACGGGCAAAAATCCCCTTGACAGCCTTCGGCGGACGTGATATAATATCTTCTGTTACCCCTCCGACGGGCGGCTCGCCGCGGGACTCCGCGCGAGAGACCGTAGCCCGCGGAAGAAGGAATGTTTATGGGAATCATAGAATTGATCCTGCTTGCCGTCGCGCTGTCGATGGATGCCTTTGCCGTCTCGGTGTGCAAGGGACTCGCAACGGAGAAGGCGACGTGGCGGCATATGGCGATCGTCGGCGCGTGGTTCGGCGGATTTCAGGCGATCATGCCCCTGCTCGGCTACCTTCTCGGCTCGGCGTTCGCACAATACATCACCGCGTTCGACCATTGGGTCGCGTTTGCCCTCTTGGTGCTGATCGGCGGAAACATGATCCGCGAGGCACTTTCGAAAGAGGAAGAGGAGACGAGCTCGTCCCTTTCGTTCGGCGTCATGCTGACGATGGCGGTCGCGACGAGCATCGACGCCCTCGCGGTCGGGATCGCCATGGCGATGGAGCCGCCCGTCATTCATATCCTCTTCGCGGTGCTCCTGATCGGTTGCGTCACCTTTCTTCTTTCAGCGGTCGGCTTCAAGGTCGGAAACCTCTTCGGCGCGAAGTATAAGTCCAAGGCGGAATTCGCCGGCGGCATCATCCTGATCCTGCTCGGCGTGAAGATCCTTCTCGAACATCTCGGTGTGATCTCCTTCTGATCCCCCGATTTTGTAAAGAATAGTATGAAAAAGCGAGCCATATCTTTGGCTCGCTTTTATCTTTCCTCTTTATCATAAGGAATGTCACGGTCTTCTTTTTTTGCCTCCGAAGGCAAAACATCCGCACGCTCTCCGCCTTCCGCCCCCGCGCTTTCTCGGATATCTTCCGCTTTTTCGACTGTCTCGGAAGGCTCGCTTTCACGCTGCGCCTTCTCCTTTTCTTTGATCTTTTTACGATAGAGAAGGACGGTGACGACCAAGATCGCGGTGTCGAGCGCAAAGAAGATTAGGGAGATCGGGGACAGGCGGGAGACGGTCGTCCCGAGGACGGTGTAGCTTAAGAGCGTCGAGAACATCCCGAGCAGACTCGCCGCGAGAAAGGGAAGGTAGGGCATCCCGAGATTGCCGAAGAGAAGCCCGAGCACCTCGCTCTGCACCCCCACGGTGCGGAGCACGAAGCAGAGAGGGAAGAGCCCCATCTTGCCGTCGGTGTAATATTTGCTTAATTTTTTGTTCGCGCGGAGCTTTGCGAGGACGTCCTCCCGCTTCGCGACCCTGCCCGCAAGATAAGGGATGGTCACGCAGATCACGGTCCCCGCGAGATTGATGAAGAGCGCGGGCACGAAGTCGAAGAGCAGCCCCGTCACCGTGGTCAGCACGCTGTAAAGTAAGATCGCCGACACCCCCTTCAGGGCGAACAGCCCGAGAAGGATCAGCACGGTCAGCGTCTCGTGTGCGTGAATAAAGGCGAGGATCTCCTCCACCTCGGGCGCGCCCGAGGTCAGAATATAGACCACGCCGCCGAGCATCAAAAGGAGCATCAGCGCGGTGGGAAGATATTTGAGAAGCAACTTTTTGTCGGGTAGCTTCATGGCGGCTCCTTTCGTTTTTTTCGTCGGTTTCGCATCGGAATCGTACTTATTTTACACCAAGACGAGGGAAGATACAAGATATTTTTTCGAAAAAGAAGCGTTTTTTCGCTTTCCCCCTTGTATTTCCTTTCGAAATCATGTATAATGATAGAAAACGGGTTGCAACCCCTCGCCCGACGGCAGAGGTCGGACGGGGAAAAAGGCGTTTCGACCCGAGGAAGAAAACAGTAAGGAACGGCGTCAACATGTCAAGAAAGCTGAATGAACAGTTTTTCAAGGAATATCTCCTCCTTGAAAAGGAATGTCGCAAAAAATTCGATGTCGAGATCGGCGGGATCCGCAAATACATTGACCGCTTCGACAACTTTCAGTTTCTGCCCGAGAGGGATGAGGTGGAGACCTCGCTTTGTCGGTACAGCGAGCTGTACTACAAATTCGCGAACCATCCCGATGCCTTGCAGAAGAACGACGACCTGACCTCCGCCGATGTCAAATGGGTGCGCGACTTCACCACTCGCGTGCGCACGCAGACCGACCCGATCTCCCTCTACTTAAAGAAGGCGGAGCGCTATTTCCGCCGTCGGAAGTTCAAGAAGATCCTCATCATCTCCGTCGTGGTGCTGATCGCTCTCGCTGCCGCGGTTGCCTCCGTTTACTTTACTCAATTTTCAAAATGAGATCATCCCGCCGCAGACCGCGGCGGGATATTTTTAGTGCGCTCGGCATGCGATACAACATGGTGGTGAAAGTCCACAACAGGCATGGCAGTAGGAACTGTTAGCAGAGGGCAAGGGCGTCCGTCGTGAGGCG
>CAVEOF010000107.1:0-2604 GCA_963617165.1 Coriobacteriaceae bacterium | reverse complement strand
GTGCGGGATCGATCATTTTCGGCAGTGACGGTACGCGCTATCGCACGCCCTACATCCTCGACCTCGATGCCGCCGACGCCGAGCGCGTTCTCCTCGGCTCGGACGATGTGCAGGTCTCGGAGGAAAAGCTGAGAGCTTATCTTGCCCGCGGGAATTTTCTGCTTCTGCACCCCGAAAAACTGCGGCTGTATTGATTTTTGACCCGAAAAGTCGCTTTTCCCGAATTTCCATAGAAAAACTCCCCGTCTCTCGGTGTCGAAACGCCGAGAGACGGGGAGTTTTGTAGTTTTTCAGACGTTGAAGAGGAATTCGACGATATCGCCGTCCTGCATCACGTAATCCTTGCCTTCACTGCGAAGAAGACCTTTTTCCTTGACCTTGTTGCGGTCACCCTCGCGGACGAGATCGTCAAAGGAAACGACCTCCGCGCGGATGAAGCCGCGCTCGAAATCGCTGTGAATCTTGCCCGCCGCCTGCGGAGCCTTTGTGCCGCGGGTGATGGTCCATGCGCGCACTTCCTTCGGTCCTGCGGTCAGGAAGCTGATGAGTCCGAGAAGCGAATAGCCCGACTTGATGAGCTTGTCAAGTCCGCTCTCCTCGATGCCGAGGTCGGCAAGGAACGCCTTCTTTTCTTCTCCGTCAAGCTCTGCGATCTCTGCCTCGATCTGCGCGCTGACGGCAATGATCTCGCTCCCCTCGCTTGCGGCATGGGCTTTCAGCTTCTGATAGTCTTCGTTCTGCTCATAGGCACCGCCGACCTCGTCCTCCGAGACGTTCGCGACGTAGATGATCGGCTTCATCGTGAGAAGGCGCGACTCTTCGATCATTGCCGCCTCTTCCTCCGAAAGTCCGATGGCGCGGGCGCATTTTCCTTCGTCGAGCGCCGCCTTGACCTTTTCCAAGACCTCGACCTTGCTAAGCAAGGACTTGTCGCTCTTCGCCGCCTTCGCCGTGCGGTCGATGGCGCGCTCGACGATCTCGAGGTCGGAGAGGATCAGCTCCATATTGATGGTCTCCACGTCGCGCATCGGGTCGACCGTGCCCTCTACGTGGATGATATCGCCGTTTTCAAAGCAACGCACAACGTGTACGATCGCGTCGACCTCACGGATGTTCGCGAGGAATTTATTGCCGAGACCTTCGCCCTGTGAGGCGCCGCGGACAAGTCCCGCAATATCGACGAATTCGATCACCGCGGGGGTAAACTTCTCGGGATGATACATCTCGGCGAGCTTATCGAGACGGTAATCGGGAACGGCGACGACCCCGACGTTCGGGTCAATGGTGCAAAACGGGTAGTTGGCGGACTCCGCCCCCGCGTTGGTCAAAGCGTTGAAAAGGGTACTTTTTCCGACATTCGGAAGTCCCACGATACCGAGTTTCATAACGATCTCCTACTCTGTTGCCGATTTTCATTTTCGTTTTCGTACAAAAGATAGTATATCACACTTCACGAAAAACCGCAAGGGTTTTCCTTGATTTTCTTCGAAAAGAAATTTTTTGTGATGATCGTCAGAGCATCGCTTGCGAGGTCGTGAGGGGAGCGCTTGGGACGGTTGTGAGAATAGCGTTTGCGACGGTCGTGAGGAAATCGCTTGCGATGATCGTGATGGTATCGCTTTGGCGAGATGTGCGTCTTGTTTTCTTGCGGGATCTTCTGCGGTGAAATTTTCGGAGCGGCTGTTTTGAGACCCCGAGGGCGAAAAGCGAATTTCCTCTTCGACTCCGAACAAAATTTTTCCTCGGAGGAAAATGTTATTTTATGCAAAATCGGTCAAAAATTTTTCATAATAGTTTTATAGAAAGGAAGAAATTATTCATCATTTGTTCTTGACATTTGTCTTTACTTTCGGTATAATGTAATTGTTAAGATTTTAATGTTTTTAACAAAGTTAACAAATGGAGGAAATCAAAATGGATAGCAAGCTTCTCGTCATCGACGACGACCCCAACATCTGCGACGTCCTGAAAATCTACTTTGAGAATGAGGGCTACAAGGTCAAGACCGCGACCGACGGCTCCGAGGGCATCAGCTTCTTCAAAATGTACGAGCCGGATCTCGTCCTGCTCGACATCATGATGCCGAAAAAAGACGGCTGGCAGGTCTGCCGCGAGATCCGTGAGATCTCCTCGAAGCCGGTCATTATGATCACCGCGAAGGGCGAGGTCTTCGACAAGGTTCTCGGGCTGGAGCTCGGCGCCGACGACTTCATCGTCAAGCCGTTTGATATGAAGGAGCTGTCCGCGAGAGTCAAGGCAGTGCTCCGCCGTTACAACGCGCACACCAAAACCATGGACGACGAAGTCGTGAAATTCGAAAATATCGAGATCAGCCTTCAAAAATATGAGCTGAAGCTCAACGGCAAGGCGATCGACATTCCCCCGAAGGAGCTTGAGCTTCTCTACTTCCTCGCCTCGAACTGCAACCGCGTTTTCACGCGCGATCAGCTCCTCGACAAGGTGTGGGGCTTTGACTATCTCGGCGACTCCCGTACGGTGGACGTCCACGTCAAGCGCCTGCGCGAAAAGCTCGAAGGCGTCTCCGACAAATGGTCGCTCAAAACCGTCTGGGGTGTCGGCTATAAGTTTGAAACGATTTCGTAA
>CAVEOF010000106.1:0-2865 GCA_963617165.1 Coriobacteriaceae bacterium | reverse complement strand
TTCACCGTGTAGGTTGCCGTCGCGTCACCGTTTTCGAGGAGAACCTCGAGGGTGAATGCTTCGGAGAGATCCTTCGGGGAGATGTCGTTGATCTTGAAGGCGTAGTATTCGACACCGTTCAGGGTGACGGGCTCTTGCTCTGTGAAGTCAACAGTTGTCTTTGCTCCCGTAACGGGATGAATATACGTCACGCCCTTGATGAAGCTGTCTGCTCTAAAGTAAAGGTTGAAGGTGATGTTTGCGTAGAGGGTGAGGTTGCCTGTGATCTTCGACTCGGTGGTCTTGAGCTTTGCGGGGTACTCGGTAGCGGCGGCGATGCCTTCCGTTGCCGCAACGTACCAATAGTAGGTGCCGAATACATCCGCACGATAGGTGGGCTTCGAGCCCTTTGCCCATGTTTCCTCCGCGAGTGTCGTCTCGCCGTTTTTGAAGGTAGCATCGAAGGCATTTGCTTCCGCAACGACTTCGTAGAGGAGGGTGACATCTTTTCCGTTCAGGGTTTCCTTTGTTTCGTCGATGCGTGCAGTTACATATCCATCGGTCAGGGGGAAGTTGTACGCTTTGTTCATCTTCACGCCCTCGCCGAATGTGATCGGGAAGATCGCGTTATTTGTCAGAGAGTTTGCCGCATAAATGACGGTGTTCGTGAAGGTTGCGCCCTTCGGCGTAACGGTGATGGCGCCATCTTTTTTCATATTGGAATGGACATACGTGAGTTGTTGCGTCCCCGCGATATAGATCCGCGAGTCGTTCACCGTTGCTTTCCATCCGCCGTTTTCGACGTTTTCACCATCTACGCCTCTTAAGCCGAAGAGACCTTGGTACTGCGAATCTACTGTCAGCAAAAGATCGCAGTTGTTGACGGTGATTTCGGTATTTTTGCCATTGAACTGAAGATAGCCGACATTGTCGCTGACGCTTTGAACATAAGTGACATTGTTAAATTCGGCAGTAGTGTTTTCGCTACCGACAAGAACAAGGCACGTGCCCTTCACCATCAAGGGATAAGTGTTCTCGCTACCGACAACCAGCTTACTACCGCCGTAAGCGGTGAAGAGGAAGCCGCCGCCCTTACCGGTGGACTTATTATACGGTTCCTCGGCGAGAAGCTGTGCACCGGATGCGGTAGAATAGACATACAGATCTTTCGATGCTGTGATGATGCCGTTACCAAGCTTATATACCGATTGCAGAGTCTTTCCGTTGAGGTCAAGCTCGGAGTCTGCCTGACTAAAGGCAAGATAGCCGCCGGACGGAAGAGTGTAATCTGTAAAGAGCTTGATCTTCGCGGGTGCGGTCAGTTTTGTGACATAGTTGCGCAACGTATTGAAGTCGGTGTCGGTAAAGTAGTAGGTCGTCTCATCAATCGTTGCCTGGAATGCCTTCGGCGTTTCTTTATACTCCGCCACGGTGGTGAGAGTCTCCCCTGCCGTCGCCTGCTCTTCGGTCAGCTTATCGTTCTTTCCGTCGATCAGCCATCTGCCGGTCGGTGCATTCACGGTATCACTATCGGGATCACCCTTGGTCAGCGTGATGGTTCCGCTATACTTCGGCGTGCTTCCTACCATCCATGTTTCCGTCGTGAGCGTCGTATCACCGTTTTGGAAGGTGATCGGCACGGTATTTGCTTTCGCGGTGACCGTGTAAATGACGGAGTAGCTCTGCCCGTTCAGACTGAATGCGGTTTCATCGATGCGTGCGAAGGTATAACCATTCTCCAAGGTGAAGTAGGCGGAATTATCGAGCACGCGATTCAGGCGTACTCCCTTACCGAACGTAATCGGGAATACGTCGGAATTGGTCACATCACCTGTGACCGCCTGTTTTGTATAGAGGTCGGTGTCTTCAAATATGACGCCAAACGACGTCTTTCCCGCGGCATCCGTATTATTTACATAAGTAAGCGTCTTGTGCTCCGTATAGATTTTTGAGTCCTTGACATAGGCTTTCCATCCTCCGTTGCCGCTACGCGCACTGAACAACGATATACTTTTCACGCTGAAGGCACAGTTCTCTATGGTGACCGTGGTACCTGCCACGCTAATATACTGAATGATGCCGTTATTGTCGTTGACGGTATGCTCATAGGTGATACCGTCGATCACCGCGTCGGCATACACCGCAAGAAGGCTGGTGCCCTTCGCTGTCAGATTTCCGCGATACTCGCCGTTCGCATTGCGACCGACGGTCAGCTTTCCGGTCTTTTCCTCGGTAGAGTTGTATATACTTGCCGTGCCGAAAATGTAACCGCCGCCCTTTTGAGGTGTAACTGTCTTATCTCGCTGTGTAGCGGCAACGATGCTCGCGCCCGATTTAGAAGAATAGACATACAGTCCTTTTTTCCCACTTCCTGTAGCGGAATTGATGATACCGTAACCGAATTTATATTCCGTATCAATCGTATGTCCGTTAAGGTCAAGTTCGCTACCGTCCTGCGCGAAAGAAAGTGCATATAGTGCATTGTTCTCATCTACGGTCGCCGTGTAATTCTGATATAATGTGATCTTTGCGGGAGCGGTCATGTCTTTCACATAATTACAGAGTGACTTATAATCGGCAGTTACATTGCCGGTGCCGGCAACGACCTCTACCGTTCCGTCGGCATACTCCGCCGTGAAGCCGTTCTCGTACTCCGTTGCGCTTTCCGTCGTCTCTGCCGCCGATGCCGACACGAAAAGAATGCCGCACAGTAGGGCGAGGGTCAAAAGCAGGACAAAAATTTTGCTTTTTGTTTTCATGGTTTTCTCCTTTTTGATAATTTGATTTTGCTTGAGGTTTTGTTGCGGCGAGGTCTGCACGGACGCGGATGTTATTTCCCGATCCTCCTCCCACAGGATCCGTCCATACAAATGCCTCTCTCCGCGG
>CAVEOF010000105.1:0-2868 GCA_963617165.1 Coriobacteriaceae bacterium | reverse complement strand
GTCCTTAAAAAATTTTTTCACTAATGTGTTGCACTTGACTTGACAATCCATCATTCTTAATTCAAATTCCTCCGCATACCATAGAGCGGAGGAATTTTTTATGTCGATCCTTGCTCTTTTGCCGATACTCATCGCCGCCACGGGCGGTTACTTTCTTTGGAAGCTGCGTGCCTTTTTTCTGCTGCATCCCCTTCGCACGCTGAAAACGCTTCGCGGCGCGTTCACCCGTGACGCCGATTCCTTCGGCACGCTGATGCTCGCTCTCGCGGGGACGCTCGGGGTCGGGAACATTACGGGCGTCGCCGTCGGGCTCCTTCTCGGCGGGGCGGGAAGCGTGCTCTGGCTTCTCGCGAGCGCCCTGTTTGCCACCGTCTTAAAATATGCCGAATCCACCCTCACCGCGCACGGTGCGCATCCCGACGGGATGATCGGCGTCATACGGGAGCGCCTTCCTGCGGGCAGATGCCTTGCGGGCGTCTACGCACTGCTATGCCTCGGTCTCGCTTTTTCCCTCGGCAGTGCGCTCCAGTGTCGCGCCGTCACGGGCGCGGCGGAGACGTTTTACACCCTGCCACCGTGGATATTTGCCGCGATCTTTGTCGTTTTTCTCTTTCTGTGCTTTCTCGGCGGCGCGGGAAGGATCATGGAGAAAACGTCAATTCTCATTCCGATCACAACGCTTTTGTATATTATTCTTTGCATTTTTACGATATTTTCGAATATTTCCAACCTTCCCGAGGCGCTCACGACGATTTTTTCTTCCGCCTTCACACCTTCCGCCGCAGCATCGGGGATCTTCGGTTTTCTTCTCTCCGAGAGCATGCGCGAGGGCTTTTGTCGCGGACTCCTCTCCAATGAGGCGGGCGCGGGAACTTCCACGCTCGCTCATGCGAACAATCGCGGCGTTACCCCCGCGACGGAGGGCGTTCTCGGCATGTGCGAGGTCTTTTTCGATACCGTCCTCCTCTGTATGTTGACGGCGTTCTCTTTGCTTCTCGGCGCGGGGAACCCCGACGGGTATTCGGACGGCTTTTCCTACCTCTCCGCCGCCTTTTCCGCCTCTCCTCTCGGCGTGTGGCGTCCCGTGCTGATGCTGTGCTTTTTCTCCTTCGCCGCGTCCACGTCGCTTTGTTGGTATTTTTACGGCGAGGTCGCCCTGACCTCCCTTTCGGGAAAGAAAAAAAGAAGAACGCTCTATCCGTTCTTCTTTCTTCTGTCCGCGGGCGTCGGAGGGCTTTTGCCCGAGGTCTTCCTCGTCCGCATCTGCGATTTTTTGTTATTTTTCGCGGGAATTCTGTCCCTCTCCGCACTCCTTCGCGGCGCCGATGCCGTGCGCCGAGAGACACTCGCCGCTCACCTTATGAGAGGACGGGGATCACCGAAAGGGGAGAGAGCCCCTCAAGCGCGCGAGAAAGCGCAATGCCGTCCGTCGCCTCCGTCAAAAACGCGCACTCCCCGTCCGAGGAGGAAAGACGCGTCGCCCGAGGAAAACGAAGAGCAAAGTCGGACGGCTCTTCGGGAAGCGCCACATACCGCCGCCCGATGATTTCATTCTTCCCGCAGAGGAAGCCCGCGCGCGCGGGTCGGAAGACGGCGGGTGCCGTGTGCGTTCCCGAGCGCAGGATCACCGCGAGATCGCCGACGACGGCGGATGCCGTCGCTCCCGCGCCGGCACCTCTGCCGTAGAAGAGAACGTTGCCGACCGGCTCACCGATGACCTCGATCGCGTTGTAGACGCCCCCCACCGTCGAAAGGGGAGAGTCGGAGAAGACAAGGTAAGGGGAGACCGAGATCTCGGCGCGCCCCTCGTCGGTGAGGCGGCACCTGCCGAGCAGCTTGATCGCCGCGCCGATCCCCGACGCGTGCCGTACGTCCGCAGGGCGGATGTGCGTGATCCCTTCCGTCGGGATCTCGGAGGGCGAGACCGCCTCCCCCGTGACGAGCGCCGCGAGGATCGCGATCTTTCGGCAGGCGTCGAGACCGAGAATGTCCGCGTCGGGGTTGCGCTCGGCATACCCCTTCGCCTGTGCGTCCGCGAGCGCGGAGTCGAAGCTTTCGCCGAAGGTAAACATCTTCGTCAGGATGTAATTGGTCGTTCCGTTGAGAATGCCGCGCACCTCCGTGATGCGGTTCTGCCGCAGGACCGAGAGGATTGGCTCGATGACGGGGATTCCCCCGCCGACCGAGGCTTCGAAGCGGTAGGCGACTCCCATCGCCCGCGCCGTCTCGAGGAATTCCGAGCCGTATGCCGCGACGACCTCCTTATTGGAGGTAATGACATGCTTTCCCGCGCGGAGCGCGCGCATCGTGTATTCGTAGGCGGGGTGCGATCCACCCATCACCTCGATCACGACGGCGACTTCGGGATCTCCCTCAATGACGGAAAAATCATGGACAACCCTGTCCGAAAAAGGGGAATCGGGGAAGTCGCGCAAGTCGAGTATGTACCCGATCTCCACCGTATCGCCCGCGAGCGCGGCGACCTCCGTCGCCCGCTCGGTGAGAAGGTCGGCGACACCGCCGCCCACCACGCCGAATCCGAGAATCGCAATTTTTGTCATAAAACCTCCGTCCCCGCCCGAACCACCCGAGAGCGCACCATGCGCAACCGGCATCGGACGGACTCCTCTGTCATGTAAGAATGGTAAAAGTATAGCATGAAGAAAGAGAAAATGCAAGTCTTTTTCCGTATTTTCACACCCGTTTTCGCGCACTTTCGCCCCGCGCGACGAAAAAAACGGATGTTTCGAAAGAATAAAGATCGAATTCGAATAAATCCAAAAGAAGAAAGATCGGAGGAATAACGAGATCATCAAAGAAAAAGAAAGAATCGCGAATCCCCCGCAAAATGCCTAACGCCTTGTTGTT
>CAVEOF010000104.1:0-3113 GCA_963617165.1 Coriobacteriaceae bacterium | reverse complement strand
ACTGAATTTCACTCCGGTGGAGTGAAAGAGCCCGAGTGTGCCCGAGCCGCAGCGAGACAGGGGGACCGCGAAGCGGTGGATGAGGAGTAAGCAAGCCGAAGTGCCTTCTCATGTCAGCGCACCCTTCACCCCCTTTTTTTCGCGCAACGGCTTGCTCTAACAGAACGAGGCAAAAAACATCCATCTTAATTGACTGAATTAAAAAAAGCCGTCGCACGAAGCGCATACCGAGCGCAAATCTGAATCAATATGCGAAAAATGACCGAGGAATCAAGAAGATCCTCGGTCATTTTTCGTTTGTAATACAAAAATACTGAATGCGACAGCCTCTTGCAGGATCCCGTATTTTTACAGAACTCCCGCATATCCTTTATTCTGGCAAAACCAAAAATTTGAGCCGTATTTCGAAGCTCTCTTCTTTTTTTTCCACCGCGAGCGCGACCGTCTCATAGTCCCGCGTTTCTCGTTCGGCATCGAGCAGGGCGGGAATGTCTTCGGAGGGCACGCCGTAGAAGCGCAGGATCCGCGCGGCGCTTCGGCGTCCGCCGTTTGCCTTCCCGCGGAAGAGATTGACCTCCTCGGGCGCGCGTCCCTCTCCGCGGAGCCATTCGAGCATCGGCACCCCGCCGTCCGAGCCGAACAGCTCGACGCGCAGACGGTGCCGCGGCAGGATCGTCAGGACGAGAGTGTCTTCCTCGCGGATCATCGCCTTTTCCCGAGAGGAGAAGAGTCCGTGCATCCGCACCTCGTCGTGCGACAGCCCGATGACGCGGAAGAAGTAGACGAGAATAAAGAAAATGAAGAACACGAGCACGATCTCGAGGGGATAAAACCCGAGGAGCGCGTCGGATTTTTCATGCAGATCCACCGTCAGCACAAAAAGGTAGACGAGAGGTAACTCGGTCAAAAATACGTACCACTTGGTACAGAACAGAAATACGCTTTTCATGAAACACCTCACAGAGGATGAATTGTCTCTATTGTAGCACAGGGGAGCCGTGAAAGCAAGGGGAAGTCCGTGAATTTTTCTCCCGATGCTTCGTTTTATGTAAATTGCACAGTTTTTCGGTAAAAAATTGTGCAAAGGGGAAAATCGCAACCGACCCCTTGACAGGGAAACGAAATTCTGCTATAATAAAAATGCAAAAGGGAGTAGTAAGTCACCGAGGTTGGTGACTCGCGGTGTCGTCAACACGACTCATTCGTTCGGTAGCGCGGAATCTTCACAGATTTTTACAAGACTTTTACTGATCTGTACAGTGAAAGTCTTTTTTTCAATCGTGAGGCTCCTTTTTGGAACACAAAAACTATTTTATTTGGAGGTATTTACTCATGTCGCTTGGATTGATTCTCGCACTTGTCGGCGTTGCCGTTCTCATCGTCCTTCTCTTTGTCATCGGGTATCTGAAAGCACCGCCCGACACCGCCTACATCATCTCGGGTCTCGGGAAGATGCGGATCCTGATCGGTAAGGCGGGTTGGCGTGTCCCCTTCTTCGAGAGAGTGGATAAACTGTCACTTCGCGTCATGCAGGTCGATGTCAAGACCTCGGAGGCGGTTCCCACCAACGAATTCATCAACGTCACGGTCGACGGCGTCGCCAATATCAAGATCTCGTCCGACCCCGTTCTGCTTCAGAAGGCAGGGCAGTCCCTGCTCGGTATGCGTCAGCCCGAGCTGATCAGTCTCGTCACACAGGTGCTCGAGGGTAACATGCGTGAGATCGTCGGTTCCGTCGGACTCAAGGAGATGGTACAGGACCGTCAGGGCGTCGCGAAGAAGATCACCGAGAACGTCGTGCCCGATATGGAAAAGCTCGGTATCGAGGTCGTCAACTTCAATATTCAAAACTTCAAGGATGCCGCAGGCACCATTGAGAACATGGGTATCGACAACGTAGAGCAGATCCGAAAGAATGCCCAGATCGCGAAAGCCAATGCACAGCGCGATATCGCCATCGCCACCGCCAATGCACAGCAGGAGGCAAATGCCGTCCGCGTCGAGGCGGAGAAGAAGATCGCCGAGCAGGATGCCGCCCTTTCGGTACAGCAGGCGGATATGAAGGTGAAGGCGGATACCAAGAAGGCAGAGGCGGACGCCGCGTATTCCATCCAGCAGGAAAATCAGAGAAAGATCATCGAGATCGCGAAGACCAACGCCGACATTGCCCGCCGCGAGAAAGAGGCGGAGCTGAAGGAGAAGGAGATCGCCATCAAGGAGCGCGAGCTCGACGCCAACGTCAAAAAGCAGGCGGACGCCCTGAAATACCAGTCGGAAAAGCAGGCGGAAGCCGACCTCATCAAGCGCCAGAAGGAAGCCGAGGCGCAGAAGTACGAAGCCCTGCAAGCCGCAGAAGCCAAGAAGGCGGAAGCCGAAGCCCTTCGCTTCGCCATGGAGCAGGAGGCGGAAGGTATCCGCGCCAAGGGTCTTGCCGAGGCGGAAGCCATCGAGAAGAAGGCGGAAGCGCAGAAGAAGATGGGCGAAGCCTCCGTGCTCGAAATGTATCTCAACGCCCTGCCCGAAGTCGTGAAGAACGCCGCCGCGCCCCTGACCCGTACCGATAAGATCGTCATGTACGGTGACGGGAACTCGACGAAGGTCGTGCGCGATGTCATGAACAGCGCGAATCAGATCATGGAAGGCATGAAGGAGTCGACGGGCATCGACCTCTCCTCCGTTATCGCGGGCTTCGCGGGCGGAAAAGCGGCGATCGCGGGCAAGCAGGATAACGCCCCCGAGGAAAAATAACGTCACCGACCGTCAGAGGAAAACGGATCTCTTATGACAGAATACCCCCCTCACCGTTGGCACAACATGCCCGCCCTCATCGTCGGCACAAGAGAGAATCCGCCTCCTCGGGCGATCCGAAAAACACCCCGCTTTTCGATAGAAAAGAAGAGCATACACACCCCCGACGATCGGAAGAGACATTTTTATGTTTTGACTCTTAAATCCGAGATAAGTAAACAATTTTTAGCAAAACGGAGCCGTCGCATCGCGACGGCTCCGTTTTTTAGTGCGCTCGGCATGCGATACAACATGGTGGTGAAAGTCCACTACAGGCATGGCAGTAGGAACTGTTAGCAGAGGGCAAGGGCGTCCGTCGTGAGGCG
>CAVEOF010000103.1:0-3331 GCA_963617165.1 Coriobacteriaceae bacterium | reverse complement strand
CACAGGTTCTGCTGGATATCCTTTTTTTACCGAAAAAGTAAATGCTGTTGCCCTGGAAAAAAACGAGCGCGATTGACTTTTCCTTCTTTTTGTGCTATACTGGATGCATTCCGATGAAATATTATATAAGGAGATAAACATGAAGACAGGAGACCTTCTCTACGGATTCCGTGTGACGGATCGGCGGGAGCTTCCCGAGATCGGCGCCGTCATGTGGCGCATGGTATATGAAAAGAACGGTGCGGCGCTCATTTTTCTCGAGCGGGAGGATGAGAACAAGACCTTCGCCATCACCTTCAAGACCATCCCCGAGGACGACACGGGTGTATTCCATATCATTGAGCACTCGGTGCTTTGCGGCTCGGACAAATTCCCCGTCAAGGAGCCGTTTGTCGACCTGCTAAAGGGGTCAATGCAAACATTTCTTAACGCTATGACCTTTCCCGACAAGACGATGTACCCCATCTCCAGTCGGAACGACAAGGATTATCTCAACCTGATCGACGTATATATGGACGCGGTGCTTCACCCGATGATCCTCTCCGACCCGCGCATTTTCCGTCAGGAGGGATGGCACCTCGAGCTCTCCTCCGCGGAGGAGGAGATGAAGTGTGTGGGCGTCGTTCTCAACGAGATGAAGGGCGCTTATTCCTCGGTGGACGAGGTGATCTCGGAGGAGATGACGAAACTCATGTTCCCCGACCTCTGCTACGGGAAGGACTCGGGCGGCGAGCCGGAGGCGATCACTACGCTTTCCTACGAAAAGTTCCTCTACTTCCACGGGAAGTATTATCACCCCTCCAACGCGAGGATCTTCCTCGACGGAGCGGTGAAGCTCGACGAGGTGCTTCCGCTTCTCGACTCTTATCTTTCCGCCTACGAGTATAAAAAGATCGACGCGTCGATCCCCGATCAATCCCCCGTGGCTCCCGCGCCCGTGAAAAAGTATTATGAGATCTCCCCCGCCGAGGATGCCGCAGGCAAGGTGCGCGTCGCGCTCGGCTACGGCGCTTACCGCTATGACGAGCAGGCAAAGCAGATCGCCCTCAGCGTTCTCTTTGATCTCCTCGTCGGGACGAACGAATCTCCTCTGAAAAAAGCGCTGCTCTCCGAGGGGCTTTGCGAGGACGTCAATCTCTACCCCTACGACGGCATACGGCAATCCATCGTCACCCTCGAGATCCGAAACACCGAGGAGGAGAAGGTTCCCCTGCTCCTCGAGCGCATCACGCGCGTCTTCGAGGAAGCGGCGGCAGGGCTTGACCGCGCCCGTCTGACCGCCTCCCTGAACAGTCTCGAATTCCGTTTGAGAGAAAGAGACTACGGCACGCTGCCCCGCGGACTTGCCTACGCGATCTCCTCTCTCGAGACATGGCTGTACGACGGCGACCCTGCGCAGAATCTTTGCTTTGCCGACACGATGGCGACCCTTCGTGCCGAGATGAAAAACGGATATTTCGAGCGGCTTCTGCGAGAGGTCTTCCTTGAAAATCCGCACCGTGCGACGCTCGTCATGCTCCCGTCGAAGACGCTCGGCGAAGAGCGCGCGGAAAAGGAAAAACGCCGCATGGCGGCATGGAAGACGTCGCTCGGCGAGGCGGGTGTGCGCGAGGTCCTGCGCGAGAGCGAAGAGCTCCGCAAGTGGCAACAGACCGAGGACAGCGAAGAGGCGCGTGCGACGCTCCCGATGCTTTCCATCTCGGACATTTCCGAGGCGCCCGAAGCTCTTCCCTGCGAGATGACGGACGTGGAGGGGACTCCCCTTCTCTATCACGATGTGAGCACCGACGGCATCGTCTACCTCGAGCTTCTCTTCCGCGCCAACGACCTCGGTCGGGAAGAGCTTTTGCTTCTGCCTCTGCTCGGCGCGGTGCTCGGTCAGCTCGATACCGAGAAGTACGGCGCGCTCGCGCTCCAGGATGAGATCAAAACATGGCTTGGCGGCGTGAATTTTGCCGTCGACGCCTCCGACCGAAAGGATCTCGCGGACGGCGCCTTCGTCAATCTCCGCGTTACGATCAGTGCCCTTGACGGGAACCGCGGAAAGATCACAAAGATCCTCGACGAGATCCTCTACCATACAAAATTCTCCGACCTTGACGCCATCGGGCACATTCTCCGTCAGTTGAAGCTCGACAGCGAGGAATTCTTCGTTTCCTCGGGACATTCGGCGGCGATCAAGCGCGCTACCGCGCATTTCAGCGTCGGTTCCGCCGTCGGCGAGCTGATTGCCGGGTACGAGTCCTACCGTTTCCTGAAGGAAAAGGACAAGAGCTTCTCCGCGTGCGGTGAGGAGATCGCGTGTGCGCTCGCTTCGCTCGCGAAAAAACTCTTTACAAAGGAGCGCCTGTTCATCGGTCTGACGGGAAGACGGGAGACGGACTTTCTCTCCGACCTGCTCGCCGTCATGAAGAGCGACGGCGTGCATCCGTCCGAGCGGATCGACTGTCCGCTCCTCTGCTCGAAGGGCGAAGGTATCGTCATTCCCGCGCAGATCTCCTTTGCCGCGATGGCGGCGTGTGACACCGCGTCCTATTCGGGCGCAATGTCCGTCGCGCAGAAGATCCTGTCGCTCGAGTATCTCTGGAACGCCATCCGCGTGCAGGGCGGCGCTTACGGCGCGGGCTTCGGCGCGCGGCGGGGCGGCACGTTCTTCTGCTACTCCTACCGCGACCCGAACGCCGCGCGGAGCCTTGCCCGCTACCGCGAGGCGGCGGACTTCCTTCGGAAGTTTGCCGACGGTGCTCCCGACCTTACCAAATATATCATCGGCGCCGTCGCGGCGTCCGAGCCCCTGCTCTCCCCGAGCATGAAGGGAAGCGTCGCGACTTCCCTCTACCTCCAGGGCGTCACCTACGAGGACAGAGTGCGTCTGCGCCGCGAAATGACGGAAACGACGGCGGACGATCTCCGCGCCATCGCCGACCGCATCGAGGCGGCGAGTGCCGACGCCGCGCTCTGCGTCGTGGGCGCGAAGGAAGCGCTCGACGCCTGCGGCGAGGAGCTTCCCGTGCGGCTGGAGCTGTAAAAAGGCTTTGAAACGGGCATCCGAAGAGAAATTTTTTTCGGAAATGCAAAAAAAATGAAAAAACCTCTTGCTTTTTTTGAAAAAGTGTGGTATACTAACTGCGTTCCGCCTATGGAGGTGTAGCTCAGTTGGTTAGAGCGTTTGCTTGACATGCAAGAGGTCATAGGTTCGAGCCCTACCATCTCCACCAAATCCCGCACAAATGTGCGGGATTTTTTCGTTGTAGCCTTTAGCGAAAAATAAACCACCACCAGAGGTGGTGGAATTAAAGAACTTCAGATACAAGTATTCCTCCTGTGATAT
>CAVEOF010000102.1:0-3333 GCA_963617165.1 Coriobacteriaceae bacterium | reverse complement strand
AAATCGGCGAAAGCGATCAGCAATGTAAGAAGCATTAACAGTTCTGCTAATGTTATGTACATACCATCACCTCCCCTCCAAAAGTCGAGGGGAGACAAAAGACCTCCCCTTCTCAAAAAAAGAGGGAAAGGCAACCGCCACCGTGTTGGTGATCCTCCGGGACTCTTTCGAGTCCTTTTTTATTGTAGCAGGCAAATCCTGCTTTGTCAAGTTTTTTTCAAAAAAGCCTTGACTTTTCGCTTTTTCGTGATATACTAAGAAGTAGAAACGGTGTGCCTGCCGGAGAAATCCGGAAGTATCGAATTTAATTCGATCGTGAGCAGTGGATGAGTAGTCATCGCTGTTTCTTTTTATTTTTTGTGTCGAAGTTTTTGAATGAGAGGTTTATCCTCATCATGAAAGCGGTACTTGACTCGTGCTGGCACAAAGTTTTCGTTTTTTTCCACCATCTGCTTTGGTCGTACATAACAATCGCGGTTTTCTTTCGGGTCGATATTGTGCTTCAGTTTAACATTTTTCTGTCCGTCGGTGGTCGGAGAATGTGTAAAGCAAAAGAAACGATAAAACTTTCCCGAGCTTTCGGTTATGTAAGACGGATGCCCTTTTCGGCTTTTTGTCGCCTTATGCCATTGAAATTCATGTCGACGATTCCACTTGCGCGAATTCTTTTTCATATCATTTTCCTTCCGGCGTCTTTTTGACGCTTTTTTCTTTTTCTTCTCTCAGTAGCATTCCGCTTCGGATCAGGCGGTCCCTTGCCGCTTTGGCTTCCGCTCTTGCCTTCATGCGGTCCGCTTTTTCTTTTTGCTCCGCGAGAAATTCCGCTTCTTCCCTCCGCAAGGCTTCCGTCTCTTCGTCGGTGAGCTTAAACGGTGCGGCGAGGTGCTCGAAGTCGGCATCCGACTCAAAGACATACCCCTTCGGGCGTTCTTTATAAATTGCTTTCATCTGCCGCACTTTTCGCCGTCGAAGGCTGTTATACCACGACGACCGCATAGAAGTGATCGTATCTTTCACGTCTTCGATCTTGTCTTTTCTGATGATGTCATTATCATTCAGATCCGTAACGAAATTCCACAGATCCTCGCCGTAGCTCTGATCGTCCGACTCTTCTTCCCCGCTTTCTGCAAAAGAGACCGCGGCAAGCGTATTATACAAGCGGTGCTTTGCTCTCTCAAGGTCGAAGTTGTGCGCGTAGGTAGAAAATGCTTTGAGTCTGGCTTCGTCCGGTTGATCGTCGATCTTGACGCGGCTAAGCCGCTTCCAGAAGTCGAGCATCGGAGCTTCCGGATCCTTCCGATCCTCACGAAGGCAAACGGTCTGCGTCGTCAGTCTCGTGATGAATTCCCGCCGAAGGGAAAGGATCCGATACAAACGGGAAAGAGGTTGTCCCTGCTTGACGTCCGTTTTGATAATGTCGATAAACTCGGCTTGATTCATATAGAATTTGCGCTTTGTTTCGAACTCGACGTTCATGATCTTCGTGACGGGAGGAAGGATCCCTTTGATCGCCTTCTCGATTGCCGGGACATTATCGGAATTCACATGACAGGACTCCAAGAGATCGGAGAGCTTCACCTTCAGGGCATCGTCATGCCCGTACTTCAGGTAAAAGCCGATCCGTCCGACAAGTACTCCGGTTTTATAAGCGCCGAGCTTATATGCGATCTCGTAAACGTACTTATCGTAAAAGGAGATCAATCCGCTTTGGTACCACACTTCGAAGAAAAAGGCTTTGTAGTTTTCCTCTACTACCTCTTTTGTCTTCTCGTAAGCACGAAAGAAGACGTTGTTGCTTTTTCTCTGTCCGAGGGCGCAATAATCCTTCTCGAAAAGCTCGTCTTGCCTCGAATGGATCTTATTGTGTATGAAATTGTCACGGAACGTCGTGACGAGGTGCTTTTTCAATGCTTCCTCGGAAAACATTTCGTCCGGGTTCTGGATCACGTTCGTATGAAAGGCGTAGTCAATGCGGTTTTCGATGCAATGCGAGATCTTGAGATTGAAGGAGTCGAGGATCTCGTACACTTTATCATAGCTCTTTTGAATGGCATCGTACAGACCGTCAAGAACGAGAGAACGAGTGCGGAGCTGAACCTGAATCCGAGGCGTTTCTTTATTCGGGAGGTAGGAGGAAACAAAAATATCGAAGTCCTCGCCATAGGAGAGATGGAAGCCGTACAGTCCCCCGCCGACGGCAGCACCGAAGGCTTCCACCGTCATGTCATGATAAAGGATCGGCTCGGACATATTGGCGAGCTTGGTGTCCTTCATCCCCTGAAGCTCTTTGAGTAATTGATTGATATCGGGATCATCCTTGACATCGCGGATATCGCTTGCGAGAAATACGGAATAATACAAAGTATCTACGTGATGTCTGACTGCTTTTGCTTTCATAGTGAAGAACGCTTCACGTTCTTCGTCGGTAAACTCTTTGAAGACCTTTGAGCGTGTATAGTAAAGTTGCATGTTACGTCCTCCGAAAAAAGTTCTCAAAGCAATTTTTGAGAACTCGATTTTCACGCCGTTTTCTTCGGCAGCGTTTGAATTTTGGTTGTTTTATCTATGGGGCGTATTACAGCTACGCCCCTCAAGCGGCGCGCGGCGCCGATTCCGCACGGTGCGCCCTGTCGGCGCTGGCGCTTCCCCCGACAGGGCGCACCGTGCTCCATAAAGCCCGCCTGCGGGCGGGGAGAAAGACGACGTCGGTGCGTACGCAGCCTTCCCACATTCCCACACATGGTGGAAATGTGGAAAGCCTACGTCCCCTTCGTCGGTATTGATCCGGCAAGGTACAGAGCCTTGCCTTCCTGCGCTCAAGTTTCCCACAATTCCACCCTCGACCGTATACGAGCGTGGGATTATGGAAAACTTTCGGTCCTTGCCTTCGCGGGAGATTACGGGTTTCCCACATTCGACCGTATACGAATATGGAAAACCCTGCGTCCACACTTTACTACTCCTGCCCGCGACTTCGTCGCACCGCTTCGCTTCTTTTCCGGAAGAGAGAAAAACGATTACCGGGAGAGTACGAGCCGTGCCGGCTTTGCGCGCAGAGAAAACGATTTGCCGCACTCCATGCACCGGTCGTTCACAAGATAACGACGGCAATCATGCCTTCGCCAAAAGTCGTTAGACATGGCGAGGGCGTTCTGCTCTTCGGTCGGGAGTGCGGCAAAATATAAAATTTTTATCAGATGATCCGCGTTCATGCGGGCAATAGCGATCTGCTTTTCCATCGTAGGTTGCTCCTTTTAATCAAGGTGTCCGGGATTCGAATTCCCGCAGGAGCACCAACGCGGTAAAACTTCGGTTTTTCCGCGTTTTTTCTTT
>CAVEOF010000101.1:0-3501 GCA_963617165.1 Coriobacteriaceae bacterium | reverse complement strand
GCATGTCTACCTTTTTGCTCTTTTTTTCTTTTTGCGAAAAATATTATACCTTATCTTCGATTTCCGATGTGAATCGGAAGATACACAGAAAAAATAGTATATTTGTGAAGTTTTATTTACAAAAAAACCTCGAGAGCGATCTTGCACACGAATCGTTCCCGAGGTTCTCTTTTTATTGTGATCTCTTTTTTCTGTGGACAAGGCACCTTGCGATCAGGGGGCGGTGCACCTTCATGGCGCCCTTCGGACAGAATTCTTGACAACAGAAGCATCGAATGCAGAGCTTGCGGTCAATGACGGCTTTTCCCTTCTCGATGCGGATCGCCTTCGCGGGGCAGATCTTTCCGCACTGATTGCAGCCGACGCATTCGGAACGTTTTAACATCGGGCGGGAGGTCAAAGCCTTCGCCGCGATGCCTCCGAAAATATTCAATATCACGCTGTCGGAGGTCCCCGTGAATCCGAGACTGTGACGGACGGAGACGGTCTGATAATCCGGGATATAAAGCGCCTTCGGATCCCCGAACACGTCCATATCCTCCCATATTTCGGGAATCAAGCCGCGCCGATATGCGGCGTCGAGTGTCGGGACCTCTTCCCTTCCGAGTCCTATGATCGACGCGGCGACGAGGTCGAGCTTATGCGGTGAGGTCGACGCGAGGATCGCGCCGATCTTTCGCGGCGTGCCCGCCGTGGGTCCGTTCCCTTCCATGCCGACGACCGCGTCGCAAATGCAGAGACGCGGTTTGAAATATTCGTTCAGATCGACGATCATATCGGCAAACTGCGGATAGGACGGAAAGCGGAAATGATATTCGGGCTTGACCGTACCGGGAACGGTCCCGAACATATTTTTTGCCGCGCCCGAATATCCCATCATGCCGTGCGTTTTGAGCTTGCAGACGTCGATGATGACATCCGCGGCGTCAAGGTACGAGGTATAGGTAAAGTGGCGAGCTTCTTTCCCTTCGGGAAAATCGGCTTCGCCGACGGAAAAGTCGTCGTTCAGCTCCGCGCCGGCTTCGACGCATTCCGACAGTCCCGCCGCGCGATAAATACGATTGACAAACGCCGCCGTATAAAGTCCGCCGGGAGAATCCCCGATGATGACGCGTGCGCCGCGTGTGCGGAGCATTTCGGTCAGTGCCGTGAGGATCTCGGGATGCGTCGTCACCGCCTTATCGGGCGTTGCGAAGCTGACGAGATTCGCCTTTAAGACAACCGTCATTCCTTCCTTTACAAAATCGAGACCGCCGACCGCGTCGACTGCCTCTTTTAAGGCGGTGCGCACGGTGTTTTTTTCATATGTTTCGCAGGATACTACGGACACCTCGCTCATGAGGTTCTCCTCTCGTTGTCGTTTTCGCCGTTCTGCCATCGGTGCATTCACACGAGGCGGTTCGGCGTAGCAAATTTCAAAATTCCGAATACGATGATGAAGGAGTAAAAGAGAGAAAGCGGGAGCCTTACAACGGACGGACTTCCCGCGATGTGAGGAAAAGCCATGCGTGAAGACACCTATTTCAACGGACGTTTCGGGCGCCGTGCGGAGATCTCGGTTCCGCTCAGCGACCGTTCCCTTTATTTCGGCGACGCGGTCTACGATGCGGCGATCGGAAGAAACCGAAAGATCTTCCTGTGTCGCGAGCATGTCGACCGTCTCTACCGTTCCGCCGAAAGGATCGGCATCTTGCCTCGTATCGGGAAGGAAGAGCTCATTCGCGTGCTCTGCGACATGGCGGAAGAGTGTACGGAACCGTTTTTTCTCTACTTCCAGTTTTCACGGGATGCGGGCGGTGCCAGAGCACATGCGTACCCCGACGGCGCGAGGTGCAATCTTTTGATTCTCCGCGACCCGATCACGGCGCCGAGCTATGAGGCTCCGATCTCGCTGATCACGGCGGAGGACCTGCGCTATTTCTATTGCGACATCAAAACGGTGAATCTGCTCCCCGCCGTGCTCGCATCCGAGCGCGCCGCCCTTGAGGGGGCTGACGAGGCGGTGCTTCACCGCGGCGCCTACGTGACGGAATGCGCGCATTCGAACATTTCGATCCTGAAGGACGGTGTTCTCGTCACGCACCCGCTCGATTGTCGGATCCTCGCGGGAGTTTCGCGGCGGCATCTGCTCGACGCCGCCACACGCCTCGGCATACCGACGGCGGAGCGCGCCTTCACCCTAAACGAGCTTTTCACCGCAGATGAGATCCTCGTGACCAGCGCCTCCAAGATCTGCCGCCGCGCGTCCCGCCTCGACGGCAAAGCCGTCGCCATGCGCGACGCCGCACACGCCGATTCCCTTTGCAAAGCCATGTTCGACGAATGGGAAACGGAGACCGCGCCGTAAAACTGCGGCGCGGCATCGGGTGAAAAAGCATTATATGTTTGTTCAACGGTAAACAGGGAGATTTATAAATGCTTTAGTTGTAAAAGTTCACTTCTTTTTACGCGTCAGAGCTAATCTCTGCGAAACAAATCACGGGTATAAACCTTTTCACGAACATCATCAAGACATGCGTCATAGCGGTTTGCAATAATTGCTTGACTGCGGCGTTTAAACTCTTCTATATCGTTAACGATTTCGCTACCAAAAAATGTAGTTCCATTCTCTAGTGTTGGTTCATAAATAATGATTGTAGCGCCCTTTGCCTTAATGCGCTTCATAACCCCCTGAATAGAGGATTGGCGAAAGTTATCAGAATTAGATTTCATTGTCAATCTAAAAACGCCCACTATAACACTGCGCTCTTTGCTTGGATCGTAGTCTTCGTTGGCTCCATAGGCGCCCGCAATTTCCAACACTCGGCTGGCAATATAATCTTTACGGGTACGGTTCGATTCCACAATAGCCTCTATCAGATTTTCGGGAACATCAGCGTAATTGGCAAGCAATTGTTTGGTATCCTTCGGCAAACAATAACCACCGTATCCAAAACTCGGGTTGTTGTAGTGGCTACCAATACGTGGGTCAAGGCAGACACCATCGATGATCTGTCGGCTGTCCAAACCCTTCATCTCCGCATAAGTATCCAGTTCGTTGAAATAGGATACGCGGAGAGCAAGATAGGTGTTTGCAAACAACTTGACTGCTTCGGCCTCGGTAAAACCCATAATAAGGACATCTATATTTTCCTTAATTGCCCCTTCCTTCAGCAAACTCGCAAAGGTGTTCGCCGCCTCTAACAAATGAGCATTTTCCGAATCGGTGCCGATAATAATGCGACTGGGATACAAGTTATCATACAACGCCTTAGACTCACGCAAAAATTCGGGACTGAAAATAATGTTGTCGGAATGGTATTTTTTTCGAACGGAAGCGGTAAATCCGACCGGCACGGTAGATTTGATAACCATAATGGCATTCGGGTTGTAACTAACAACCAATTTGATAACCGCTTCTACTGCTGAAGTATCAAAAAAATTTTTCTTGCTATCATAATTGGTAGGCGTTGCGATAACAATAAAATCCGCATTCTTATATGCTGTCTCTGCATCAAGAGT
>CAVEOF010000100.1:0-3637 GCA_963617165.1 Coriobacteriaceae bacterium | reverse complement strand
AAACCTATACTTTTCCTGACACCCCGCGACCTTGCAAAAGTGCCGCGGAGAGAGGCATTTGTATGGACGGATCCTGTGGGAGGAGGATCGGGGAGCAGACTCCCGCGTTTATGCAGACCTCGGAGCGATCAAACCTTGGCAAAAATCAAAAAACGACTCAAAAAACTATTCAAAAAAGGAGAATCTCATGAAAGCAAGAAGCAAAATTCTCGTCCTGCTTTTGACCCTCGCCCTGCTGTGCGGCATTCTTTTCGTGTCGGCATCGGCGGCGACGCTGACAAAGCTTGACACCATGACGGGCACGACTTTGACGGGCGACACGACGAGCGGGAACGTGGTTTCTACCATCGGTGCGGAAGGAACCACGAAAAACAGCTATTACACCTATACTAAGACTGCGACAGGTGATACATTTAATTCTTTCACCGGCAACAGTTATTATTATTGGGAGAAAGATAACGGATATCGCTATTTGACAATGGATGTGGACTTTACAACGGAGAGCTATTATCCGTTGGGGAACGGTATCGATCTTTACTTTATGAATTATGGCGGGAACTGGAAGTGTACGCAACCCGGCATCAGGATCTCGCAGGCTTCCGCCACAAGCCAGACGGCAACTTTGCAGGCAACCCCTGTCGCAAGCGGTGCTTCGTACACCTTCGACGCGACGCCGTTTGTTTGGCACCATGTCACGGTGGTCATTAAGATTTCGGCGGAGTACAAGACAGAAAGTCCGTATACGATTACGCAGGATAATTCTCAAATGCTTGTCTTCCTTGACGGGCAGCGTGTCATTACGACGGGCGCCGACTTTGGCGGCAATAAGCTATTCAATGAGTATCAGGAATTAATGACCGGACTCCGTCTTCAGCTTCGTCAAGCCCAATCGGCAGGTTATTCCTTCTGCTTTGATAACCTCACTGCCAACCGCTACGCCGTCGATGATACTAACACTACCGACCTCGACGGGCTTTTCACGAACAATGTGACCGACCTGACCACAGGGTCCTACCCGTCCCTGAATTACAAGGCGGCTCCCACGACAAAGAAGGCGGTAGCATCCGTAGGAGATGCGTATTACGCAACCCTTGAAGAAGCGCTTGCGGCAGCGGGTGAAGAAGATACCGTCACCCTGTATGCCGACGCGACCGATGTGCGCATCACGAAGAATTGCACCATCGACGCGAAGAGCTACACCTTTACATACGTCGCGCCGGGCTATGATGTCACGACCGACGGGGCAGGGAAGTATACCTTCAAGGAGGCGTCGAGATTTGCCAACGTGATCTATCTCGATAGAAACGGAGATCAGCTCTCCTCCGAGAATTACGGCGTCGGCGCGATCCCGACGGTGCCTGAAATCGAGAAGGAATATCGCAAAGAGAATGGTACGTTTTGGTATTTCTCCGCCTTCTCCGCGAGCGTGGACGGCGGCGCACTTTCCGACTTCACCACTATCACCGAGGATATGCTCGATAAGACGGTAACAATGACTCCCGTATATAAGCAGGCGGCGTTCGTTGTCACAAACGGCAGTACAACGACCTACCATGAAGTCGGCACGGATGAGGAGAACAACGCGCTGTTTGTGACCCTCATGAACGCTCTCGCGACGGGTGAATGCCTCCGCATGGAGACGGATGTCACATTGGCGGCGGCTCCGGCTCTGATCGACTCGCGTGATGTGGCGCTCGATCTGAACGGGCACACACTCACATATGAGGGCGCGTACAACTTCTTCAACGTTCGAGCATCTATCTTCCATCTTGTTTCCTCCCGCTCGGGCGCGAAGATTATCAGCACGACAAAGACCCCCTGCCTGATCAATCAGTATAGCGGTTCGAATGTTTATGTCGGCGCAGGCGCGGCAAACTCCGGTTACGAGAACTTCGACGGTGATAATATCTCTTACTACGACATCGGCATCGTCACCATGCAGTCGTATGGGTTGTACGTGAACGGCGGTTATTTCTACCATAGCGGAAGCTCCCCCATGCTGCAATACCCGGGCGGCGGCAATGTATGGCTGACCAATGTCAAGATATACCTCTCCGAGACCTATACTTCCGCCTTGATCCGTACCTCCTCGGAGCAGGCGACATATAATCCCACGATCACGATGTCGGGTTGCACCGTCTATTCCGCAGGAGAGCGTGCTTATTTCTGCTCGGTCGAAAAGGACCTTGCATCCTTCGCGCTGAAAATCGAGGATTGCGGCATCTTCGGTCTGCGCGTGGAAGCAATCGGGAATTACTCGGGCAAGGTCAAGTGGTCGGTCGATAAGGCAAGCCGCTTTACCTATCTTTCTCCTTCGGCAAACGGTGACGATCTCGTCGCGGCAGGCATTCCCGCCGGGACGGTGACACTGAACGGCTTCTATGCGGTAGACGGAACCGCCCTTCCGGCAAGCGGCACATACGCCTTCGCAATGGTCGATAAGGCAACGGCGCTTCCCGTCGCATGGACGGTGAACGATAAGGTCGTCCTGACCGACTATTGGACGGTCGGTGTGACCCCCTTCTTCGCGGGTGCCTCCCTGACGATACCTTATGCGCAGGATCCCGAAAAAGACGAGAATGTCCTCGCCCCGAGTGGCGTTTGGCAGATCGGCGGCGCGGCACTTGCCCCCATCACGGCGGAACAGCTTGCCGCGGGTACCATGCTGACCGCGACCCCCGAGCTTGCTTCCGTAGAGAAGGCGTTTCAGATCACCGACGCGGACGGCAATATCACCTACTACATCGATACCGCATACACGACCTTCCGCACAGCGCTCCTGAACCTCACGGCAAACGCGAAGGTGAAGATGTATACCGACTATCTCGACATTCCTCGCGGTGAGAATCTGGAAATAACGGCGGAAGGCGTAGAGCTGGATCTGAACGGCCATACCCTCTACACAAAGTGGAAACACGATACCGACGCTGCCTGAACCGGAATGATCTACATCGCCTCGACAGTGTATATCTACTCCTCCGCATCCGGTGCACAGATCCTCGCCGACGCAGAGTTGATAGGTTCCGCAAAGCAGGGCGGCGGCTTCATCTTCAACGTCGTGTCGAACACCTTGGTCGTCGGACGCACGTCGAGCGGAACGACGTACGACCGCTCTAACTTGACGGTGAAGGGCACCTGCCTTGTTCGTATCGGATCCGCCACCGCGGAATTTGAGAACATCACCTATATCAATACGATAGGTGATAACTGGGGTTATATTCAGTTTGAAGGCGAGAATGCCAAGGTCACCATCAAGGACAGCGACCTTTGGCTGACCGACGCCACTGTCCAAGCGAAAGCCCTTTTCGGATTCAGAAGCGGTAGCAAATGGAGTGCGACGGTGATTGGCTCGCGTATCTATATCGCGGGTAACAAACAGCTCGTAGACTGTCATGGCGATGCCAAAGGGAAGACCACTCCCGGCGCAACCATTACCGATACCGTGATCTATTCGCAGATTCCGCTTGTGTATGACACAAACTTCCCGATCAAACTCGGCAAAGGCGTGAAGACGAACCAACCGAACAACTTCCCCCTCGTCACATCGGAGGAGGAGACCTTGGCATTTGCACACACCGACGCGACAAAGATAACCCTGAACGAAAACGACTTCACCCTTCTCTATGAGGTCGTCGCA
>CAVEOF010000099.1:0-4089 GCA_963617165.1 Coriobacteriaceae bacterium | reverse complement strand
CTCCTCTCGGCGGTGAGCATTTATTGCGACTTCACGCTCGAGCAATCGCGCGGCTGGGGGCCGAACGCCTCGACCTACGAGCAGCACTCGCAATCGGCGGGCTCGGGCGTCGTCTACAAGCTCGATAAAGAAAAGGGCAACGCCTACGTCATTACGAATTACCACGTCGTCTACAACGCGCAGGCGAACACGAAAAACCACATCAGCAGCGACATCAATCTTTACCTATACGGAAAAGAAAGCTCCGCATATGCGATCCCCGCGACCTACATCGGCGGCTCGATGCTCTACGACATCGCCGTATTGAAGGTGGAGGGCAGCGACGTGCTCCGCTCCTCGAACGTGCGGGCGGCAGACTTCGCCGACTCGAACGACGTCTCGGTGCTCGACACCGCGATCGTCATCGGCAACCCCGAGGCGAACGGCATTTCCGCGACCGTCGGTCACGTGAACGTGCAGAGCGAATATATCCAGATGAAGGCGGCGGACGATGCCACCGTCATTTCCATGCGCGTCATGCGCATCGACGCGGCGGTCAACGGCGGCAACTCGGGCGGCGGTCTGTTCAACGACGAGGGCAACGTCATCGGCATCGTCAACGCGAAGATGTCGAGCTCCTCGATCGATAACATCGGCTACGCCATCCCCTCGAACATCGCAAAATACGTCGCAAACAACATCATCGACTACTGTGACGGCAAGGACAACGAAAACGTCTACCGCTGTATGCTCGGCATCACGGTCGAGATCGCCGCCTCAGATACCGTCTACGACACCGAGACGGGCAAGCTGCTCATCGTGGAGAAGGTCGCCGTCAAGGAGGTCGAAGACAAATCGCTCGCGTCGGGCGTCTTGCAGGCGGGGGACGTCATCCGTTCCATCACGATCGGCGGTGAGACCTACGAGGTCACGCGGACCTATCACATCGTCGACATCATGCTGAACGCGAGGGTCGGCGACACCGTGACCATCTCCTTCACCCGCGGCGGCAATGACGGATCGGCATCCATCACCATCGCCGATTCTTCTCTCAAAAAGTACAACTGACAAACGAAACAACACGGGCTGTCGCAAATAGGGATCTCGAAGACCTATTTGCGACAGCCCTTTTTCTTTTCTTACGGGCGTCCCTTCCCGCGACAGCTCCTTGTTTCTACTCGCAAAACTTTGAATTTTTGAGAGTTTTGCGAGTAGATTTTTTTCGGGACTCCCCGTGAGAGGCTCTCCGACGGGGTTCTTCTCCGCTCCACTCCCCGCTACATCGGGCGGTGGGGAGTGGAAACCTCAACAAAAGTTTATCTTGGGTTGACGAAAACTTTCTTTTTTTGAGGTATACTGTACCCGCTTTGAAAAATAAGAAGAAAAAAGGAGACATTTCTCATGGAACTCAATGAAATCAAAAACGGACTCAAGAATTTTCTCGTCGAAGACCTCGGGGTGGACGGCGATTCTCTCGACTTTGACACCGCGCTGTTCGGCGCGGGTCCCGTCGGGCTCGACTCGATCGACTCGCTCGAGATCATCTCTTACGCGGACGGCGAATACCACGTCAACATGACGGGCGTCGGCAAGGAGCACTTTTACAGCATCGACACCATCGCAGAGTACATCGCCGCACATATGTGACGGGGGTGCCCCATGACCGAAAATAAAAATCGCTGTGTCATTACGGGACTCGGCATGATCTCGGCGGTCGGCGAAAACGTCGCGGACTGCTGGGGGAGTGCCGTCCGCGGCGAGAGCGGCATCCGCCACACGAAGAGCGTCGATACCGAAAACTGCTACGCCGACTATGCCGCCGAGGTGCCGGACGAATATCTCTCCGACCTCTCTCACCACGAAGAGCTTGACCGCGCCGCACGCCTCGGCGTGAAGGCGGCGCTTGAAGCCATGGGCGATGCGGGACTCTCCGACTTTCACGGTGACTGCCGCGTCGGCGTCATTATGGGAAGCTGTGTCGGCGGCGTCGTCAGCATCGAGCACTATTATACCAAAGGAAAAGCGACGGAGGACATTCCGAAAATGCCCATCTCCGCCATCGCCTCGCAGGTCGCGCGCCTGACGGGGGCGGGCGGTGTCGTCACCAACATCGCAAACGCCTGCGCCGCGGGCACGATGAGCATCGCCTACGCGTCCGACCTCATCCGCGACGGACGGGCGGACGTGGTGATCGCCGGGGGTGCCGACGCCTTTGCTTCGGTTCCCTATGCGGGCTTCCTCTCCCTCCACGCACTGGACGCGGAGCCCTGCTCTCCCTTCAACCGTTCGAGCGGCATTACGCTCGGCGAGGGGGCAGGCGCGCTCATCGTCGAATCCTACGAGCACGCCGTGGCGCGCGGCGCGCACATCTATTGCGAGGTGCTCGGCTCGGGCATCAGCAGCGACGCGCACCACATCACCGCGCCCCGCCCCGACGGAGCGGGACAGATGGACGCCATTCGCCGCGCCATCGAGAGCTCGGGTCTGACGCCCGCCGACATCGGCTACGTCAACGCGCACGGCACGGGAACGGCGAAGAACGACGAGGCGGAATTCCTTTCCCTTCACACCGTTTTCGACGGAGAAAACGACTCTCTCGCCGTCAGCTCCACGAAGGGCATGACAGGTCACTGTCTCGGCGCGGCGGGCGCGATCGAAGCCGTCTTCGCCGTCAAGGCGCTGACCGAAGGGGTGATCCCCCCGACGCTCGGCTTCCGCGAGGGGGACGAAGAGCGTCTTGCCGAGCGCGCGGGCAGCATCGACTTCTGCCCGAACACGGCAAAGAAAAAAGAGCTTCACGCGGTCATGAACAATTCCTTCGCCTTCGGCGGGAACAACGCGAGCCTCATCTTCGGAAACGGGTGCGGCGACGTGAAGAGAGCCGACGGAAAAGAGGGGGTCGTCCTGACGGGCGCGGGCATCGTTTCCCCGCTCGGCTGCGGGCTTGACGCCTATCTTGCCGCCTGCCGCGAGGGCAGACGCATCGAGGGCTCCGACGTGTGCTCCGAGCTTTGCGACGCGGATTTTGCCGCGGCGGGACTCGAGCGCTCCTTCTTCCGCAAGCTCGACCGTTTCAGCCGTCTGCAAGCCGTCTCGGGAATGCAGGCATTGCAAAACGGCGGTTACCGCGTCACCGAAGAGAACGCGAAGGAGACGGGAATTCTCGTCGGCACCTCGGAGGGTGCGCTCGGCCCCGGGTGCGACTTCGAAATGCTGATCGCCGAAAAGGGGAACGCGGGCGGAAGCGCCTTCAAGTTCCCGAACACGGTCTATAACGCGGCGGGCGGGTATCTTTCCATCTGCGCGGGCATCCGCGGCTACAACGTCACGGTGACAAACGGCGCGCAGTCGGGACTTGCCGCCATCGCCTACGCCGCGAGCGTCATCCGCGAGGGGAAAGCCTCCGCCATGCTCGCGACGGGAACGGACGAAAACAGCGAGATCCTCTCCGAGCTTTATCATAAGCTCGGCGTCGTCGGCGAGGGTGCCGTCTCTCCTTATGAAAAGAAAGGGGGCTTTGCCCTCTCGGACGGCTCGGTCTCCCTTCTTCTCGAAGGAGAGAGTGCCGCCGCGACACGCGGTGCAACGGTGTACTGCCGCATTGCGGGTTACGGACAGGCGCATCACGCCGTCCCGTTCGGAACGCTCACGGGCTCCGAGGAGGCGCTCGTGCGTGCGATGCGCGAGGCGATCCTCGACGCGGGACTGACACCCGAAGAGGTGGACGCCGTCGTCGGCTTTGCCAACGGGCACGAAAAGGTCGACGCGGTGGAGACTGCCGCTCTTTGCGAAGTGTTCGGTGAGGGGCTCGCGTCCCTCCCCGTCCTCACGGTCAAGGAAAGAGTCGGAGAAGCCCGCGCCGCCGCCGCGACGCTCGGCGCTCTGCACGCCGCCCTGCTTCTGCACGGCGACCTTGCGGGTGAGGCGGACGCCTATCGTCTTCTGCCCGACGGAGGTGCCCGGAAGGTCGGGTGCACCGCGGACGCGCTCCGTCACGTGCTCGTCCTTGCCTACGGTGCCGGCGGAAGCTATACCGCGCTCCTTCTCACGAAATAATTGCTTTGGAGTCGGACAGAGCCTTCGGGACTTCCGACTCCCTTTTCGAAAATT
>CAVEOF010000098.1:853-4127 GCA_963617165.1 Coriobacteriaceae bacterium | reverse complement strand
GCGTGGAACGAGAAAGAAGTAAAGTCCGCGATATCGCCACAGTAGTGACGCTTCGGTTCACCCTTGCCTTTCCCCGTGTGGGAAAGAATTCTGCTTGCTCCCAGACTATGTGCGCAGTCCGCCACAACGGCAACGCGACCGAGAGAAGATTGAATACGGCTGCCAAGGTCTGACAAGGGACCACTGTGGTCATCAAGAGGCTTGAAAAGTGCTTTCTTCTCTTCCACAATCTCAAAAATCTTATCGTAGTCACAGACAATACCGCCGAGATCCACGGCAACCAAAGCCTTGGTCTTCTCAGTTATCGCCGCCTCCAGCTTCTCGTAATCCATCTCCGGCATGTGGGTATTCGGATCTCCATCTTTCTGGATATCCACAAACTTCACTGTCGCACCGCAATGGAGCGCCGCCGATGCGGAGGAGGTATATGTATAGGCGGGGACGATAACCTCATCGCCCGGTCTCACGCCAAGAATTCTCAGATTCAGTTCTTCCGCCGCTGTTGCGGAGTTCAGGCACACGACACGATTGCTGTACTGCTCACATTCCGCGTCATTCTTTCCTGTGTCTATATACGCAGCGAGTCTTTTCTCCAACAGCTTCGTCCTCGGACCGGTGGTGATCCAACCGGAGCGAAGAGCCTCGGCAACTTCAGCAATTTCCAGCTCGGAAATATCCGGCGGGCTAAAACTAATCGTGCGCTTTTCCATGTTGTTATACTCCTAGTTTTTCACCACACTGCTGTGGTTTTTTCTCCCGCATGATGCGGTACTATGTACATCTCTTTTTCAGAGAGCCGTGTGTCTACCTACCCCGTGCGTTATCAACCGACGCCGTATCTACCTACCCCGTGCGTTATCAACCCATATTTTTGTGAGGGTCGTCTACTGCTCGTCTACAGCTCTCCTGCACCGCCTAACTGTGTCTATTAGCATCAAGAAACACCGCTTTTCAGCCATTTTTACCATATTTGCTGTTACTCTCAGCACCAAAGTCCGATGTTTTTCACTCTCTACGCCGCCCTTCTCGGACGCAACCCGCAAAATGCAGGTTGATGGCGCATGGGGTTCCAAAGCGGAGCATCCTTCAAACAAACGCTCGCCCATATAAACAAGGGCAGACGGAAGTTTTATATTTGTAAGGGATATGCATCCCGAAAAGGCGGAGGGATAAATTCTCGTGATGCTATCCGGCAAAACGACCTCCCCGAGCGCCGTACAATCACGGAATGCGGCATTGCCTATCATCGTCACGCTATCCGGGAGCCTGATGCGTCTAAGGCTTGTATTTCCCGCAAACGCCTTGTAGTTGACGGTTCCGACCGGAGCTTCTCCGTGAACACCGTCATTGTATCTCGCCGGAATGAAAATATCGGTTTCCGTGGAGCTTCCGATCCCATCCACCGTATAGAATCCCGCGCCTACAAAGGTATAACTTAGCCCTTCCGTTCCGTCAAAGCCGCAGATCTTACATGCGTTATTTTCTATGACATGTGCACCCGTCTCACTTCTTTCGTCCGTATGCTCACAAACGGCAGTGTACCAGTGCGAGGTGCTGTCATACGTCCATTCCGGCGAATACGTGTGATTCTGTGCCGAATACGCGATGCTTTCTTTTTCTCCGCATATGCTACATTCCCGTTGCTTTCCCCCGTCTTTTGCGCAATCCGCTTCCTCGGTGATATGCCATTCACTCCACGAGTGGACGCAATCTCGATTGCAGCTGTTCAGGAAGATCATCGAGCCTGCTATCAGTGCCATGAACGCTATGATAGCGAAGAGGTGTTTTTTCACAAGTTGTTCCCTTGCCTTCATCGGGTGTGGACGAAACGTTACATTTCGCCGAGAAGCTTACACAAGCCTTGACCGCTATAAATAGAATATCCCTTAAACGTATCGCCGTCAAACGCTTGTTCCGGTCTGTTGGTTTTTACAATTTCCAATTTGATCGGTACGGGGTTGACACATAAGATGTTGACCGCGCCGTCTTGCGGTTCGTTTTCCGACGGTGCACCTTCGTGTACCGTTTTGATATACCGATCTTTCGCGTGATATACAAACGGCAATCTTAACTTTTTACTTTCGTTTTTATTCATCACCACATAAGTAGCGGGATGTCCGTGGCTCAAAAGAATGGGGTTAAAATTGTTGGAGGTATAATAACTGTCGACATCCGTAAACGTATAGGTATCCTTCCTTTTCAGCGCAGCGACAAATTTGATGCGATACTCCTTATTGCCTGCGACGATCCGCATCTCATGCCGTTCCGATGCTCCGAACACCGATAAAAGCGCGCCCTTATCATAAGACAGATCGTATCCGCGGGCTTTGCATATTTTTTTGATCTTCCGTAGCAATGCGCATCTTTTCACAAACCCTCGGATGTATTTATAAGATTTCCATACAACGAGAACCGCGAGAATCGCAATGCACAAGCCGAGCCCGAAGGTAAGCCATACTTTCAATGTGTAATCCATATAGTCCCCTTTCCGTTGCCTCTATAATATATTTTATCACTATCCATATTTATATTATCACATTTCGCCAATTTTGTCAACATTTTCATCAAAAAACTGTTGTTTTGCCAATATCGCAAAGACCACCTTGAGAAAGCTATCGGAATTTCGGAAAATCGGGGCGATAGAGAAAGCATTAGAAAGCATTAGAAAGCATTATGATCCTCAACGGCTTGACAATTCCGCGGCTTTATGATATAAATGATAACAGAAAGCGCTCTTCTTGAAAGAGGAGCCGATCCTCTGCTAACATGAAAGGACTTTACGAAATTGAAATACTCCTGGTCCGACTATACAACAAACGATATCAAACTCGTTGAGGGGTTTCTTGACGATGAGGCGGTGCTTTTCACGGGTTGTGACGACGGTTGGGATTCGTTTTACGAGTATTGGAAAAATGAACCGGAAATGGCTTTGGGTAAGAATTTTTGGTGTAAAGTGGTGAGCGAAGCCGATGTTCCGATCGCCGCCATCGCGTTCAGTGTATGCGAGGACATTTTGACCGTTATGGAGATCGTTGTTGCGCCGAGCAAGCGAAATCACGGGTACGGATCCGCTATACTGACGGAGCTCTTGCATAACGGGGCAGAAATTCTCGGCTTTGATATCCGTCGGGCAAAAGCTGTGATATATCCGAACAATTTTGCTTCTCAAAAGCTCTTTCGCAAGGTCGGCTTTGTTTTCGATCACGCACACGCCGACAACGATGCTTACATTTACTCATACCGAAAGCCATGCGACCGTGGGGCGATATAACAC
>CAVEOF010000098.1:0-843 GCA_963617165.1 Coriobacteriaceae bacterium | reverse complement strand
ATATAACACGCCGACATAGAGCTCTGAAATTCGAATATTCCGCAAGATGCGAAGCAAAAAAGCGCAAGACTTACTATGCTTGCGCTTTTTGGTTTTCCGCTTTTTTGGAATGATGCCATATCTTTCTCATTCAAAAAAACGATCGACTTACTCCGACATAATACTCTTGACAGAAAGCCTTTTTATATTACGGGAATAGAGATACATTACACACTCATATACAAGCACGAAAAGTACCGATGTGACAATGAGCGCCTTGAAGTCGAAGGTGTATTTTTTCGATATCCGCAAACACTACGGACACCATCAGCCGCAAAAGTCCGTATTGATATATCGTACCGACCGCAAACCCGATATAGGAAACAGGGCGGTAAGCGCCCAATATATAACGACTGCAAGCGGTGTCGTCGTACCCGAACACCCGCATCATGGCAATCGTCTTTGCATTGCCCCTGACAACGCTTGAAAGTGATAGAAACAGCGTCACGAACGCGAGGATCAGTCCGATGGATAAAACCATGTCGGCAAAGGTATCCCCTGCAAGCTCGGTCATTGAAAAGGACATCTGCACCATTGCCGAAAAGCAAAACGCCGAAAACGCGACAAAAAACACGAGCGACTTTCTGCTTTTCAGTGTCACCCTCCGCAAGTCTTTCAGGAATTGGATCTCCTCCTTCCCGTCCTTTCCGGTACGGGAATCTCTGTGCCTATCAGTATAATGCCCTTTGCCCGTTTTGACAAATGTGCGGATGGGCTTGCGGGAATTTTTCAGCAAAGTAATTTTATCACTCAATTTTACTGTCACTTTTTGTTCTATCGCATTGCGATATGTCGCTTTCAAAT
>CAVEOF010000097.1:0-4609 GCA_963617165.1 Coriobacteriaceae bacterium | reverse complement strand
TTCCTCTCTCCGCACGCAGGGCGTCATAGCTTCCTTTCGTCTCAATTATTTTTTTTAAAATTTGGTCTCACATCATTGACAAATATACAATTTTTGCCCGTCTTTCGGGGGAAACTCGGTTTTCGCAAATTTGTTTTGAAATTTTTTGCGAAATTTTTGAAAAACGCGAAGGATTTTTTCGAAAACTTTGTTTTTGCCTTATAAATTTTCGAAAACTCCTTCAAAATTTGCGAAAACTTTGTTTTTTGCTTGAAACCCTGCGAAAACGCGTTTTGATTTGCGAAAAGCGGGAAAAATGCGGCTTCTTCGGGGCTTCAAAAATGAAAAATTATAAATTTACATATTTTCGCTTCCTTTTTAACGTCTTTTCTGCTACAATAGAGGAAATACCTTTTCAAAGAGGATTTTTCCATGCCAATGCACACCCTCCTTCTGATTCTGAATCTCGCGATCGCGGGGTTGTTTGCTCTTTGCTATTTCAATCAATTCCTATATATCTTTGTCGCCCTCTTCAAAAAGGACCCGCCGCACAAGGGCGAGCCCGTCCCGCACCGCTTCGCCGTGCTGATCGCGGCGCGCAACGAGGAGGGGGTCATCGCGAACCTCGTCGACAGTCTGACGGCACAGCGTTACCCGCGGGAGCTTTACGACATCTTTGTCGGCGCGGACAACTGCACCGACGATACCGCCCGCGTCGCCGCGGCGCACGGCGCCATCGTTTACGAGCGCGAAAATAAGAAGGAGCGCGGAAAGGGCTATGTCCTCGACTTCCTTCTCTCCTCGATCGACCGCGACTACGGCGCCGTTCGCTACGATGCCTATATCGTCTTCGACGCGGACAATCTCGTGACGCCCGACTTCCTTACCGAGATCAACAAGACCTTCTCGGACGGCTACCGCCTCGTGACCTCCTACCGCAACACGCAGAATTACGGGGAAAGCTGGCTCAGCGCGGGCAGCGGACTGTGGTATCTGCGGGACTCCCGCTATTTGAACGGGGCGCGCCATAAGCTCGGCTCCTGCTGCTTTGTCGGCGGAACGGGGTATCTGTTCTCCCGTGAGATCAAGGAAGAGTGCGGAGGCTTTCCCTTCCATCTTCTGACCGAGGACGCCGAGCTCTCCTCCTACTTCGCCCTGAAGGGAGAGGTCATCGGGTACTGCCCGACGGCGGAGTTCTTCGACGAACAGCCCGCGACGCTCAAAGATTCCATCCGTCAGCGCACGCGCTGGATCCAAGGGGGCGTACAGGTATTCCGTCGGTACGGGCTGCGCCTTCTCCGCAGGATCTTCTCAAAGGATTTCCTGACCTGCTACGATTTCTCGATGAGCATGGCGCCCGCCTACTTTCTCTCGATGCTCGCCGTCGCGGCGAATACCGTCTGTCTGATCCTCGGCGCGATCACGGGCGATTTCCTTTTGACCCTGTTACAGACGGGGATCCTCGTCGCCGCGTGCTACCTCTTCGTGCTCTTCTTCGGGCTGGTGGCGACCCTGTCGGAGTGGGATAAGATCCATGCGCCGACGCGAAAAAAGCTCAAAGGGATCCTTACCTTCCCGCTTTTCATGCTCTCCTACGTCCCCGTGTGCATTGCCGCCATCTTCAAAAAGGCGGAATGGGTGCCCGTCAAGCATAACGGCGTCGCCTCGGTCGAAGAGGTGTGCCGCACGAAGGTGAAGAAGTGATGTTTTTGAAAGGGTTGTTGAAATAAAGACAGGCTACAAAAAGCGGTTACTCGCTACCGAAAGGTATTGAGTAACCGCTTTTTTATAATTAAGCCGCAAAAAATGCCTGAAAGAAGTTAGGGCGTCGCATCGCTAATACCTAATCGACGATAATACCTCTTGAAAGCAAATCTATTTGATTCAACATCTCCTCAAAAGAAATTTTCTTGTCCATATAATCATTGTAAATAAAGCAACGGAGATCCATTTGAACAGCGTCTTTTTCGTTTGGAGCAAAGAACTCCTCTAAAGGAGCGTAAAAATCATCCGGTAAGTCCTCCGCGGGAACATCACACCATCTGTCAAGATAGCGCTGAACATCTAAAAGATGATTTAGTTTCATTTTCTCGTTTTCTCCCATGTGTCGTTTTGTTTTCTGCATTAGCATTATACTCAGTTGTTTACTCCCAATCAGGTGGAGTAATATACATACCCCCACTGCTAGAATAGCCATAAGGGTATGACTCTCCTCTATAATCGTTGGTGTCGAGAGATAAATAGTAGCCACTTTCGGAATAGGCACATACGTCAAACCATGCTTTTTTTCGATTATATCCGCCAAAACCATTTTGGGCGCTATAATCAACAATTACGCACCCTACATGTAAATTACGACATTTGTTTTTTGCCACCTCTGAGACTGACATCATCTTTTCTGTTTTTTCGAAACATTTAATCTCATGAATTTGAAGTGACTCCGGATTTCGGAGATCCTTTTTCAATTCTTCCGCTATTTTGTCCTTTGAAATACTTTTGTCTGAAACTGCATATCCGGACAGAGGATACCATCCATTCACAGCATAATAATCAATGTCACAATTTGCAACATTTTCATATAATCCCATGATATCTTGTGCATATAAACCTTTTGAATGCAAAAGATCAGGGATTTTGTCCGTATACGGTGCCTTGAAATATGCCATAATACTTTCGTTTTCATTCAGTGCTAATGTAATATCGTGACAACGCCCGTCTTCATGATATGAATTCTTGCCGCTCATTTCGACATAAGGATCCACCCATCTACTACCAAGCAATTCTTTATTCCTCAGAACTATCTCACTTACTTCAACCATCAAATCTCCGAATTCATCCGGAGTAGTGCAGGTAGTTACCTCGATTTTTGCTTTCAGTTTTTCCTTTTCCTCATTATATCTTGCCACTTTTTCGGCTGGAGTTTCTTCTCGCGTTCCGCACCCCCCTAAACTCAGTATCACCATCGCTACAAGCAAAATAAAAGCTATAACTCTCATTGTTTTTTTAGTGTTCATATTGTTTTCTCCATTCTGAATTTATTATTAAAAAGTGTTTCTTTCCGATAATTCTTCTGAGTAGTCAACCAAGTTGTCATAGTGGAGTAAAATAACCCCTGATTTTTTCATTTCGCTTCTGCGATTGTAATAACTGTTGCCGTTATAATCGCTTCGCGTTCCCGATACCACTACATAATGCATTCGCGTGCTATCATAATGGTAAAATTCATCCGACAGTTCTTCATGACCGCCCTTTTCTTTTTCAAAAAAAGATGCCAATTCAGAATAGTAGTTGTCTAACCATCTTTCCCAACCTTTGATTTGCATTTGCCCGCTTCTTGTACCTTTGGCAGGATAACCGCATTGCAAAATAGCACCGACATTCGGGCTTTCCAATTCCACAAACACAAATTCATAGCCCCCGGAGCCCTTGCCTAACAACAGATAATCTGCCCTATAATCGGTTTTTCCGTTAGCGCGCAATTCAAATTCCGGAAACAGATATGTCGCATGATGTCCAACCCGAAAGCCACAACCGTTCAGTATTGAAGCGATAATGTAATATGCATCGTTCACTTTAATGAACCTTGCGATATCTCTCTCGGTTGAAGCCAAATCATGAATAACCTGAGAGAAACGGCTATTTAGCTCCGACAAGTCTCTCTTTTTAAGTTCCGACAAGACCAAATGGTTGTTTGGAAAAAGGCTTAGATAATGTTTCACCCCCTCGGGGTACAGATCATAATGATTCAGGCGACCATGCTTTCTTCCTGCCGGTTTTTCCAACAATAATACCCTTTCGTATTCCTCCCGTTCTTCATCTGTTATTGTGCGATAATCCCTCGTGTATAAATGCGCCATTTTTCCTCCTTATTTTTTTCACCTATTGTTATAATAGGTGAAAAAAATTCTTAAATTTGGGGTGAAAAAGTATTATAAAACGAAAAATTTCTACTGCTTGTAGCGACATTTCTCTTTAATTTTACAAAAACTATTGATTTTTCCCGAATACTGTGATATAATCCGTATCAGAAATTGCACCTATTATAACAATAGGTGTAATTTTTTTGTAGCGTTTTTAGAGCTTCTTGGTCATCTCGTGTTTATTTGGCAGAGGCTATGGACGTGGCGATCAGAGGGCGTTTTTCTGAAGATTTTCGTGTGAAGTTGAAGATTTGATTTTTTCAAAAACCGCCATGTCGATGCTCAGCATGGCGGTTTTGCTATGTTATATTTGCATTTTTGCACTTTTTGAGAAGGATTTGGAGTTCTTCGCCTTCTTCTTTGGTTGAGAGATTTTTTGATCGATCGTATTCTTTTGACGGAACATCTTTTCGCGGGCTTTCGATTTCCTGCATAAACATTGACAAAGCGGGAAAAACAGAGTATAATGGTGGGGATGCGTCTGCTTTATCGCAAATGCTGCTTTATGTGGCGGGGTGTTTACTCGGTCATGATGCGTGCTTTGCGCTACGGGGTGTCTGCTCGATTGCGGCGTGCGCTTTCGTGGCGGGGTGTCTGCTTGATTGCGGCGTGTGCTTTCGCGGCGGGGTATTGCTCGATGCGACATACGCTTTTTGCGGCGGCGCGTTCCTTCCGAAAACGAAAATTTCGGGGAGCTTTGATTCCCGAAA
>CAVEOF010000096.1:3152-4623 GCA_963617165.1 Coriobacteriaceae bacterium | reverse complement strand
GCATGTCTACCTTTTTGCTCTTTTTTTCTTTTTGCGAAAAATATTATACCTTATCGGCTGCTTTGAACCCACAGGTTCTGCTGGATATCCTTTTTTACCGAAAAAGTAAATGCTGTTGCCCTGAGGGGATTGCTATTTTGGAAGTTGCTATAATGTAGTGAGTGAATTTCCAAAGTAAATTCCACAGTGGAATTTGAAGTGGAATTTACTTTGGGAATTCACTGTATACGAACCGAAACTTCGTTTTTCGGAAAATTCCCTTGACAATTCCCTTGACAATCGCCTTCCCGTGTGCTATCATGGGGCTGTCGGCGTGCCGAATACGGAAAGACGCCATAGACAAGGGGGGCACATGTATGGAACTGCAAGGAAAGATCATCGATTTTCTCGGAGACAGCATCACCGAGGGCTCCGGGGTAGGGGACCTCGGAAACCGCTATGACAATCGCTTAAAACACATCCTCGGACTTGCCGAGACACATAACTACGGCATCGGCGGCACGCGCATCGCACATCAGAAGAAGCCGAGCGAAATGCCGCGCCACGACCTCTGCTTTTGCGGACGGGCATATGACTTAAATCCCGCCGCAGATGTCATCGTTGTGTATGGTGGTGTAAACGATTATTTACACGGGGACGCGAATTTCGGAGAAATGAGCGACAAGACGCCCGAGACCTTCTGCGGCGCCGTGGAATTTTTGATGAATCTTCTGAAGGAAAAATATCCTGCCGCGAAGCTCGTCTTCCTCACTCCCGCACATCTGTGCCACAAGGGAAGCAGCGACGCCTATCCTTTCCCGAGAACGTATGAAAAGAAGGATGCAAAGCCCCTCGCGGCATACGTAAACGTGATCGAAGAAAAGGCGAACGCGCACGGCATCCCCGTCCTGAACCTGATGAAGCGCCTTCCCGTCGACCCGAATCGCGAGGAGGACAGAGAACGCTATACGGCGGACGGACTGCACTTGAACGACGAGGGGCACGGACTCCTCGCAAACCTTTTGGCAGACTTCCTCCGCGCGCTCTAATCATCGAAAATATTTGAAGAAGGCTGACGCCGACAAGATTCCTTATAGATCTGTCGGCGTCAGCCTTCTTATAAGTAGGGAAAGAAACTGTGCAACGATAGTGTGAAAGTACAACAAAGCAAGTCGAAAGAAAGAGAGAGGCAAAGAAAACACGTCGCGCTATAAAAAGACAATGGTAATGATTTTTTGTCGGTTATCGGATCTCACAGTTTTGAATTGCAAATTCTAAAAGCATATTTACCAATTCATTCCGCGATCGATTCGTTTCCTGAGAAATTTTGTCCAGCATTTGCACCGTTTCTTCCTTAATGCGAACCGAGAATACTCTATATCCGTCATCTCCGCGTAAAGATCTACGGTTGATGATGAGTTTTTTCTCTTCCATGAGTCACATGCTCCTAAATATGGTTTTTTATAAATTATATATTGACAAACCACAATTG
>CAVEOF010000096.1:0-3142 GCA_963617165.1 Coriobacteriaceae bacterium | reverse complement strand
CCACAATTGTATATGTTATAATTATGTTACAAACATGTTATTCGTGCTTGTATAACAAAAAAGAGGAGAGAAAAATGAAACAGATTGTAAAAACCAAAATTATTTCCACAAAGGAGCAGGAAACGGCAGCGAGTAAAAAGAAGGGAAGATTCCTTTCTGCTTTAGCAAGTGGACTTAGCGCCGGCTTCGGTGGCGGCACTTACGGAGCGATGTACGCCGGCTCCGAACAGGACAAATACAATAAGCGCCACGCAAAAACGGAAGAGGTCATAACCTTTTTGGTTATTTATAATGACAACTCCCGCGAGACTGTTGATACCGTAAAAAACGACGCAAAATACAAAGAATTAATCATGTACCTCGACTAAACGGGATATTGCAAAAGAACTTAAAAATCAAAAAAGAGCAGGGATGAAAGCCGAAAGGCAATCGTCTCTGCTCTTTTTGTGTCGAACAACGAAAAATGTTTGATTGAATGAATAAAAGAATTCGTGCGATGTTTTGATCTGCCAAACTTGTTATTATGGTTTTACTCCGAAGAGGGAAAGATACCACGAAAGCCCGACGGTGACAAGGAGCAGATAGGCGATATAGATCATGAAGAGGAGGATCCCCTGCCATCTCGAAAACTTCTTTTTGAGGATGGTCGGCACCGTCGCGATGAGGGTGACGAGGAGCGCGACGGGAAAGTCGAGATAGATATTCTGCGCCGAGACGGGGAGCTTTCCGCCGTAAACGAAGGAGCAAACGGCGAGGATCAGGGTGGTGTCGATAACGTTCGCGCCGATGACGTTTCCGACCGACATGGACGCCTGCTTTTTGACGACGGAGGTGATCGCCGTCACGAGCTCGGGCAGGGAGGTGCCGACCGCGACGATCGTCACGCCGATGATCGCCTCCGAGACACCCCACGAGGACGCGATCTTGCTTCCGTTGTTGACGAGAAGCTGAGAGCCGCCGACGATCGCCGCCGCGCCGACCACGACGCGCAGGATGTTGGTGACGACGGAGCGTTTAGTGATCTCGGGACGGCTGTCCTCGACCGTTTCCCCTCTCGTCGTGGGGAGGGAATTCTTTGCGGAGCGGATGTTCTCGGCAATATAGAGCGCAAAGATGAGAAGCAGAACGAACGCACCCGCGAGCGACAAGGAGCCGCCGAGTGAGAAGCAGAAGAGCGCGACGATCGCCACGGCAAGAAAGGCTGCCTTCGGCGCGAAGTCCTTCCGATTGACGGCGATGGGCATAAAGATCATGCTGATGGCAAGGATCATCGCGGTGTTGCAGATCACCGAGCCGATGCCGTTGCCGATCGCCATGCCTACCTTGTCCTGCGAGGCGGCGATGTAGTCGCCGACGCCCGAGGTGAGAATGTTATGCCCCTCGATCGCGGCGATCGTGGAGACGATGATCTCGGGCAAGGTGGTGGCAAGGCTGACGACCGTCGCGCCGATGATGAATTTCGGGACCTTCGTGATCTCCGCGACCCATACCGCGCCGTCGACGAACCGGTCGCCTCCCTTCACGATGAGAACGATTCCCACGACAAAGAGAAGGTACATCCATACGGTTTCCATAAAACTTCCTCCGATGTTACGTCATTGGCAAACGGGCAGAAAAAAAGTGTATGGCAAACGGTCCATACACAACAAAAAAAGAGACCGTATGCACAATGACAGAATTGCGCATGAGTCTCATCAATCAAGATATGCCGGACGGAAAAGCCCGTCGGGATGTCGGCATATCACGCGAATGCGTCGATTACTCCCCCAAGCCTCTTCATTATAGCACGGGGAAAATGAAATGTCAAGAGACAAACCGAAAAATCCCGTTTGGCAGAAGTCGAAAAAATCCTTCTTTGCACAAACCGAAAAACCGCTTTGCGGGATGCGTCTGTCACGTCGGCGCCCGCAAAGCGGTTTTTCCTTGAAAGAAACGATAGAAAACAAAAAGCAAATAATTAGAAGTGTGCCTCGAAAAACCGGCAATATGCAAACAATGCTTTGCAAAATTCGTCATTCGTCCTTCAAAACGAGGCAATCTCCGAGAAGCTCCGGCTTGTTTTTCATCGAGTCCGCCTCGGTCAGAGTGCGGATCACGCGGCAGGGATTGCCCGCGGCGAAGCTGTGCGGAGGGATCGAGCGGGTGACGACGCTCCCCGCGCCGATAACGCAGCCTTCGCCGATGGTGACCCCGGGCAGGATCGTGACGTTCGCGCAGATCCAACAGCCCCGCTCAATTCTCACGGGCTTTGCATAGCAGAGACGGCGCGCCTCGCCGTCGGGGCAGAGAAGTGCCTGCCGCTCCTCGAAGAGCATCGGATGGATCGGCGTGACGATGGTGACGTTCGGTCCGAAGTCGCAATGCTCGCCGATGGTAACTTCACCGTCGTCCTGACAGGTGAAATTGAAGTTGATGAAGGTGTTTTTCCCGATCTTCGTGTGCCGCCCGTAGTGGAAGGTGATCGGACCTTGAAGCACTACGTTTTCGTTCAGCTCGCCGAGGATCTCGCGCAGGACCTCCCGCCGCCGCTCGGGCTGATCCTCGGGCAGGGAATTGTAGACCTGATTCAGCCTATGCGTCTTTTTCTTTCGTTCGACCCGCCATTCCTCCGCGGGAGAAAACATCTCGCCGACTCCGTCCTTTAACATGTCGGAACGCCTCCTTTTTATTTTATATGTTAGATAATAAGATCATCCGACTCATCTTCATTTACTCGACGTACGCTGAGATGCGTAGCGATGCAAAGAGAATCCCATTTTTCCTGTATATTTGGGTTTTCCGCCGTGCCGGGGGCACATATTTCCGTATCGTCCGACAACACGGTAAGATCCATCCCATCCCGCTCGTCCAGCATATACGGAGGACGAAATTGTTTTTTCTTTAGGTTTGCGTCGACACTTCTGCGTCGAAGCTCACAGCCGCCGAGGGAATAAAAAGTGGAGCGCTGTATCCAATAACCCTCCGGCAATAAGCGGCGCACTTTTCTATAGGTCTCCCCGCCTGTTTCTCCCTGTTTCCCGAACAGAGATACATGTCGGATGAAGGCTGCGAAATTGTTTGTAAAGTGACTTTTTTGACTGTATGTAAACGTTTGTGGCATAGAGAAGATCTTTTTGCAGGATGGATTCATGCACCGGTAAAG
>CAVEOF010000095.1:0-4852 GCA_963617165.1 Coriobacteriaceae bacterium | reverse complement strand
GTGTGTAATGCTTTTGAAAAAACTTGTATTATAAAAATATTGATTTTGTTGTGAACTTTCAATATTCGTTGCGCGGACGTCGAATTGCGATTTTTTTATGAGGCGTGCATATTTTCATGATTTTGTGAAAGCTTTCACGGCGAATTTTTTATGAGAATTTATCCTTAATTTTAGCCCTTGTACATGCTTTTTTTGCGACGGTGACTCTTGAAGTTTGCGGGTCTTCTGTTATGCTTTTGCTTCTTTTTGATTTTTACATTTTTAATTTTATAAATATATTGTATCGCTTTTGCTTGTGATGTCCTTGACTTTTGTTATTTTGCTTTTTGCCCGATTCTTGATAGGTATAATGCGCTTTTTGCAGGCGTCATATACATATGGCAGAAAGAGAGAAAAAACGCATACCTGCATCTCTGTGCCGGTATGCGTTAAAGTGATCTTTGGGGTGCCTTTTGGTCGGTCTTTGCGTTTTTTTTGAATGTTTTGAACGTAAATTCTCAAAGTAACCGCAACCATAGTTGCATTTACTTTGAGAATTTACGCTCTGCCCGTTGCGGAGTTGCTGCAAATTGTTTTTGCCTTCCCGATCTGCGCCTTGCGCCCCGCGTCCTTTGCATTTTTCGCGGGGCGGCGCGGTGGAGAGGAAGTTTTCTTTTATTGTAGCATGAAATTCTTCGGAATGCGTGTAGTATTTTGCCGACTTTCCCCTTGACTTGTAAAATATTGCTTTGTTTTTCTCGATATTTTCACTTTTCGCTTGATATTTTACATGATATTTCTCTAACATGTAATATTTTGCTTGTCGGACGGCAAAAGCATGTAAAATCTTGCCCGACGGGGACTTTTTCTTGACAAGCTTTTGAAATTTTTATAAAATATAAGCGTAAGAACCCGTGATTTTCCCGAAAAATGCGCAAAATATGGCAGAAAGGAGTGCCGAACGCCAACCATATGGACATTATCCGCTTTCCGCAGACGGTGCTCCGCGCGGAGAAAAAGACGCAGTGCGTCCCTCTGAATCACATTCAATATCACGACTGTTTTGAGCTTTACTACCTCTGCTCGGGCGAGTGCACCTACATCCTCGACAGCGGGTGCTATCACCTGCAATCGGGGGGCATCGCCCTGATCCCGCCGGGCGTGCATCACCGCACGACGAGCGACCACGCGACGCGCATCGTCTCCTACTTTATGGAGGAACACTTCGAGCGTCTCTGCTCCCCCGCGCTTCTCTCACAGTTCACCTGCCTGCGCGCGCCGACGGTCGTCCGCTTCTCCGAGGAGGAGAGTCGCCGTTACGGCGCCCTCACGCACGCCTTCCTTGCCGAGTCCGACCGACGCACCGCCGCGGGACTTTTCGGGACCGAGGAGAGCGAGACGATGATCTTCCTCCTTCTCGACATGCTCTATCTGATCGAGAACACGCCGCGCGTCACCCCCACCGCCAACGCACACGGAGAGGAGATCGGGCGCGTGCTCGCCTACATCGACGCGCACTTCGCCGACATTCACCGTATGGAGGACGTGTCGGGCGCGCTCTTTTTCTCGAGCTATCATCTCTGCCACCTCTTCAAAAAGAAGCTCGGCGTCTCCTTCATCTCCTACCTAAATATGAAAAAAGTGGGACACGCCGCAAAGCTCCTTCGCGAGGGCGCCACCGTCACCGCAGCGGGCGAGGCGGTCGGCTATTCCTCCCCCTCCTACTTCTCAAAGGTCTTCAAGCGGGAAATGCTTCTCTCCCCCGCACAGTATATCAAGAAGTACAGAAGGTAGAAAATTAAGAATGAATTCCTCCCTTTTCCCGAATCCGTCTGTTTTTCCCCCGCGGGCGCACTGGTTTTGTCTGTTCTTTTGTTTTATAATATAAGCAAGAAAACTTGCTTGCAAGGGTTTTCGAGCGCAATATTTCCACGGAAACGGCGGTTTGGCGAAGACAAAGCGCATGGCAACGACAGTTGCCGACAAAATTCTATTTTGTCTCGTTTCCATGTTATAATAGAGGTATGATTACCTAAGATCACGGGGGTGCTTTATGAATATTCTGTCCTTCGGCTCCTGCAACATCGATCTTGTCTACCGCCTGCCGCACATCACGCAGTCGGGAGAGACCAACCGCGCCGAGACGCTCGACACCTTCCCCGGCGGGAAGGGGCTGAACCAATCGGTCGCGATCGCGCGGGCGGGGCTCCCCGTCTGTCACGCGGGAAAGATCGGCAGGGACGGCGCGTTTTTGCTCGATTTCATGCGGGAGGCGGGAATTCAGACCGAATTTGTCCGCGTCGCGGACTGCCCGACGGGGCACGCCGTCATTCAGGTGGACGACGAGGGGAACAACGCGATCTTCGTCCTCAACGGCGCCAATTTTGCCATTACGCGAGAAGAGATCGACGAGGTGCTTTCCCGCTTTTCGGCGGGTGATATTCTCACGGTGCAGAACGAGATTTCCGAGATCCCCTACCTCATCTCGAGCGCGGCAAAGCGGGGCATGAAGGTGTTCTACAACCCCTCCCCCGTCGGAAAGATCACCGCGGAGGTGAATCTCTCCGACGTATTCTGCCTCATCGTCAACGAAGGAGAGGCGCATTGCTTCTTCGATTTCTCCGCCGAGGGGGAATTCTTCCGTCAGATGCACGAGAAGTACCCTTCGCTGACGGTGCTTCTGACCCTCGGCAGGCGGGGAAGCATGGTATCCTCGGGCGATAAGATCATCCGCTCGCCCGTCTACCTTGTCGAAGCCGTCGATACCACGGCGGCGGGAGACACCTTCACGGGATATTTCATCGCGTCCTTCGCCCGCGGCATCGACCTTGCGATGTCCCTCCGGATCGCAAGCGCCGCGGCGGCAATCGCCGTCTCGAAGCGGGGCGCCGCCGCCTCCGTCCCGACGATGGCGGAGGTCACGGAGGGCATGACGAAAATGACGCTCCGCCCCGCCGAGGACAGCTTCAAAGAGCGCCTTTCTCGGTATCTTGACGAGCACCTCGCGGACGCGTCGCTCGAGGGCGCCGCGCGGGCGCTCGGGTACAGCGCCGCCTCCGTCGGAAAGATCATCAAGGAGAAGACGGGAGTCACCTTCTCCGCCCTTCTCACGGCGCGTCGGTGCGAGGTCGCCGCCGAGCGCCTGCTTTCCTCCGACTTGTCCGTCGGTGAGATCATCGCCGCGGTGGGATATCAGAACGAGAGCTTCTTCCGCCGCGCCTTTTTCGAAACCTACCACAAAACCCCGTCCGAATACAGAAAACAAAGGAGATACTCATGAAAACGAATCGACAGATCGACGTCGTGATCGACACCGACGCCTTCAACGAGGTGGACGACCAGTTCGCCATTTCCTACCTGCTCTCTCACGAGGAGAGCCTGCACACCGTAGCGCTGTACGCCGCGCCCTTCTTCAATGGCAATTCCACCTCTCCCGCCGACGGCATGGAGAAGAGCTACCGCGAGCTTTCACACATTCTGACGCTCGCGGGACGGGAGGATCTCATCCCCTGCTCCTACCGCGGCTCGGACGCCTATCTACCCGATGAGAAGACGCCCGTCCTCTCGGACGCGGCGCGCGATCTTGCCTCCCGCGCGATGAATTACAGCGCGCAAAGTCCGCTGACCGTGCTCGCCATCGGGGCGATCACGAACATCGCCTCGGCGCTTCTTCTGAAGCCCGAGATCGCGGAGCGGCTCCACGTCATCTGGCTCGGCGGACACGCGCACTCCTACTGTGACACGAAGGAATTCAACATGTGGCAGGACATCGCCGCCGCGCGCGTCGTGATGAGCCTCGCCGGGCGCTTCACGCAGATCCCCTGCCACGGCGTGACCCACGCGCTGACGATCTCGAAGCCCGAGCTCGAGGTCTTCTTCATCGGGAAGAATCCCCTCGCCGACTATCTCGCGAAGAACACCATCCGCGCGGCGGACAGCTACGCCGCGGGCAAGGACTGGACGCGTCCGCTCTGGGACATTTCCTCCGTCGCCTGCGCGCTCGATCTTCTTCGCGGCGAGGAATACTTCGTCAAGACGCGGGTCATCGGGACGCGCCTCCCCTCCTACGACGGCTACTACGAGGAGACCCCCATCGACAAGCCCATGACCTACGTCTACCACATCTGGCGGGACGGCGTCTTCTTCGACCTGATCGAGCGCCTCGCACAGCCGAACGCGTAAAGAGTGAAGCGAAGCAGCTCCGCGTCAAAGCATCGTACTCCCACTCCGTTCCGACAAAAAGAGGTTTTTCCTTGTTCAATCTTTTCGGTCTCGTCTTCGTCCTTTTGCTCCTCGTGCCGAACCTCGTCTTTGCCTTCACGCATAAGGGCAGCTTAATCTCTATCACAACAAAACCGTCGAGCTCCTCGAGCAGATCGGTCGGTTCGGCTGCTTTCTCCTTGAATTCCTCGAGATCCCTCCTCTGCCGAGGCTTCTTTTTCGACGGAGGACGCACCGTCTACCTCGCCGTCGGTGCGACACTCGTCGCGCTCTACCTTCTCGGGTGGGTGGTCTTTTGGAAGGAGAGCTCTCTCCGCAAGGCGATCACCCTTTCGACTCTTCCTTCTCTTCTTTTTCTTGAGAGCGGTATCCTGACACTGAACCTCCCTCTCATCGCCTTTGCCCTTCTTTTCGCCCCCTGTCACATCACGATCAGCGTCAAAAACGCGATGGCGGAAAGATCCCTGCCGAAACGGTGAACCGTCCGCGCTCCCTCTCGGGACGGCGGCCGGAGCAAGGGGAAAAAGTGCAAGCCGACTTTGCGATACCGACAAAGCAAAAACGACTGTCACACGCGAGGGTGACCACTAAGGAAACGGGGCTGTCGCAATAAGAGAGAGTCCTCAAGAGAAGAAAAAGCGGTTATTCAGTA
>CAVEOF010000094.1:0-5099 GCA_963617165.1 Coriobacteriaceae bacterium | reverse complement strand
CGCCTCACGACGGACGCCCTTGCCCTCTGCTAACAGTTCCTACTGCCATGCCTGTTGTGGACTTTCACCACCATGTTGTATCGCATGCCGAGCGCACTAAAACATCGGCTCGGTGCAGAGTGGCACCGAGCCGATGTTTATATTACGGCTTACAGGAGCCGCAGGGAGTGTAGCCGTCCTCGATCAGTGCCTCGCGCGAGCCTGTATAGGTGCGCTTGTTTTCCTCCTTCATGGAGGCGGCGGAGGAACAGGTCGGTAGATGGAATTTCTTCCCCGAGATATTGAGGATATAGGTGACATCCTCTTCCTCCGTCTCTCCGGAGGAGGAATCCGGCGCCTCGCCGGAAAGACAGCTCTCACCCGTCGCGTAATCGATGGTAATGCCCGGTTGGTTATTGTAGCAATAGACGCAGAAGGAAATGCCCTCCCCGTTATCCTCTACCGAATATCCTTCGATCAAAACGCCGCGTGCGACGAGCTCGTCGCCGTCAAAGATCGGGGTCGCACGGTAAAGCACGTGATTCCCCGTTTCCTTCACGTAGTCGGCGACCATATTTTCATACGGAAGCATCCCCTGAATGTTGAGATAGCGCGTGCCGGTGATCAGATTCTGACGGTTCGCGTTCTCGCCCGTCAGCTGATAGCCGATCAGGTGGCAACGGTTATAAAGGTACTTTCCCTCAACGATGTCGTACTTCACGGTATGCCATCCGCTCGGCTTGACCGAGCCGATGCTTCCCCGCTCTTCGGTCGGCATCAGCTCCTTGCAGACATTGGCGAAGGTGATACCGCATCTGCCGAGCGAATCCAAGGGAGCATAGCGTTCAAACGCCTCGGTGGTGATCTCTTCCTCGATGAAAAACGGTTTTCCCCCGTTGACATTGACAAATGCCTTGTCGGAAAAATCGAGAACCGCCGCCAAGATCGCCGCGGAATCGAATGCGCCGACCGAAACATCGGAATCGGGCGAGGGCGGCTCTTCGGGCTGCGCAGGCGTCGACGGTTCTTCCGGCGGGGCCGGGAGGAGCGAGCATCCCGTCAAAAGGGTCGCAAGAATCAGAAGGCAGGCGAGAAAGGCGAAAAATCCGGATCTTTTAACATTCATATACGATATACCTCTTTCGTGATCTTCTCATGAGACGAGCCGACAAAATTTGTGCTCGAAACACGAGTCAGCCCGTCAAGGGAGATGTCGAGCACCTCGTCCGACGGATAGGAGCGGTTCCAATGGTAGACGATCAGGGTGTCGGCGTGCGCAAGCAGAGGGGCGATCGGCGGACATTCGACAAAGAAAATATCCTCTTTTCCGAGTGTGCCGACTTGATCTCTCGTGATCGCGGTATGCGGCACATCGGCGAGCGCCGTCTCGGAGAATGCTTCGGCATACAAATGCGCGCCGTCCAAGCTCTCGGACAGCTCGCGGATAAGCTCTCTGTCACGGCTCTGCCGTCTGTGATTCAGAAGCATCCCGCCGCCGTTATCGATACATACGGCAAGTTTCATGCGTCATTCCTTTCCTTTTACAATAAAAATAAAAAGATGGGTTGCCGAAGTCAAAAGACTTTGGCAACCCGTCGCGATCAGTCGGCGAAAACCGTGATCTTGTCGGAAAGGATCTCCGTCACAAGGTCGACGACCCATGCGATCGCGTTGCCGACACCGGTAACCAGTGCGAGGATTCCCGCGACGAGGGTGACGACATTGCCTTTTTCGCAGAAGCGAATGATGCGATACACGCCTCCGATGATGTACCCGAAGAAAATCTGAAGCAGAATCTTCGCGATCTTCGGCAGAGACTCATACGCGCCCGTGATAGTGTCTTTTTTAGCCATGAGAAAACTCCTTTACTGAAAAAATTTCTGTTTACAGTATAGCATTTTCTTATCGTTTTGTCAATACCCAATACATATTTCTTTTCGATTTGCGGCATACTGAATACGGGCGTCGGAACATCTTCCCGCCCGCTTATCCGAATTCCGAAAAATCCTACTTGGAGATGCCTATGACTGTCATGAATAAAATCGCGCTCCTGATCACGATCATCGGCGCGCTCAACTGGGGTTCGATCGGTTTGTTTTCCTTTGATGTCGTCGCGTGGATCTCGGGCGGCGCCACTACCGTTCTCGCTCGCATCATTTATATTATCGTTGCGCTTGCGGGACTTTGGTGCATCTCCCTCCTCTTCCACCGCGATAGCGAACCCGTCGAATCTCACGCCTGATCTTCTCCTCTGCTTTTATCCTGTCCCGCGTCGCCGCGCCGTCCGAGTCTCGAACGGGGCGGCGATTTTTGTCGTGCGGGCGACATTTCGCATAAAATGAAAAAGAGGAGAAAATTCCCGTTTTCCCGTTTAGATTTGAAAGAAACGGTAAAAATATCTATGTAAAATTCAAGGAGGAGAAGAAAGCGGGACACGAAAGCCATGCGTCCGACTGTCCCGAGTATCTGAAATGAACATACGAAGAGGAGATATTTATTATGCCGATCTCAGCCCCGTGATCGGGAGTGAGCAGGGCGGGCTCCGCCCCGTTCTGATCGTTCAGAACGACATCGGCAACCGATACAGCCCGACGGTGATTGCCGCCGCCATCACATCCCGCATGAGCAAAGCGAAGCTGCCGACGCACATCGACGTGGTCGGCAACGACGCGGGGCTCGCCAAGGACAGCGTGATCCTGCTCGAGCAGATCCGCACGATCGACAAGCGGAGACTGAAGGAAAAGATGGGGCACCTCGACGACGGCACGATGCGCCATGTCGACGATGCGATCCATGTCAGCTTCGGTCTCGACGGCGAGCGCCGCCACGAAAGCATCGGGTAATGCAAAATTAAGAATGATGAATTATGAATTAAGAATGAACTAAACCTTACCGTCTGTAAGATCCGAACGCTTCGGCGGATGTCGAGGGAGACGGTTAGATTCAAAGGGACTGCCGCAAGGGAAAATCCGTTTGCGGCGGTCCTTTTGTCATATCTTTCCTGCCCGCCGCATATGGTGAAGCGTCCGAAACAAAAAATCCGAAGAAGGAAAAGCAGAAAGGAACATCCGCAAAATGAATACTTACAAGCCCGAGGGCATGTTGATCTCCACTCTCAAAAATCACGAGCTGATCTCCACCAAGCAGGGACTCGAAAAGGCGCTCGAAAAGCAGATCATTCTCGAGGCGCCCGCCATCCTCTGCGACCACAATTTCAATCTTCATATCGGGCTCGGCGCGCACATCAAGGGCGTCATGCCGAGAGAGGAAGTGCAATTTCTCCCCGAGCATGAGGAGATCAAGGACATCGCGATCCTGACGCGGGTCGGAAAGCCCGTTTGCTTCAAGGTCATCGGCTTTGAAAAGGACGGCGCGGGAGATATCGTTGCCGTGCTTTCCCGCCGTGCGGCGCAAAGAGAATGTATGCTGAATTACGTCTCGGCATTGATCCCCGGGGACGTGATCCCGACGAAGATCACGCATCTCGAGAATTTCGGCGCCTTCGTGGACATCGGATGCGGCATCGTATCCCTGCTTTCCATCGACTGCATCTCCGTCTCACGGATTTCTCATCCCGCGGCGCGCCTTTCGGTCGGGGATGCCATCTATGCCGTTGTCAAAACCATCGACGAGCGGGGGCGCATTTACGTTTCCGAGCGGGAGCTTCTCGGCAGTTGGGAGGAAAACGCCGCGCTATTCTCCGAGGGGCAGACGGTGCGCGGAATCGTCCGCAGTGTGGAAAATTACGGGATCTTCGTCGAGCTGACCCCGAATCTTGCGGGACTTGCCGAATATAAAGAGGACGTCAGGGTCGGACAGAGTGCCGCCGTCTACATCAAGAGCATCATCCCCGAAAAAATGAAGATCAAGCTCATCATCATCGACGCACACGATGCGGAGACTCGGACCGAGCCGCTCCGCTATTTCATCGATACGGAATCGGTCACGCATATGGACTCGTGGCTGTATTCCCCGCCCGTCTGCCCGAGGGTCATCGAAAGCGTGTTCGGCGCTTAGGGCATGGTCTGCCGCGAGGCGCTCTGTCCTCCGAAACTCGCTCTTGCATTTTCCCGCCGTTCGTGATAAAATAGAAGAAAAAACGGACGGAGCATGTCATGGTACATATCGGGAACGACTGGGACGATCGTCTCGCGGAAGAATTCAAGAAAGATTACTACCTCTCCCTCAGAGAATTTCTGAAAAAGGAATACTTCGGTGCGACGGTCTATCCGCCGATGGGAGATATTTTCAACGCGCTGCGCTACACCTCCTATGCCGACTGCCGCGCGGTCCTGCTCGGGCAGGATCCGTATCACGGTCGTGGGCAGGCGCACGGACTTTGCTTTTCGGTCAAGGAGGGTGTCCCCTTTCCGCCTTCTCTTCAGAACATTTTCAAGGAGCTTCAAGACGAGCTCGGCATCGCCCCGCCGAGGAGCGGCGAGCTTGTCGGGTGGGCAAAGCAAGGCGTCCTTCTGCTCAACACGACTCTGACCGTCAGGGAGGGACAGCCGCAGAGCCACAAGGGGCACGGATGGGAGACGCTGACCGACCGCATCATTTCCCTGCTCAATGAGAAGGAGACCCCGATCGTCTTCCTCCTCTGGGGCGGCAATGCGCGAAGCAAAAAGTCCCTGATCACGAACCCGCGGCACTTGATCCTCGAATGTGCGCATCCGAGCCCGCTTTCGGCTTACAACGGCTTTTTCGGTTGCGGGCATTTTATCAAGACCAACGCGTTTTTAAGGGAACACGGACTCCCCGAGATCGACTGGTCGAGGATCAATGCGTAAAGCGCCGAGCAAAGGAGCAACGCAAAAAGCGCAAGTGCGGAAAGTGTGCGCCCGTGCGAAAATATGCAAAAGCAATTCCCTTCTCGCGCGCTTCATGTTCGTATTATAAACCGAATCAATCGGATCTTATTTTAAGGCAGAACCTTATCGACGCCGCGCATTTGCGCGGAAGATCGATGAGGTTCTCTTTTTATTTTTCCCAACTTTTCTCCGCGTCGGAAAACTATTTTCTACATTTTTATCAAATTTCCGGCAATCTCTTGACAAATGCGCGAAAGTAGAATATAATATAGGCAATGCCTGTCAGGAAAGGTATACTTTTCCTGACAG
>CAVEOF010000093.1:0-5225 GCA_963617165.1 Coriobacteriaceae bacterium | reverse complement strand
GTCCTTAAAAAATTTTTTCACTAATGTGTTGCACTTGACTTGACAATCCATCATTATGAATTATGAATTATGAATTATGAATTATGAATTAGGTAGGGAGCCTTTCGGTAACCTTGAAATTCAGGCGTATGAAGGGCAATGCGGAATTTGACGGAGCTGCGCGGCGTTAAAATCAAGACACGCTTGCATCACGCTGACATAATCCCGTCACAGACCTGCGAAAGACTCCTTGCCACAATTCTTAATTCATAATTCTTAATTCATAATTGTAAGGAGGGTTGCTTTGAAGAAAACGCGAAGGCTTGTGTTTCTTGCCATGACGGTGGCGGTGGCGATGGTGCTCTCCTTTGTCGAGAGTCAGATCCCCGCGTTCGTCGCCGTGCCCGGCGTGAAGGTCGGGCTTGCCAATCTTGCCGTTATCTTCGCGCTCTTTGTCTTCGGGACGTGGGAGGCGTTTGCCGTCAGTCTTGTGCGCGTGCTCCTTGTTTCCCTCCTCTTCGGGAATGCGGTCGGATGGTTATACAGCCTTTCGGGCGCGGTGCTCTCCCTCTGTGTCATGCTCCTGCTTCGGCGGGTCGGGCGTTTCTCCGTCGTCGGCATCAGCGTCGCGGGGGGCGTCGCGCACAACGTCGGGCAGATCCTCGCCGCGATGGCGGTGCTCCGCAGTGAGGGAGTGCTCTTCTATCTTCCGCCCCTGCTGCTTTCGGGCGTGATTGCGGGCGCCGTGATCGGTGTTGCATCGGCGCTTTTGGTCGAGCGGGTCGGAAAATACGTCAAATTGTAATCTATTGTTTTCATATAAGGAGAAAAAGTATGTCTGTTGCTATTATTACGGGCGCTTCGAGCGGTATCGGTCGCGAGTTTGCCCGTCAGTTAAAGGAGCTTCCCGAGATCGACGAATTCTGGTTCGTTGCTCGCCGCACCGACAGGATGGAGGCGCTCGCCGAAGAGCTCGGGGTCAAGGCGAAGGTCATCGGCGCCGACCTCGCGACCATGGAGGGCGTCAATGCGGTGCGCGACGCGCTGAAGGCGGAGAAGCCGCGCGTGCGCTTCCTCGTCAACGCCGCCGGCTTCGGCAAATTCGGCTCCTTCGAGCAGGTGCCCGAGGAAGAGATCGTGCGCATGATGGACGTCAACGACAAGGCGCTCGTCCTCATTACGCACATGACGATCCCCTACATGGAGGAGGGCGGACGCATCATCGAGATGGGAAGCGGCTCCTGCTTCACCCCTCTGCCGAATTTCAATATTTACGCCTCCTCGAAGGCGTTCGTCCTGCACTACACGAAGGCGCTGAATTACGAGATCCGCAAGTACGGACTGCGGGCGACCTGCTTCTGCCCCGGGTGGGTAGCGACCGAGTTCCTCGGGAAGGCGACCGCCGAGCCGGGCGTCACGGTGCCGAAAACGATGAAGCCTCTGCTCTCCGCCGAGACGGTCGTGCGCGGGTGTATCAAGGCGTCGCAAAAGGGCAAAGCCATGTACGTCACGAATTGGTTCACGAAGCTCCAGCATCTTCTCTTCAAGCTACTCCCCGATAAGATCCTGACCAAACTCTGGCTCGGGATGCAGGTAACGAATGAAGAAAATTAAGAATTAAGAATTATGAATTATGAATGATGGCAGGGGGGCTTGCGGTAGACTTTGAAAGCTCGGCGTTCAGAGTTTTTGAAGCGTTGCCGATGTCTTAGGCGATGGAGGTTCCGCGCCGCGACAGGTCTCGGCAAGGCTCGCCTTTGCGGAGCGGGTTGCCGTTCTTCCGACTCGAAGTTTCTCCGAATTTATGAAAGGAAATATCTATGTCACGCAAGCATTTTAAGGGTGGGACGCTGACCGCGCCGCTTCCGCCCGTTCTCGTTACGGTCGGCGAGGGAGACCGCGCGAACGTTCTCACCGTCGCATGGACAGGCATCCTCGCCTCCGACCCGCCGAAGACCTACGTTTCGATCCGCCCGTCGCGCCACTCCTACGAGATCCTCAAGGAGGGGGGCGAGTTCGTCATCAACCTGCCCTCCGACAACCTCGCGAAGGCGGTGGACTGCGCGGGCATCTTTACGGGGGCGAAGGTGGATAAATTCCAAAAATGCGGCTTCACCAAAACGGAGAGCCGCACCGTCGCGCCCCCCACCATTGCAGAGTGTCCCGTCGCGCTCGAGTGCCGCGTCACCGAGGTCGTCCCGATGGGGACGCACGATGTCTTCTTTGCCGACATCCTCGACGTCTCCTGCGACGAGCGTCTGCTCGACGAAAAGGGAAAAATCCACATGGAGCGCGCGCACCTGCTCGCCTACGCGCACGGCGAATACTTCGCCCTCGGGCGGCGGCTCGGCACCTTCGGGTTCAGCGCGACGAAAAAGAAAAAGCGCCCCGCCCAAACCGCAAAACATGCGGCAAAAGAAAGCGAGGACGCCACTGCAAAAGCGCGCGACGGGATGGTGACCGAAGACCGCGAGCCCCGAGAGGACAGCCCGCGCGAAAAACAAGAAAAGGGCATAGCGATGAGCGCCCCGAAGGAGAAAGCGGCAGGTACGGCAAAAGGTGCACCGACGAGCGCCCCGAAGGGGAAAGCGACAGACTCTCCGAGCGGGGCAAGATCGAACGCGGCGAAAAAGAGCGCGCCGCGCAAGAAAGCGAAGCCCGGCAAGGCATCCCCCACCCGCAGGGCGGGCAAAGGGGCAAAGAGGAAATAACCGATGAAATACGAAAACTGCGAAAGCATCCGCGAGCGTCTGCTCCTCCTGATCTCTTCGGAATACGACAGCGACGCCGCGTTCGAGCGCGCGTGCGGGCTTCCCGAAAAGACGGTGAACAACTGGCGCCGTGCGCGCTCCTCCTCTTTCATGAAGATGCTCCCCGCCCTCGCCGAGAAATTTCACATGACGGTCGGAGAGCTGCTCGACCTGCCCCTCGGGAAAACGGGGTCGGAGCTGTCCGACGAGGAGCTCCGCCTTCTGCGTCTCTACCGCAAAGCCCGCACCCTGCCGAAGGAGCGCCGCGCCGCGCTCACGGTGACCCTCGAGTCGGTGATCTCCCTATATCTCACGGGAGAGCAGCCGAAAAGATCCCGAGGCACGGACTAAAAAGCCGGGATCGGCTCTATGCCTTACGCTTACAAGAACGGGTTTGAGCCTTACAGTATCAAGCTTTCGGCCTTAAGTCTTTTCGGTTTTTCTTTGCCTTTCTTCTTGGCTTTGGGATGAACTCGGATATATGCTCCCTTTCTGTTCCTTCCCAATCTCGGTGATAAAGAGTGGATGCAAATTATTGAATCTATGACAAAGGATAAAACAGAAGGTACTTAAATGATCTACACCAAGGAAAAACTTGAAGAATTAGCCGATTCCATAAACAAAGAATATTTTCCCGCAAAAAGACGAAAGAATCTCCGCCGACATTGATATTTTTTGTGCTTGATTTTGTTGTCAAAACATGTTGTCATAAAATAAAATTATTAGAAGGCGCAAACGAATAAAGAGCAATGGAATTACCGTATCGGATCAGGAAATGCATATTAATATAATGACTATTTCTCTTTACATAAACGATGTTGCGCGATATAAAAATTCCGAAGCTCTCGCCGACGTCGTTAAAAATTGTTGAGGCGCAAGAGTACTAAATTAAAAAAATTACGCCGCGCTTTTAGCATTTTTATTTTCGTTTTTTTATTATTATATATTTTTCCAAAGGAGATCTTTGCACATGAAAAGAGAAGACATTCACATCAGGGACCCGTTCGTCGTTGTTCGCGACGGCAAGTATTATCTGCTCGGCACGACGGGTGACGATCCGTGGGGGCGCGGAAGCACCCTACAGCTTTACGAATCAAACGACCTCGAAAATTTTTCCGAAAAGTGCGTTATGGTGACAGACGGTTCACTCGACGGGTATACCACTCTTTGGGCGCCCGAAATTCACGAATATAACGGTAAATTTTATCTTATTGTTTCGGTTTTCAGAAAAGACTTGGGAAGGGGCAGCATAATTCTTACATCGGATCATCTCGACGGGAATTTCAAAATGCTCACGGGCGAATACGTTACGCCTGTCGGATGGGGCTGTCTCGACGCGACCTTGTTCGTTCATGAAGGCGTGCCGTATCTTTGTTTTTCGAACGAATGGACTACGCCGATAACGGGCGACGGCGACGGAAGCCTTTATATCGCGGAGCTCGACAACGAGCTGAAGCACATTGTCGGAAAGCCAAAAAAAATCGTCAGCGGAAAATACTGCGGCAAAGCGGTAAAGGTGAGCGGAGAGGGCACTGCCGGTTATATTTGTGAGGGACCGTGGCTTTATGAAGAGAACGGAAATATCGTTCTTCTTTGGTCTACGTGTAGCGAAACGGGATATTCGGTGTTTAAAAGCGTCAGCAAAAACGGCGTTTGCGGCGATTACGAATATGCAGAAAAGGTTTTTGCCCAAGACGGAGGGCATTGCATGGCGTTTCGCGATCTTAACGGCAAACGTTTTATCGCGTTGCATCAACCGGATCACACTCCGGATGAAAGAATGAAGCTCGTCGCGCTCGATTGAGTTTTGCGAAGATTATGATCTCTTTTCGGAATTCCGTGCGGCGATCGCCGCTTCAATGGGAATATCAAACCTCCGACATTCCCGCAAGCCGGGGGTATGCGCCAAAATGTGACCGAGCAGCATGAGCGGAACATGACCGACCTCTCTCGTATTTTCCTCGTAGAGAACGGGTGCCTTGCCGGGCACCATCCGAAAATCGCTCCCGCGCAACGTTTCACCGAGCACTTTTTGCTCTTCGCTACTCGGGTTCACAAGATTCGTCTTTCCGTCCGGCGCATTGTACAAGAAATACTTCAATTCCGAGTACAGTGAAAACCGCGTCGCCATTTGCAGAAGATATTGCTCCCTGCCCTCTGTCAAAAACACCTCCATTCCGTGGATCATTCGCAACCTGTCACTGCAAAACGAGGCATTGTTCATAACATCCATTCCGCAGTCGAAGGTTTTCAGGCGCAAATAATCCGCCCGCGCACAGGTCGGAAGCATCACGCTCGGGCGGATCGGCGGCGAAGCTCCCTCTTTTTTCTTTTCGTTTTTCGTATTCGTTTCCTCCTTTTTCTTGATTTATGACTATGATACCACATCTTTCCCTTTTTGTATGATCAACTATAGCTATTTTTTTTACGGGTCTACTATTCAGGGCAACAGCATTTACTTTTTCGGTAAAAAAAGGATATCCAGCAGAACCTGTG
>CAVEOF010000092.1:0-5461 GCA_963617165.1 Coriobacteriaceae bacterium | reverse complement strand
CACACTTTTCAGTGTTTTCTTCTCTTCTTCGTGTTGTTCAATTTTCAATGACCGAGCCGCCGCTTTATCGACAGCTTTCTTATTCTATCACATCTCTCCCCGCTTGTCAAGGGCTTTTTGAAAGATTTTTTACTTTTTTATCGATTTTTTGCGTATTTTTCGTTCCCCGTCTCAAAATAAAGATACATTCCTTCGGAAAGGAGCGCACGATGGCTTCGATTTTCCTGCGAACCGTGCTCATTTATTTCTTTCTCTCCGTCACGCTGAAGCTGATGGGAAAGCGACAGATCGGAGAGCTGGAGGTCGGGGAGCTTGTCTCCACCCTCCTCATTTCGGAGGTTGCCGCCATTCCGATCGACGACCCCGACCTTCCTCTGCTCAACGCGGTCATTCCCATTCTCTTCATTCTTTCGGCGGAGATCCTGCTCTCGTGGGTCAAAAACCGTTCCGCAAAGCTGAAGCACCTGATCGAGGGGGAGCCTGTCTATATTATATATAAAGGAAAGATTCGTCAAAAGGTGCTCGAGGACAATCGCATCTCGATCAACGAGCTGCTCTCGGAGCTTCGCGTACTCGGCATTGCGGATGTCTCGGAGGTATACTATGCCATCCTCGAGCAGAGCGGAAAGCTGTCGGTCACTCTGCGCGCGGACTGTCAGCCGATCACGCGGCGCGCCCTTGCCGACGGGGAAGGCGCGGACGCCGGGATCGCGCACATGATCGTCGTCGACCGCGAGGTCAACGAAAAGAATCTCCGTGCCCTCGGTTACGACCGCGTGTGGCTCTCTCACGTTCTTTCGCATTACGGCGTCAAGCTCCCCGAGGTGTATCTTCTGACCGTCGACGACCGCGGAAACACGTCTCTTGTCCGAAAGGAGGACACTCCCGCATGAAAGTAAAAATTTCCGCGGCAGTCATTCTCGTACTCGTGCTGATCTTCGTCTTCGTCAACGCCGCCGTCATCGGGCAGAAAGCCGCAAACTACAAGGAAAAGGTCGCGGCGCTCTCTCTGTCCGACGAAGGAATTCTCGAGAGTGTCACTGCGCTTTATCGGGATTTTCAGGCAGAGGAGCGCTATATCAGCCTTACCGTCAATCACGACGATCTGACAAACATCGAAGAAGCCTTCGCCGAGCTGATCGGCGCGGCAGAGGCGGGAGACGACGAGCAATTCATCATTACGAAAAGCCGCCTCGAGGATGCGCTCACGCACCTCGGGCGGCTCTCGGGAGTCAATCTCGACAGTATCTTCTGACTTTCAGCGAAAGGGGGTCATATCCTCGCGATAGGCGCCGATCCTCACGATCCGATACCCCTCGTTCACAAGACAGGGATCGGAGAGGATGCCCGCTTCCTTTTTCAGAAAGCGGATGACGAGCTCGGGATTCAGGAACGCGGACGCGTCCCCCGAAAGGACGCAGAACATGTGAAGCGTCCCCTCCTCTGCCGTCACCTTCACCGTGCGGATCAGGGGGCGGATCTCCACGGGGCGGAATTCTCTGTCCTTCCCCTTCTTCTCGGCGAGCACGCTCTCTCCGAGCAAAAGCGCCTCGCACTTCTCGGCGAGCGCCGCATCCGCGCCCTCGGTATCGACGGTGACGTCATAGCCGAGCCATTTCAGATCGGTCAGGCGCGTGTCGGGATAATATACCTCCTCGACCTGCATGTCGTCGGTCAGATTGGCATTGAGCGCATCCTTGACGCGAGAAAGGTCCACCCGCTCCGTCAGGCGGATGTCCATAAACTCGACAAGGCTCTCCGTCCCGATGGAAAGCGGGGCGGCAAACACCATCTTCGGCTTCGGATTATACCCCTCGGTATACCAAAGAGGCAGAGCGGCACGGGTCACGACGCGGTTCATCGTGCGCACGAGGTCGAGGTGAGAGATATATTGAAGGTCTCCGACCTTGCGGAATTTTACGCGGAGGGTGACGGGGGTCATTTCTTGCACCATCTCGTTTTACCTCCCAAACGGTTCGCCCCGCAGCCCGAGCAATGCTCGGCACAGGAGGGGGTCGTCTCCTCGCGGTACGCGCGGGCGCGCTCGCGAAGAAGGAATTCTTTCGTTACGCCGGGATCGATCACGTCCCACGGTAGCACCTCGTCGAGTCCGAAGCCGCGCGTCGTATAAAACGCGGGGTCGATGCCGGTGTCGGAAAACGCCTGCATCCAACGGTCGAAGTCGAAGCATTCGTCCCACGCGTCGAGATACGCACCGAGCTCCACCGCACGCAAGATCGCGCGGGAAAGACGGCGGTCGCCACGGGTAAAGACCGCCTCGATGAAGGAGGTCTTCGCGTCATGGTAGGTATAGCGGATCCGTCGGTCGGTGATACACGACCGCAGATGCTCCTGCTTTTCGGCGAGGGTCTCGAAGGTATCCTGCTTTTCCCACTGGAACGCGGTGAACGGCTTCGGCACGAAGCAGGCGACGCTGATGGTAACGCCGACGCCGCGGGGGCGTTCCTCCTTCGGCAGTGCGTAATAGCAATCGATGACCTTTTTCGACATGGCGGCAATGCCCTCGATGTCCGTCAAGGTCTCGGTGGGGAGTCCGTTCATAAAGTAGAGCTTGACATTGCTCTTGCCGCCGCGGAAGGCGATGCCGACCGCGCGCTCGAGGTCTGCCTCCGTGACGTTTTTGTTGATGACGTCGCGCAGGCGTTGCGTCCCCGCCTCGGGCGCGAAGGTCAGACCGCCCGTGCGGACGGAGGACACCTTCTGCATGAGCTCCTCCGAAAAGCTGTCGAGGCGAAGGGACGGGAGGGACAGGCTCACGCGCTTTTCATCCGTCCACGAGAGCAGACGGTCGGTCAGCTCGGGCAGGCGGGAATAATCGCTGATGGAAAGGGAGATGAGGGAGATCTCGTCGTAGCCGCTGTTCTCGTACAGACAACGCGCACGGTCGCAGAGCATCTCGGGCGAGGTCTCACGGATCGGGCGGTAGATCATCCCCGCCTGACAGAAGCGGCATCCGCGGATGCATCCGCGATAGACCTCGAGAACGATGCGGTCGTGCACCGTCTCGACGTAGGGGATCACGAGTTTTTCGGGATAGGGCGCATGATCGAGGTCGGGGACGATACGCTTTCTCACGCGGGTCGGCACCTCGGGATATTTCGGCGTATAAGGATAGAGCGTACCGTCCTCGTGATAGCGAACCTCGTAAAGTGAGGGAACGTACACGCCCTCGATGCCCGCCGCGGCACGCAAAAACGCGGCACGCGTATAGGTACCGTCCTCCTTCATCCGGATATAGAGTCTGACGATCTCGTGCAGGACCTCTTCCCCTTCCCCGATGTTGAGAAGGTCGAAAAAGTCCGCGACCGGCTCGGAATTGAAGGTACAGGGACCGCCGCCGAGAATGATCGGGCAATCCTCTCCCCGCTCGGCGGACAGAAGGGGGAAGCCCGCGAGCTTCAGCATCCCGAGGAAGGTCGGATAGCAAAGCTCGTAATGAAGAGAAAAGCCCACGATGTCGAAATCGGATACCGGGTCGCCGCTCTCTACCGCGGTGAGCGGAAGCCCGTAGGTCTCCATCCGCTCCTTCATATCCGTCCACGGCGCGTAAGCGCGCTCGCACCAGATGTCGGGGTCGCGGTTTAATACGTCATACAGAATTCTGACGCCGAGATTGGACATGCCGATCTCATAGGTGTCGGGAAAACAGAAGGCAAAGCGGCATTTGACTGCCGCTTTGTCCTTCATGACGCGATTGTATTCTCCCCCGATGTAGCGCCCGGGCTTTTCCACGGACTTCAGAACCGAGGAAAGATGCGTTTTTTCGGTCATGCTTTAATCCTTTCTCCGCTCGACGACCGCGGGAAGCGTCTCGCGGATCTCTTTTTTGTTTCTCTGCTTCCCGACGGGGAAGGTATTGCGGGTGAGGAAGGCGAGAACGCCGATCCATGCCGCCTGCCAAAGTGCGAGGAAGACCGTCGGAATACCGAGCACGCCGAAGAGCGAAAGCAGGATCGCCGCCGCGCCGCCCGCCGCCGCGGCAGCCGTCGCGGTGCTGCGGAGGGTCTTCTGGAATTTCACGTACTTTTTCGAGAGAAGAAGCATGTTGATGGCATTGGTCTTATCTCCGAGGGTCACGATGCCCGCGCTGATGCGGGGGTAGATCTTCTTGTCCTCGGACAGCGGCACCGTCTTGTGCATCACGCGGATGATGTCCTCGCCCGTCGTGAGCTTATGCACGAGCTCGTTATTGACGTTGGGGTCGCGGGTGTAGACGAGGGTCACGATGCCAGCCTCTTTCAGGAGGGGCAGGAGCATGGTATACTCCTCCGAGAAGGAATAACGAAGGTAGAATTTCGCATACACGCGTCCCGCCTCGGCGGCATACATCACGCGCGTGGTGTCGTAGACTCTGTCCTGCGCGCCCGTATCGGCGGGGATGGTGATGCCGTAGCGGCGCATGTATTCTTCCGTACCGGCATAGACCGTCACGCCCTCGACCTCACCGCGGATGCCGTCCTGTTCGACGTATGCGTGCTCTGCGGGGGGACAGCGTTTTTCGAGCGCGTTCGCGAAAATGTAATCGAGCGGTCCGCCGAGCAAAGCGAAGAGTGCAGACATCTGTCGCAGTGCTTTTGTAAAGTTTTGTTTATCTCCGTAGAGCATGACGCGTTGAAGCGCGACGTCCTCTTTCCCGAAGATCTCGATATCGTCGAAGGTCACGACGTCTACGCCTGCGTAATCGTAATAGGAGGTCTCTCCGATGACCGTGCTGTCCTCCGCGAGAGATTCCTTCTCCGCGCGATAGTAGGAGAGCTTATGGGAAAGCAGACCGAAGGACGGGAAGGAGAGCATGAAGACGAGGAGGAAGGAAGCGAGCGCCCCTACCATGCCGCCGACGATGAAGTAGGCGACAACGCCCGTCACGAGGGACACGCCGAGAGCGACGGCGAACAGGAGGAGCACCACCTGCGAATTCTCCGCGCTCTTGGAATTGCGGCGGAAGAAATCCGAGACGAAGGTAGTGCGGAAGAAGCGCGCGGTCTTCGATTTATATTCGTCGATCGTGCCGTCGAGCGCAAGATTCTCTCTTTCGAGAGAGCGCGTCATTTTCTTTTCCACCACCCGCTTTTTGCCGTTGATGGAAACGAGCTTGAAGCTCATGAATTCCGCATTCGCCGCGAAATAGGACGAAGCGATCGCCGTAAGTGTGGCAACGCCGTAAAGCGCGCCGAAGAGCGGATAGCTCACAGGCTCGTAAGCGGCGACCACGAGGCAATACACGATGTTAAACAAGAAGGCAACGGGCAAAAACAGCTCGCACTTCGCCCGTCCGACAAGGAGGGAGCGCACCGCGGCGATCGTCTCGGGGAGTCCGATCGCAAAGAGGCAGACGAGGAATTCGAGGTCTAAGAGTGCGAGTGCACCGGGGAGGGAGGAAAGCCGCAGAAGCTTTACGGGATCCACACCGACGGCACCGAGATTCTCGAGCAGAAGAAGG
>CAVEOF010000091.1:0-5587 GCA_963617165.1 Coriobacteriaceae bacterium | reverse complement strand
CACAGGTTCTGCTGGATATCCTTTTTTTACCGAAAAAGTAAATGCTGTTGCCCTGGTGATTCTCCGAGACTTTCTCGAAAAAGTCTACGTTCCATAGTGTTTTTTCTCGGACGGATAGGATTCGTAGGTTGATTTTCCCACGAAAAAGAGATAAAATAGAGAAAAACGAAGTTTGCCCGAAGGAGAGCGCCATGCTGAAGACCGAAGAAAGAAATCCGAACAGCACACATCGACACGATGACCTTCCCCGAGATGATGGATCTCATGGCAAGGGAAAATCTGGTCTCCGTCGAAGCCGTCGCAAAGGAAAAGGACGCCATCGCGGCAGTCGCCGAAGCCGTATCCCTGCGGATGCGCCGCGGAGGTCGGCTCTTCTACGTCGGCGCGGGCACCTCGGGGCGCACGGGCATTGCCGATGCCACGGAATGTCCGCCGACCTACGGAATCTCCCACGACCGCGTGGTCGGCATCATGGCGGGACAAAAGAGCGGCGCGGTGAGTCGCGCCAAGGAGAACGCCGAGGACGACGGGAGAAACCGAAGAAAAAGCAGTCGAAGTGCTCGATCGCGCGGGGTGGAATCTGCGCTCTGCAATCAAGGAATACAAGAAAGATCTCCAAAAAATAAGCACTATTGTTTACAAATTTGCAAAAATCTCCGTTCGGGCAGTAGCCTTTTGTCCGAACGGAGATTTTTTGCTTTTGCCAAAACTTTGTTTTTTTGGCTTCGTCAAAAAATCGTGCGGGGCGCAAAAAACATACGCCCCCTTCGCCGTGACAGAGCGAACATGAGTCACGAAACGTTTCCGCTTTTCCCGCGAAGATCGTGCACGCGTAAAGGCTCGCTTTTTCACAAGAGGTCACGTGGGGCAAAGCGCGTGAAGACACGCTTTTTTCACAAGGGGGCTCGCGTGGGCAAAGCGCGTAAGACACGCTTTTTTTCACAAGGAGGCACGCGGGCAAAGAACGAACGCGCTCTTTTTCACAAAAACGAGGCAGATGCAAAAACGCGTATTCGCTCCCCGCGAAAACGAAGGCGGATCCTCCTCGGACGGCGCCATTCCGAGCGGCTCCCGTCGGACAGCCGGAAGCACGACGGGGGCTTTTGCATAGACTGAAGGTGTGGGAGAATCTCTCCCTCAAAAACCGTCCGGAGAACAAAACTCAATGAATATTCTTACTTACGGAAACGACAAAAGAGTCTCCGTATGCCGATATTGTCTCGAACAGCAGCTCCCGGATCTGACGGTACCCGCCCTGAAGCTCTCGCGCATCCTCTTGCTCCCGATCCCGTCCACCAAGGACAAGAAAACGGTGAACGGCACGAAAACGCCCCTCGCCGAGCTCCTCCCTCTCTTGGGTCCCGACACCCTCATCGCGGGGTACGGGATCCCGAGCACGTTCCGCCGTGAGGTGGCAGAGGCGGGAGGTCTCCTCGCCGACGTGTCCCGCGACGAGGAATTCGAGCGGGAGAACGCCCGTCTCAGCGCGCTCGGCGTGCTCGGCTATCTCTTAAGCACCACGCCCCGCGCCCCTGCCGACCTCTCGGTCGGGGTGATCGGGTACGGGAAGATCGGGCGGGAGCTTGTGCGGATGCTTCTCTTCCTCGGCGCGGACGTCCGCGTCTATTCGGGGAAGGAGACCGTATGTCTCGAGCTCGGGAAGTACGGCGTGCGCGCCGTGCACGTCTCCTACGACAGCGGGAAGGCGGTCGACCTCTCGGGGCTTTCCGTCCTCGTGAACACCGCGCCCGCGCCCCTCGTGCGTGCGGAGGATCTTCCCGCCCCGCCGCCGCGGATCCTCGAGGTCGCCTCGGGCGAAAACCTGCCCGAAGGGACGAACGTCGAGCGGCTCCCCTCCCTTCCCGGGCGCATGTACCCCGAGAGCGCGGGGATCGCCTACGCCGCCTCGATCCTCCGAATGCTGTTCGGAACCCCGTCAAAGAAAGGAATGTAACCAAAATGATAGGATATGCCCTGTGCGGCTCGTTTTGCACCATTTCGCGCTCGCTCGACGCGCTCGCACGGCTTGTGGACGCGGGGTATGACATCCAACCGATCGTCAGCGAGCACGTGTACTCGCTCGACACCCGCTTTCAGAGTGCGAAGGAACTTGTCGGGCGGGTGGAAGCGATCACGGGACGGGAGGTCATCCACACCATCGTGGACGCGGAGCCCCTCGGTCCGAAGCTGCCCCTCGACGCCCTTTTCGTCGCTCCCTGCACCGGAAACACGCTCGCGAAGATCGCCGCGGGGATCACCGACACCTCGGTCACCATGGCGGTGAAGGCGCATCTGCGCCGCGACCGTCCGACCGTCATCGCCCTCGCCTCCAACGACTCCCTCTCGCAGAATCTGCAAAACATTGCCACCCTGCTCCTTCGAAAGCAGGTCTACTTCGTCCCCATGCGGCAGGATGACCCCGTCAACAAGCCCCATTCGCTCGTCGCGGACTTCTCCGAGATCCCCGCCGCGCTCGAGGATGCGCTGTCGGGGCGTCAGAGGCGTCCGCTCTTCGTGTAAAATTCTTTCGGAATTGTACGGATTTGATAAATTTTCTGTAAATTGTTCTCTCTGCTTTCATCTTTTTGACTCTTTTCGAAAAAGGGGTTGCTTTTCGGAACGCGGTCTGCTATCATAGCAGTACCGTCCGAATTCCACGGGAAAAGCTTCCCGATACAAGAGGCGGCGCAAAGTGAGAGAAAGCCATGGACAGTTATTCGGATCTTACGAAGAACAAACCGCTTCCCGACCACGCAAAACCCGTGATCGATGCTTTACGCAAAGACGGCGTACAGATCCTTTTTGTCATTGTCGGCGACTTAAGAAAAAACGGAAGATACGGGGAGACCGCCCTGATCTTCACCCCCGAATTTCTCGTCGCCTGTGACAAAGAGGGAGATGCACGCCGCCTTTTTTATCGTGATCTTTCGGACGTGCGCTCAAAACGCATGTACGGAAACGCGACCCTCTCCGCCGTGTTGCCGAACGGAGAGCGCGAGATCTTCTTCCGCTACACCTACGCGGTGGCGACGCTGTGCGACGCGGCGGCGCTCTTCATCTCGCACATGCGGGACGGCGGAGAGCTGAACGAAGAATGCGCCGCGATGGCGGTCGTCTTCGAGCGGGCGCTCAGCGTCTGTCCGAAATGCGGGCGCACCCTGCTCCACCCCGGGGCGGAATGTATCATGTGCCGCTCCAAAATGCGGATCGTGAAGAAGCTCGCCGGATACATCAAGCCCGAGAGATGGCTCATCGTCCTCTGTATCTTTCTCTCCTTATTCACGACGGCGATGGCGCTCGTCCCTCCCGCGATCACGGGATTTATCGTCGACGACGTGTTCCCGAGCTCGGGGGGCAGCTCGGACAATAAAATCCTGCTTTGGATCGCCTCCTTCGGGGGCGGGGACGCGGGACGCGTGCTCTTCACGATGATCCTCTGTCTCTTCTTTACCTATCTTTTACAATACACCGTCGGGATCCTACGCTCCTATCTCATGCGTTCGGTCGGCGACCGCGCGGTCGCCTCGCTCCGCTCGGACATCTACCGCAAGGCGCAGCATCTGCCGATGCGCTTTTACGACAAGACCTCGACGGGCTCGGTCATCAACCGCATTGCCTCCGACTCGAGCACGCTTCAACAATTCATGCTCCGTATCACGCAGGAGGCGGTCGTTCACTTCTTCCAGATGATCGGTATCATCTGCATCATGCTGGCGATGAACCCCTCGCTGACCCTGCTCTCTCTTCTGCCGATTCCCGTTATCGTGCTTCTGACGCGGTTCTTCTCGCGCAAGCTCCGTCCGTATTACCGCAGGATCTGGCGCAGGTGGTCCTCCGTCTTTGCCAATCTCGCGGACACGATCCCCTGTGTCAAGGTGGTCAAGTCCTTCACGGGAGAGGAGCGCGCCGCGGAAAAATTCGAGGAGAAGAACAACGACTGGCTGAGGATCGATCTGAAGCTCGGAAAGATCGCGACCGCCTTCCCGCAGATCGTCTCCTTCTGCGTCACCTGCGGCTCCCTCATCATCTGGGGCATCGGCGGCAGTCGCGTGATCGAGGGGGTCTCGGGCTATTCCGCGGGGCTGATCGTCTCCTTCATCTCCTACGCGTCGATGTTTTATAACCCCGTCTCCTTCTTTGCGAACCTTTCCGACTCCTTCCAGAGTGCGCTCTCCTCGACCGAGAAGATCCTCGACATTCTCGAGGCGGAGCCCGAGACGCAAGCCGAGTCGCACGTCGTCCCCGACAAGCTGCGGGGCAAGATCGAATTTCTGCACGTGTCCTTCTCCTTCGACCGCACGAAAAAGGTGCTCGACGACGTGTCCTTCACGCTCGAGCCGGGGGAGGTCGTCGGCATCGTCGGTACGACGGGATCGGGAAAATCCACGCTCATCAATCTGTTGATGCGCTTTTACGACGGGTACGCGGGCGAGATCTTGGTCGACGGGCACAACATCAAGAACTTCGACCTTTCCGCCTACCGTGCGCAGATCGGCTACGTACAGCAAGAGCCGCAGATGTTCAGCGACACCATCTTCAACAACATCGCCTACGGCAGACCGTCGGCGAGCGTCGACGAGGTGATCCACGCCGCCGACGTGGCGAACGCGCACGGCTTCATCGTCAAACAGCCCGATGCCTATGACACCATGCTCGGCGAGCGGGGCGTCGGCGTCTCGGGCGGTGAGAAGCAGCGGATCTCCATCGCACGCGCCGTGCTCACCGACCCGTCGATCCTCATCTTCGACGAAGCGACCGCGGCGGTCGACTCGGAGACCGAGCGTCTCATTCAGGACGCCATCGACAAGCTGATCGCGGGGAAGACGACGCTGATGATCGCGCACCGCCTCTCCACCCTTCGCCGCGCGACGAGGATCCTCGTCGTGGACAACGGAAAGATCATCGAAAACGGCTCTCCCGAAGAGCTGATGGAGAAAAAGGGCAAGTATTACAAGCTCGTGATGATCCAATCGATGGCGCAGGACGCCGAACGCATGAAAGAGGAGGAACGCTTCTGATGGAAGACATTCTCGAAAACGGTGAGCGCAGACTTCTCGGGGGCGAGGACAGACTCGCGCCGTCGGAAAATCACCTGCTCCGCCTTCTGACACGGCGGGGAGAGGTCATCGACCGACTGGAGGCGCGCTATCTCTTCCCCGTTCACAAGACCGACGGCTATATCACCCTGCTCGACGAGGACGGCGTGGAGCGCGCCCTCATCCGAAGACTTTCGGACCTTGACGCCGTATCGCGCGAGGCGGTGGAAGCGGGGCTTGCCGACTACTATCTCGTCCCGCGCATTCTGAAGATCGTGCACGCCGCCGAAAAGTACGGCACGCTCCGCTGGACGGTGGAGACCGACCGCGGGCTTCGCTCCTTCGACATCCGCAACCAGAACCACGACATCCGCGTCTACCCCGACGGCTCGGTGCGTGTGCGCGACGCGGACGACAACCGCTACTTGATCGAAGACTACCGCAAGCTCGACGCGCATAGCAGATCCTGTATGATATCACAGCTGTGAGAATTATGAATGATGGATTGTCAAGTCAAGTGCAACACATTAGTGAAAAAATTTTTTAAGGAC
>CAVEOF010000090.1:0-5663 GCA_963617165.1 Coriobacteriaceae bacterium | reverse complement strand
GCTTCTACTTCATTTTACCACAGCGAAAAAGATTTTTTAAGACGCGGGGTTATTTTAGGCTTACAACGAAAATGACTTGCCGATGGTGGGGAGAAAAGCGGTTCTTTGTCCATCCTCGGGGGAGGAGAACGGCTCTTTGCAAGCCTTACGTGGAGAAAAACAAAGACAGCGGCTTTTCACCAATCATCGACCGGAGAAAAAAGGCAACGGCTCTTTGCCGATCCTCGGGATGGAGAAAAATAAAGACGACGCTTCTATGCCAATTGTCGGATAGAGAAACGAAGGCAACGGCTTTTTGCCGATCGTCAGAGCGGAGAAAACAAAGGCGGTCGCTCTTTGCCGATCGCTGAGTCGAGAAAAAATAAAGACAATAGAATAAAGGCACCGAAAAGGGCAAGGAAACACGGCGGAGGCTCCCGCTTCGCTACCTCTGTTTTGACCCTTTCCATGTTTTTTGCTTTGCAGGGAAATACGCAAAAAAATGGTGCGAAAGCGCTGAAACGCGGGGAGCCGTATTCGCTTCGGGGCGTTCTTTTTACCTTCACCGACATTTATTGATTAGAATTTTTTTTGAAAGCGGCCCCTCCGAGACGAGATCCGTCTCGGAGGGGCTGCTGATGGTTTTGAAATTATGCCTCTATATCGCTCTGAATGTTTTCGACCTCCTCGTGCGTCTGACCCGATACGGTGTGCGCGATATAGGTCAAGTGGTCGCCGAGACGTTCGAGGTTGGAGACAAGGTTGATGAAGACACTGCTGCACTCGGGCTTGCACTCTCCCGCGTTCAGTCTCGCGATGTGACTGTCGATCAGCTGCTTGCGGAAGGCGTCGATGTCGTTTTCCGTGCGGTCGATCTCGGGGAGAAGGGAGGTGTCACGCTCGAGGATAATGCGCTTCGTGAGGGCGTAGAGCGCTTCCACCCGCTTGACCATTGCGGCGATCTCCACCTTCACGTGATCGGAGAACTCGAGGTTGTCGCGCAGGGTGCGTTCGGTGTATTTTGTGAAGTTGTCTGCGATCTCCGCGATTCTCATGATGTCGCCGACATTGCTGTGCAAATCGGAGATCGCCCGCTCCTCCGCAAGCTTGCTTTGCGCGGAGAGACGGATCAGGTAATTGATGATAGAACGGCTGATGTTACCCGCGTCACGAATCAACGATTGCGTTTCGGGGATCAGAGAGCGGTTGCGCTCCTCAAAGGAGCGGTAGCCCATGCGAAAGGCATCCATCGCGGTGTCGGCGAGCAGGGCAGTCTCCTTTTCCAGCTGGGAGATCGCAAGGGAGGTCGAGGAGAGCATACGTTCGTCGAGATAGGTGGTCGGCTTGTCGGTCTTCTTGTCACGGATGATGAGCTTCGAGAGGGTGACAAAGCCGTTGCAGAAGGGGAGAAACAGGATGGTGCAGGCCAGGTTGAAGAAGGTGTGGAACATCGCGATCTGTGTCGCTGCCGCACCGGGGAACCACACGCGGAAGGTTGCATCCATAAAGCCCGACCACGCGGTCAGAAGAACGAAGAAGATAGCGGAGCCGAAGGTGTTGAACATGAGATGGATCAGAGCCGCGCGCTTGGCATTGGCACCCGCACTGAGGGAGGACATGAGCGCGGTGACGCAGGAACCGATATTTGTGCCGAGGATGAAGAAGAGCACTTCGTTTCCGCCCGTACCGATCTGAAGACCCGCGACCGACATGGCAATGATGATGGAGGTCGTCGCCGAGCTGGATTGTACGAGCGCGGTCAGAAAAATACCGAGCGCAAAGAGGAGCCACGGGTTCGTCACGTGGATGAAGAGCTCTTGGATGGCATCCCGGTTGTCGTTCATAGAGTCGGACATCAGAGACAGACCGATGAAGATCAGACCGAGACCCGCAAGGATATATCCCGCGGATTTCGTCGTGTCGCTCTTACAGATCATCGTCATGAGGATGCCGATGAAAATGAGTACCTGAATGTAGGTAGCAAAGGGGAAGGCGCTGAGCGCGGCGATCTGTGCGGTGATGGTGGTACCGATGTTCGCACCCATGATCATCGCCGTCGCCTGATACAGGTTCATGATGCCGACGTTGACGAAACCGACGATAAGCACCGTCGTGACGCCCGAGCTCTGGATTAGGGCAGTGGAAGCCGCACCGATACCCACGTTGACAAGGCGCTTGTCCGCCGTGCGGGAAAAGAGGCTTTTGATCTTTCCCGTCGCGAGTTGTTCGATGTTGGAGGTGAGGAGCTGCACGCCGACGAGAAAGACGCCGGTCCCTGCAAGCAGTTTGACAAAAAACAGAAGTAGATCCGCAAATGACATAAATTTGTTTTTCCTTTTGGTAAACAGATTCGATGAGACGTTATATATAAAATGTACGGAGGTACATGTTGCGGTCGGGGAATGCTCTCATTTTTCCCGAGAGCGAAAAAAATATGGCTGTTTTTTTATCAAAAAGTGAATTTCCTATTGAAAATTCGAAATTTTTGTAGTATAATTATAGCATATCTTTTTCGGAAATGCAACGCCTATTTTCAAATCCGTCTTATTTTTGTAAAAATACCGCAAAATCAATGTAAGGCGGCGCGAAAATACGGCATTTCCACGAAACACAGGAAAGAAAAAGGAGTAAAATCTGTGGGAGAATTGTTTTCCAATGTCACAAACATCACATGGCAGCAGGTCGTGATGTGGGTGATCGGAGGTATCCTCATCTACCTCGCGATCAAAAAGGATATGGAGCCGACCTTGCTTTTGCCTCTCGGCTTCGGTGCCATCCTCGTGAACCTGCCCCTCTCGGGCGCGGTCGACCAGACCTACGGCGACGTGATCGAGCACGGCGTGATCGACGTTCTGTTCGGTGCGGGCATCGCGAACGAGCTGTTTCCGCTGCTTCTGTTCGTCGGTATCGGTGCGATGATCGACTTCGAGCCCTTGCTCTCCAATCCGAAGCTGATGATCTTCGGCGCGGCGGCGCAGTTCGGGATCTTCTTCACCTTAAGCATGGCGTCTCTCTTCGGCTTTGATCTGAAGGATGCCGCCTCCATCGCCATCATCGGCGCGGCGGACGGACCGACCGCCATCTTCGTCGCAAACTTCTTCAATTCCAAATATATGGGAGCCATCATGGTGGCGGCGTATTCCTACATGGCGCTCGTCCCCATCGTACAGCCGCCCGTGATCAAACTCCTGACAACGAAGAACGAGCGGAAGATCCGTATGCCCTATCAGCAGCGCTCGGTGTCCCGCTTGACGAAGATCCTGTTCCCGATCGTGATCACCGTCATTACGGGCATCGTCTCCCCGCGTAGCGTCGCCCTCATCGGCTTTTTGATGTTCGGCAACCTGATCCGCGAGTGCGGCGTTCTCGACTCCCTGTCCGAGACGGCGCAGAAGGTGCTATCGAATCTCGTGACGCTCTTCCTCGGCATCACCATTGCGACGAAGATGCAGGCGCAGTATTTCCTGACGCCCGAGACGCTTCTCATCATCGCCCTCGGTCTCATTGCCTTCGTGTTCGATACGGCGGGCGGCGTCCTTGTGGCAAAGTTCTTGAACCTTTTCCTCCCGAAGGAAAAGAAGATCAATCCGATGATCGGTGCCGCGGGTATCTCGGCGTTCCCGATGTCCGCGCGTGTCGTGCATAAGATGGGACTGAAGGAAGACCCCGAGAATTTCCTTCTCATGCACTCGGTCGGCGTCAACGTATCGGGTCAGATCGCCTCGGTCATTGCGGGCGGCTTGATCCTGAATATGCTCGGTTAAGGAGGTCACGGGAATGAAGATCGATTTTCAAGCGTTTCTGAATACGCTTCCCGTTATGGGAAAAGGGATGGCAGGCATCTTCATCGTCACGGCGGTGATCATCCTTGCCATGGTCGCTCTCCGTGAGCTGACAAAGCCGAAAAAATAAACTTATCTTTCCAAAAATAAAAAAATCCCCTCTCACGCATGGGCGCGAGAGGGGATTTTTTATTTTGCGACGGCGGAAACGTCTTCGGTTTCTTCTTCCTTCGGAAGAATTTTCACCTCGACGTTCGAGACTCTGTGTCCTTCGGTCGCAACGACGCGGACGCTGATGTTCTCGTAGTCGAAGCCGTCGCCGTCCTCGGGGATCTGACCGAGCTCCTCCATGATCCAGCCGCCGAGGGAGATGGCGTCGGTCTCGGGGGAGATGTGGAACTGCTCGCAGAAATCGGACATATCCATGGCACCGTCCACCATATAGGTGTCGGCATCCACGCGGCAGACATCCTCGTTCTTTTCGTCGTGCTCGTCGAAGATCTCGCCGACCAGCTCTTCGAGTATGTCTTCCATGGTGACGATCCCGTAGGTGCCGCCGTATTCGTCCACGACGACGGCGATGTGGGACTTTTTGCGTTGAAGCTCGCGGAGGATGGTGTTGATCTTCTCATGCTTCATGATGAAGATCGGCAGGGTCATGATCTCACGGATCGACTTTTTCGTGATGCCGTCACCCGTGTAAAAGTCCTTTAGGTGAATGACGCCGACGATGTGGTCGATGCTTTCCTCGTAGACGAGGATGCGGGAGAATTTCGACTCGGTGAAGACGCGGGCGACCTCTTCCTTCGTGGCATCGACGGGCACCGCCTCGAGGTCGACACGGTGGGTCAGAATATCTTCGGCATCCCGCTCGGTGAATTCGATGGCGTTGCGCAGAAGCTCGCCCTCGTTTTTATCGATGCTGCCGCCCTGCTGTACCTCGTCGACCAGCATCAGGAGCTCTTCCTGCGAGAGCTTGGTATCGGAATCGGGCTTGAAGATGCGGTTGACAAGCTTTTTCCATTGCGCAAACAGAAAGTTTAGCGGCATGAAGATGTAGACGATCACATTGATGATCTTCGCGGAGAAGAGCGCGAATTTCTCTGGCGAATTCTTCGCGACGCTCTTCGGCGTGATCTCACCGAAGATCAGGACCACCACCGTGACGACCGCCGTCGAGACGGTCGCGCCGATGTCGCCCATGGCGCCGACAAAGAGGATGGTACCGATGGAGGCGAGCGCGATATTGACGATGTTGTTGCCGATGAGGATCGTCGAGAGCAGACGGTCGTAGTCCTCGGCGAGCCGACAGACGAGTGCCGCCGTGGCGTTTCCGTTCTCGGCGAGGGTCTTCATTTTGGTTTTGTTGAAGGTGGAGAAGGCGGTCTCCGTCGCGGAGAAGTAGGAAGACATGAGAAGGAGAAACGCCATCACGATGAGTTGGGTTGCCATGAATGACTCCTGTGTAAAAAAATAATTTTTCGGGGGACGGACGCACTTTTGTACCTTCCGCAAAAAAGCGCAAAAAGCATACCTGTCTTTGAAAACGCAAAAACAGATATGCTTATTTTCTAATTATGGAAGGAAAACGCGAAAACAAAGTAGGATAAGGGGATGTGCGCGTATATAATATGCGGGGTTGCGGTATGACTGCCGTCGCCGTCCATTGTGGGCTCTGTCCTCCGAAAAGAATATATCTACATTATACAGGAAGTTTCCCCGTTCGTCAAGGGGTTTTTGAAATTTTCACGAATTTTCACTTTGAAATTTTCACGAATTTTCACGAAACTTTTTCAAGAATAACACAAGAATTTGATCTTCCGTTTTTAGAGTGCAAAAATGAAATAAAAGAAAAAACGCGGAAAAACCGAAGTTTTACCGCGTTGGTGCTCCTGCGGGAAT
>CAVEOF010000089.1:0-5863 GCA_963617165.1 Coriobacteriaceae bacterium | reverse complement strand
GAGTTATGGGTAATTCTATTCTATCAGAACTCAATCACTTTTTCTATGCTTTTTTGTTTTTAGTCTCACTTCTATTGTAACACTACAAGACGATTTTTCATTTTTTCCGAAAAGCTATTGACTTTTTCTTCGCGCGGTGATATAATATAGCAGGTTTTGAAGAATGAGCGGGAGGATCACTCGCCTTCTTTGAAGCATCGGGGTGTGGCTCAGCTTGGTAGAGCGCTTGGTTCGGGACCAAGAGGCCGCTGGTTCGAATCCAGTCACTCCGACCATATCGAGTGTTCATAACAGACCTAAAGGTTCGGTATGAGCACCCGATACTTTTTTGTATGGAAATGCTGTTTTTGCTGTTGGGGCTACCACATGAAGGAACGCCCGAAAGAAAAGGGGCTGTCGCATTCGGGAGAGCGCAAAAAAGAAAAGCGGTTACTCAATACCTTTCGGTACTGAATAACCGCTTTTTCTTGCGGGTCGCCCTTGCTGTGACAGCCCCTTTTGATTCTGTCGGACGGGAGAGATGTCTGCGTTCGGAGGCGTTCGATCCCCATTTCCGAAGAAATCGCATGTAACGCGTGGGATTGTGGGACACTCAGCTCGGTTTTGCCGCGAGCTTCTTATAATTGACGGTAAAGCAGATGATCTCCGCGATCGCCGTGATCGTCCATGAGAAAATGTAGAGAAGGTAAAGAGAGGGGATGGTGTGGAAATAGGCGAATACGGTATAGATCCACGCCACGCGGAAGACACAGGATCCCATGATCACAATGACCGTGGGGACCAAGCTCTTGCCGATGCCGCGGCACGCCGCGATGGTGCAGTCCATGAAGGCGCCGACGGCGTAGGAAAAGCACATGATCCTCGTGCGTTGAAGCCCCGCTTCGATGACTGCCTCCTCGTTGGCGAACAGGGAGAGGAACTCTCTGCCGAAGAGGTAGAGGGCACCGCCGAGCAGCGCGCCTGCCACGAAGGAATATGCGATGCCGATGAAGTAGCTTTTCAGCACGCGATCCCGCTTGCCGGCGCCAAGGTTCTGCCCCATGAAGGTGGAGCAGGCGGTGTAGAACGCCGCCATGACGTTATAGATCACGGAGTCGGCGTTGGCGGCGGCGGAATTGCCCTCGACCATGACGGAATCGAAGGAGTTGACGGCGCTCTGAATGAAGAGATTCGCAACGGCGAAGATGGCGTTCTGGAGTCCCGCGGGAATTCCGAGCCCGAGAACGCGGCCGCCTTCGGTCGTATCGAGTCCCTTTTTTAAGTCGCGAAGACGGAAGGCACACTCGTCCGTCTGCCGTCCCATATGGAGGAGAATGAGCACCGCGGACACGTATTGCGTGATGATACTCGCAAGCGCCACGCCGTCCTCCGCCATGCCGCAGACAATGACGAAAAACAGGTTGAAGATCACGTTCAGGATCCCGGCGATCATCAGATAGGCGAGCGGGCGCTTCGTATCGCCGTTCGCGCTGAGCACGCCGTTGCCGAAGTTGAAGATACCGAGCGCCGGCATTCCGAGCGCGTAGATGCGGAAGTAGAGCACGGCGCCCTCGATGAGGTCGTCCTTCGTGCCGAGGAGCTCCAGCATGAACCGTGCGGACAGCAGGCAGAGGATCGTGATGATACAGCCCGTCGCGAGGCAGATCACAAAAGAGGTGCGCACGGACGCGGACGCGCGTTCCTTGTCGCGGGCGCCGAGATGCTGCGCGACCCGAACGTTGACGGCGCTTCCCATTCCGATGAGAAAGCCCGTGAACAGGGACACGAGAATCGTGGTGGAGCCGACTGCCCCCAGCGCCTCCGCGCTCGAGAACTTGCCGACGACCGCGACGTCCGCCATATTGAACAACACCTGTAACAGCTGTGACAGCATCAGCGGAACGCTGAAAAGAAACATATTCTTCCAAAGAGAGCCGCTCGTGATCTGAAGCTCGCTCTGCATCCCTTTGGTACGGGAAGCCCGTTCGGACATGTGAAATCCCTCCGAGAGATCGAATCCCGCGGTCTTGCAAAGTCTCACGCCGCGGGCAATCTGTATTATAGCACGGGGCGGACGGATTTTCAATAGGGGAAGATAAAAAATTTGTCGAGAAGAGCGCCCAGTGAATTCCCAAAGTAAATTCCACTTCAAATTTCACTGTGGAATTTACTTTGGGAATTCACTCACAAAGCAAAAATCTGAAAAATCAAAAAGATTGTGTTGACTTTTCCTTCGCGGCATGGTATACTAAATCATATCCTCGCACCCGACAAAAGACGAAAGTGCGAGACGGCAAAGCAGGGAGATATTCCCGCGCGGAAGAAAACCGCGGTCGCCCCTTCTCTTGCTTATCACCGAAGCTCATCTTGTCGGATTGACGGAAAATTTCATACGGAGGCTTATCGAAGCGGTCATAACGAGGCGGTCTTGAAAACCGTTTGGGCGAAAGCCCACGGGGGTTCGAATCCCTCAGCCTCCGCCAAGTGAAACTCGTTTGAACTTTTGAGGTTCAAGCGAGTTTTTCTCGTTTTGGGCGGTTGTTTTGCTCTTTTTTTCGATTTTTTCGCCTATACCGGCAAGCAAATCGTCGGTATCCTTTCTTGTTATCGCCGCCGGGTGATTTGTATCGGTGTTATAGAAAATCAGAATCTTATCGTCATACAATACGACGCGATTTATAAACGAGTTGAAAAACTCGTTTTTTTCTTGGTCGTTTTCGTATTTTCTATGGACAAAGAAATTCAGGAACGCCTTTACCTTATCCGCTTCGAGCGGTTTTATCTGCTTCGCTTTTTCAAGCGATATTTTCGCTTCTAATTCGTCCTTTTGCGTTTCGAGAGCAATCAGTCTATCTTTGGCAGATTTCGTGATTAAACCTTGTTCTATGGCTGATAAAAGCGAATTTATAGCCTTTTCTTTGGCTTTCAGTTCATTTTCGAGATTTTCAAGCGTTGACGTTTTCGTTATTTCAGAATTGAATTTCGTTACAACCTGTTCGGCGACGGATTGTATCACCTGCGGCTGTAAAACGTAGTCTATTGTTGTTTTGAAAACCAAATCTTCCAGTTCCTGTTGTCTGTAACTTTTCTTCTTGCAACGGTGTTTGTTTTTCTTACGTCCAAAACATTTATAATAATGGTGAAGTTTGCCCGTCTGGCTCGTTCCCGTCTCGGCGGTCATCAAACTTCCACAGTATCCGCAAAATAATTTTCCGCTTAAAATATACGGCTTTCCACTCTTGGTTGCTCTCGGTTTGTGCTTGTGTTCGTCCATTATTGCGTTACAATCGAAAAACAACTTTTCATCCACGATCGGCGGTATGACATTTTCGTAAATAACGCCGTGAGAATTATAAACGCCTATGTATTTTTCGTTGCGGATAATTCTCGCAAAACTGTTCATATTGAACGGCGAACCGGCTTTCGTTTTTATGCCTTGCGTATTAAGTCGGTCTATGATTTCCTTTACCTTCTCGCCGTTTTTATACCTTGTAAACATATCGCGGACGATATCGGCTTCGTAAGCGTTTATCGTCCACTTTTTATCCACGATGTCATATCCGAACAAACCGTAACCGCCGACGAAATGACCTTTCAACAAACTTTCTTTTACGCCGCGGCGTACTTTTTGCGAGAGTTCGGCGGAATAATATTCCGCCATACTTTCAAGCATACCTTCTACCAGAATGCCGCTGGCATCCTCGGTGATATTTTCTTTCGCAGATAGCACGCGAACGCCATTTTTCTTTAATTTTGCCTTGTAATTTGCGCTGTCGTAACGGTTGCGGGCAAACCGGTCCAATTGATAAACGAGAACATAATCGAAATTTTTCTTTTTACTGTCCTCGATCATTCTTAAAAATTCGGGGCGTTTGTCCGTCGTTCCCGTAAGCGCACGATCTATGTATTCGGTTATCACGAGATAATCGTTGCGACGGGCAAAGTCGTAACATTCGCGAAGTTGTCCTTCGATTGACTGTTCGGTCTGACTATGCGAACTGAATCTTGCATATATAACGACTCTTTTTTCATTTTATCTCCTTTTTCCCGAATACGTTTTCGGGCGTAAGCGCATCGATATTACCTCCGCCGTTTACAAAATCGAGCAGTATTCCGGCAAGAATATCCGCGCTTGTTTTTATTCTTTCTTTTGGCAGGTCGAGCCTGCCTTTTTCAATTCCTTCCGTAGCAAACGTTATTTCTACGGTGTTGTTTTGTATCCGCTTCAATCGTCATTATTATTGCGCGGATACTATGTTCTCTTTCCCGGTGGCTGTTATGTTCTTTCGCCATTTGCCGCAAAATCCTCCTTTAAGATTTTCGCGCAGCGGGAACGCAGCCCGTCGATAGCCTTGGGTTATTCGGCTTGCTCGGTTTCGTACGCGAATTATTTTTTATTTTTTTCTTCGTTAAATTTTTTCAGTTCAAACTCAAAAAAATCGTCGTAGCCGTCCACTATCTTGCCGAGATTCACGTCTTTCGATGCCGCCTCGTCAAACAATGCCTTGTAGCCTTCTTCTATAAGTTGAACTTTCGTATAGCCGTATCGTTTCAGGAAATCGTTTATTTCTTCCGCGAACGCTCTCGGAACGCTTGTTCCCCAAACGATACTTTTTGCCTTGCGCTCTTCTTTGTGCTTATCCTCGTACCTTTTGTCCTTTTCGCTTCTCGATTTTGCCATGGCGTTAAACCTCCGTAAATATATAATCGTATCAATACGACGATTATATTTTATCGTATTTGCTTATCGAAGTCAAGCTCTTTTCTGTGAACAAAGGCATAAAGAGTGTAAAATTTTTGTTTTAGGGTAGTGATTTTTTTCGTTCTGAGAAAAGTCGGTTTCCGACTTGTTCAAGACTGCGATTTTCCGATAGTTTGGAAAATCCTTATCCTGCTTGTTTTCTGATGCCGGATAACTAACTATTTTTTTGTCGATTTCACGTTGTTATTCTTTGAAAATTCTTTAACTTGTGTTTGGTTTCATCGTTTTCACTCCTTTTTTCGTTTGTTTTTTCAGTTATCCCTTTATGGACATCAGCCGAGAAACTCCTCTCTACTATTATTGGAAAGTTACCGACTGTCTGGCGGGGTATTTTGTAAAAGTTTTTCTAAACCTCCTTCACTATATATGGACATTCTTAAGCCATTTTGTTAGGGCGCTTTGCAAAATTTTTATACCCCCTCACTATTATTGGAAAGTTTTAAGCCGTTTGTGGGGGTGTTTTGAAAAAAAATTCATAAAAATTTCACACAGAGTGGTAATTTGCTTTTTCAATAACCCCCAATTTATGTTAGAAAATTCAGCCTGTACCACCTGTTTTTTTGGACGATTTTTCTATCATATAATTGCTATTATGAGAAGACTGGTTCGGAAGTCAAAAATATTACCGATGAAATACCGTTTGACATACCTGATACTTGGATCTGGAGTCGTATTAGAGAATGTTACGATATTAGAAATGGATTTACCCCATTGAGAACTGATGAATCTTTTTGGAATAACGGAACAATACCATGGTTTACAGTTGAAGATATTCGCTCTCAAGGAAAAGAAATATTAAAAACAAAGCAATATATAACAGAAAAGGCTATAACTGCAGATAGAATTGTGCCCGCCAATAGTTTCCTTTTATGTTGCACTGCTTCAATCGGTACTTATGCGCAAACAAGGGTAGAACTTACAACAAATCAGCAATTCAATGCATTAACAGCGAAAGATTTATATAGGAATTTACTATCAGATGATTATCTATTTGGTATTGGTGATTACTTTTCAAATCTTTTACATGTTGCCGCAGGCAAGACAACGTTTGAATTCGTGTCAGTAAAAAAACTTGGCTCATTTTTAATTTCCATTCCACCCAAAGCGGAACAAGAACGAATT
>CAVEOF010000088.1:0-6095 GCA_963617165.1 Coriobacteriaceae bacterium | reverse complement strand
AAAACCATCGTTTCGGAAGAGATCTGTTCCCGCTGAAAGCCGGATGAAGAAAACCGCGTCGAATTGAATCCCTGCAAAAAAAAGCGAGTGTACCCCACCCGCTTTGTAGTTTTTCTGCTTTTTTTGCCCCTAAACGGGCTTTTTTGTTTGTTGTGCTTGAAAATAACAAAATTACGCGCTTCATGATAAAAGGCTGTCGCAAATAGGCTTTTCAAAGACCTATTTGCGACAGCACCTTGTCGTATGCTATGGGAAAACGGATCTGTGCGAAGACCTTGCTCCGTAAGCTTCCGCGTGCTTTTTTCGCGGCGAAAATCTCGGTCGTCCCGAGTTTGAGTCGGACTCTTTGCCCGAAGCCTTGAGTCGAAAACCGAAGTCTTGTGCAAACCCCGAAGCCGAAGTCTTGGGATAAATTCTTCGATCGTAGCTTTCAGCCAAGCCTCTAAGTCAACGCTTCGGAGTGCCCCTCAAGGCGTAGCCTTACATCGGATTTCAACATCGACGCCACGGGGCAAGTTCTTCAATACGACACCGCAGCGCAACGCCTTATGCGAAGTCATAGGTCAAATTCTTAAGCCGACACTTTGAGACAAAACCTTGAGTCGAAGCCGTAGGTCGGGCTTTTATAAGCCGACGCCTTTGGAAAAGACCTTGATTGAAGCCTCGATCAGCCCCATACGCCGACGCCCGAATTCACATTTTAATTCTTAATTCATAATTCTTAATTCATAATTCTCAAAGCCCGATGCGGTTCTCCATCTCGTACAGTTCCTTCATCTTCGCGCGCTTTTCTTCGACGTGGGCACGCATCTTTTCGAGCTGGTGCTCGGTGAACCCTTCGAGGTCACCGTCCTTCAGCTTGTTCTTATACATGCGGTCGAGGATCAGAGCATAGCGGATGTCGGTCGCGACGATCTTGCCGTGACGCTCACAGATCACGATGTCCGAGTTGCCGCGCAGAAGCTCGTCGACGGCGAACACGCCCATCTGCGAGGACATAACACGGTCGCGGAGTGTGGGGTTGCCGCCTCTGACGATGTGCGCAAAGCGCGCGAAGCGTGCTTCGACGCCCGTCGCCGCCTCGAGACGTTCGGTCAAGCCGGGGGCGTAGTCCGAGCCGACGCCCTCCGAGACGATGATGATGAAATTGCGCTTACCGAGCGCCTTCGACTTCTCCACTCTCTCGAAGAGTGCCTTTTCGTCGAAGGGCATGAATTCGGGGATCACGACCGCGGTCGCGCCCGAGGCGATGCCCGTGTTTAGGGCGATGTCACCCGCGCCGCGTCCCATGACCTCGATGACGCTCGCACGGGCGTGCGATTCGCAGGTATCGCGGAGCTTATCGACCAGCTCGATAACGGTGTTCATCGCCGTATCGTAGCCGATGGTGTGGTCGGTAGATGTAATATCGTTGTCGATGGTGCCGGGCAGACCGACGCAGGGGACCCCGTGCATCGTGAGGTCGGTCGCACCGCGGAAGGTGCCGTCGCCGCCGATGGCAACGATGCCGTCAATGCCGAATTTCTCGCAGGTCTCGACCGCGCGGCGCATTCCCGCCTCGGTCTTGAATTCCGGGCAGCGGTCGGAATACAGGATCGTACCGCCCTTATTGATAATATTGGAAACATCGCGGATGGCGAGCGGACGGATGTCGCCGTCGATCAGTCCCGAGTAGCCTCTGTAAATTCCCATGACCTCGACGCCTGCCGTAATTGCCGCACGCGCCACGGCGCGAATCGCCGCATTCATTCCGGGGGCGTCTCCGCCGGAGGTCAAAACACCGATTCTTCTGAAAGTTTTCATTTTTCCACCTCATGAATTTGCTTTTTTCTCATACACGGGATATTATACTACAACTTTTTCATTTTTACAATCCCATTTTCAAAAAAATTATGGGATTTTCTACAAAAAATATCGGGTTTCCCGATTGACAAAAAGACAGTTCCGTGCTATAATAAGAGTCGCTATAATCTCTGACTGTATCAATATCTACCGCTCCGACACGGAGACGCGGAAGGGAGGCTTCCTTATGGATATCGCGATCATTGCCGACGACAACAAAAAAGAGCTGATGGCACAGTTCTGCATTGCCTATTGCGGAATTCTGAGCCGTCACCATATCTGCGCCACGCACATTACGGGAAAATATATTGCGGATGCCACGGGGCTTGAGATCGAGACCTTCCTCGCGGGACACGCGGGCGGTGCCGAGCAGATCGCCTCGAGGATCTCCTATAACGAGATCGACGTGCTCTTCTATTTCCGCAGTACCGACCCCGCCAAGGAGCCGAGCGAGGCGGAAATGAGCATCCTTCGCCTCTGCGACGTTTACAACATCCCCGTCGCGACGAATATCGCGACCGCCGAGGTGCTCGTGATGGCGCTCGAGAAGGGCAGTCTCGACTGGCGGGAGCTCATCAATCCGCACAGCGACTACAATCTCCGCAAAAAGAACCGCCGCGGTCTCTGACGCCCGCGTCGGCAGAATGCCGAGAAGACAGATCGAACGTACCGCCCCCCTCGGGACGCGGAGCGCCCTCGCCCCTCCTGTGGCGCGGACCTGTGCTCCGACCCGCACCGTGCCGCACGTTTTCACCGACGCCGACATCGCCGCTCCCTTCCGAGACGCGATGTCGGCGCTCGCTTTTTTACTTTTTCCGAGGAGATGCCGGCACTCGTTTCGCTTTCGGAGCGTGCGGAGAGCCACGCGGGCAGAACCGCGGCACAGACCGCCTCGGATGCGGGATGCGATATAAAAGCAATTCGATCGGAACGAAGGCTACGAAAAAGGAGGTGCCCCGTGACAACAGAAACCACCGTCCGTCTCTCCCTCTCCTCCGAGATCACCGACGACGAGAGCGGCGAGCGCGAGCAGGACACGCGCGAGCTTGTCGGGCTCTTCCGTGCGCGGGAGGGACTCTGCCGCCTCACCTATGCCGAGCCGTCCGAGGGGGGCGAGGTACAAAGCGAGCTTCTTCTCTCCGACGGGCGCGTCCGCCTCTGCCGCAAGGGAGCGCTCCGCTCGGACATTCTATTCGGCGAAGGGCTTTCCCATTCCTCTCTTTACGAGATCCCGCCCTACCGCTTCGACATGACGGTCACGACCGAGCGGGTGCGCGTCGCGCTCGACGGTGCACGGGGGGACATCGAGCTATGCTATCGGACAGAGCTCGGCGGCGCTTCGCGGCACTGCCGCCTCACGCTCCGCGTGACGCCGTGCGACAAGTGAGAAAGGAGTAGCCGTGGAACAGAAGGATCTGAAAGACCGCATCGCGAAGCATCCCGAGGGATGGTATCTTCTCGTCGGCGAGGAGGAATATCTCAAACGCTATCATCTCTCCCTTTTCAAGTCGCGCATCGTGACCGACGAGAGTTTCGCGCCCTTCAATCATATGGTCTTCGACGGCCCCGAGATCGACGTGCCGAAGCTCGCCGACGCGATCAAGGCGCCGCCGATGATGAGCGACTATAAGCTCGTCGAGTGGCGCTACCCCGACTTCGAGCATATGAAAGAAAGCGTGCGCACCGCGCTCGACGCGCTCGCCCCGCTCAAAGAGGAATTTTCCTATACCGTGCTCGTCCTGTCGGCGACGGCGGACGGCTTCGACCCCGGGACGCCGAAGCGACCGAGCAAGCTCGCCCTAAGGTATCAGAAGCTCTTCGAGATCGTCAATTTTCCGAGGTCGACCGACGTACAACTGCTCGGCTGGCTCAAACGGCATTTCGACGCGGAGGGCATCCGCACCGATGCCGAAGCCCTGCGGGCGCTGATCTTCCGCTCGGGGCACCTCATGGACGTCCTGATCGGGGAGGTGGAAAAACTCGCGGCGTATCTGAAAGCGAACGGCAGGGACACCCTAACCCCCGCCGATGTCGAGGCGGTGGCGTCCTCCACGCTCGAATGTGACACCTTCGCGCTCTCCAACGCGATCCTCGACGGCAACCGCGCGCTTGCCCTGCGCGCCCTGCTCGAGATGAAGCGGGAGCGCACCGAGCCCGCCGTCATCATCGGAATGCTCACGCGCGTTTACGGCGAGCTTGTCTCGGTGGCGCTGCTCGCCGAAGAGGGCGCGGACGCGCCCGCCATCGAGGCGGCGCTGAAGCTCCCCTCCTTCAAGGTGCGGCTGTATCTGAAGACCGCGAAGGCGCTCGGCGCCGCACGACTTGTCGCCGCGCTTGATTCCCTGACAAAAACCGACATTGCCTCCAAATCGGGAGGCGTCGACGGATATGCCGCCGTCGAACTGTTCCTTATGCAAAATCTTTGATTTTGAAAATAAACGTTTACAAAATTCTTAAAAACGAGGTAGTTATGAAAAAGATTCTCGCACTTCTCTTGGTACTTCTCTGCTTTGTCCCCGTCCTTTCTTCCTGCGGCTCTCTTCCCGACCGTCCCGTCGTGGAGATCAAGGTTAAGGACTTCGGCACCATCCGCGTGGAGCTTCGCCACGATGTGGCGCCGATCACGGTCGAAAACTTCATCTCCCTCGCGGAGAGCGGGTTCTACGACGGTCTGACCTTCCACCGCATTATGCAGAACTTCATGATCCAAGGCGGCGACCCGAACGGGGACGGCACGGGCGGCTCGGAGAAGACCATCAAGGGTGAATTCTCGCAAAACGGCGTCAAAAACACGTTGACGCACGTTCGCGGCACGATCTCCATGGCACGTAGCGCCTTGCCGAATTCCGCGTCCTCGCAGTTCTTCATCTGCAACGCGGACAGCACCTTCCTTGACGGTCAGTACGCCGCCTTCGGCTGTGTGACCGAGGGCATGGACGTCGTGGACGCGATCACCGAATACGCGCGCAAGCTCGGATACACGGAGAGCGTTCCGAAGGAAGATCAGCCGGTGATCGAATCCATCCGTCGCGTCGCGTAAAACGGCAAGGAGGGGGCATCGGCTCAAAAAAGCGGCTGTCTGTCCGACGTCGCGTTTTCTCCCTTGCTTTCTTTTTCGTCTATCTTTTTCGTCGCATTTTCGACATATACATATAAGGAGGAATCATGAATCATATCGACATCCCGAAGGGGTATCATTCCCCGCTCGACCTCTATCGCACGCAGAAGGCGATCTCGTTCATCAAACGTACCTTTCAGGACAGACTCGCCGAGGCGCTGAACCTTAAGCGCGTTTCCGCCCCTCTTTTCGTCTCGGGTAATTCCGGATTGAACGATGACTTAAACGGCATCGAGCGTCCCGTCTCGTTTGACATTCCCGCGGTGGGCGCATCGGCACAGGTCGTGCACTCCCTCGCGAAGTGGAAGCGTCTTGCCCTCAAGGACTATCATTTCTACGTCGGCAACGGACTGTATACCGACATGAACGCGATCCGCCGCGACGAAGAGCTCGACAACCTGCACTCGATCTACGTCGACCAATGGGACTGGGAAAAGGTCATCACGAGAGAAGACCGCACCCTTGACACGTTGCGCTCGATCGCCGAGACGATCGTCGGGGTGATCTGCGACACGAGCGATCTTCTGCGCGTCGATTATCCCGAGATCCCCGTGAAGCTCTCGCGGGAAATGACGGCGATCACGACCGAAGAGCTCCTCCGTCTTTACCCGACGCTCTCGCCGAAGGAACGCGAGGACGCCTTCTTAAAGGAGCACGGCACCGCCCTGATCATGCAGATCGGTGATAAGCTCTCGGACGGCAAGCCGCACGACGGCAGAGCGCCCGACTACGACGACTGGACGCTCAACGGAGACATTCTCTTCTACAATTCCGTGCTCGGGCACGCCATCGAGATCTCCTCGATGGGCATCCGCGTCGACGAGGAAGCGCTCACCCGTCAGCTCAAAGCAGCGGGATGCGAGGAGCGGCGGAATCTTCCCTTCCACCGTATGCTTCTCGACGGCGAGCTCCCTCTCACGGTCGGCGGCGGCATCGGGCAGTCCCGCCTCTGTATGCTCCTCATGGGCCGCGCCCACATCGGCGAGGTACAATCAAGCATTTGGGACAGAAACACCGTCGAAAAGTGCCGCGAGGCGGGCATCATGCTTCTGTGACGTGACGGCTTTCCGATCTTCAAGCAAAGGGGCTGTCGCAAATAGGCTTTTCAAAGACCTATTTGCGACAGCCTTTTATC
>CAVEOF010000087.1:0-6139 GCA_963617165.1 Coriobacteriaceae bacterium | reverse complement strand
CGCCTCACGACGGACGCCCTTGCCCTCTGCTAACAGTTCCTACTGCCATGCCTGTTGTGGACTTTCACCACCATGTTGTATCGCATGCCGAGCGCACTAAAAAGAAGCATCCCGAATCTTCGGGATGCTTCTTTTTATGCGATTCTATGTCAAAAGGTTTCTTTCAAAAGGAAATCATAGATCCCGAGATGCAGGATCCCGTAGTGATCCGTCCATGCGGGCATCGAGGACTTGGTGATCACGACGCGGCGCGTGAAATCGTTTTGCAGCCTTAAAAACGGACGGATCTCCTGCTCGATCGTATCCTCCGTATCCAAATTCAGCGCGGACTGGATATAATAGCGCTCTCCCGCACTTTCCGCGTTGACGACAAAATCGATCTCATACACCCGACGCGCGCGTCGGTCTCCCAGATCCTCCGACGATTCCACCACGCCGACATCCACCGAATACCCGCGGCGACAAAGCTCGTTAAAGATCACATTCTCCATCAGATGCGGTTCCTCAAGCTGCCGAAAATTCAACCGCGCGTTCCGAAGTCCCGTGTCGACACAGTAAAATTTGCTCGGATAGGAAAAATACTTTTTCCCTTTGACATCATATCGGTCGGAGCGCTTGAAAAGGTATGCCTCGCCGAGATACCCGAGATAGGTACCGACGGTCTCACTGCCGATGCTGACATTTCTGACCGTTTTCAGAGTGTCGGCGATCTTGTTTGCGTTGGTCAAAGACCCGACCGCCGAGCAAAGCTCATCCGTGATCAAGCCGAGAGAATCGGGGAATCCGATGCGGTGCCGCTCCAAGATATCTTTGAGATAGGTTTCGGAAAACAGATCGGAAAGGTATTTTTTCTTAGTCGCCGCGTCTGTCTGGAACACTGCCATCGGGAGCCCGCCATACGTCATGTACTCCGAAAATGCCTCGGTCTTTTCCCCGCCCCGATAAGAATAAAATTCCGAAAACGAAAGGGGCGCGATATGAAGCTCGTCACCTCTTCCGCGGAATTCGGTGGCAATATCGCCCGACAGCATTTTCGAGTTGCTTCCGGTCACATATACATCCGCATTTCCCTTTTGCAAAAGAGAATTCAAAACATCGTAAAAAGAGAGCAGGATCTCGGGATTGTCCTGAATCTTTTTCTTCCCGACGAATTGGATCTCATCCAAAAGCACATAATAGCGGTTTCCGTCATTCGGCACGCGCGCGTCGAGGTATTCGGCAAGCGTCAGCGGATCCCGATATTTTGCGTTGAGAATGTTGTCGAGCGCCAAGCTGACGATCCTGCTTTCGGGAACACCGTCCGCGATCAGATATTGTCGATACAGGGTGAAGAGCAGAAAGGATTTTCCACACCGTCTGACCCCCGTGATCACCTTGATCAGCCCGTTATCCCGTTTCGCGATCAGGCGGCGAAGGTACGCATTCCGTTCTATGATGTTCTGTCCGTTCATTTTTCCCTCAACACATGTAGGCATTGATTTTTTATGATTTTATCATATTTTTCCCGAATTGTCAAGAGAATCTCCGAAACTTCCGTGACTGTGCACGGAAGTTTCGGAGATTTGTAAATGTTTGGTAATTGATTCTTGCTTTAAGAGGAACCGCTCCCACCTCCGAAGGGCGAGCTCCACCCGTGAAAAAGGACGGCACCCGTCTTCGGTGCGGGTCAGCTCCACGCTACGCCGTCGGTGTTCAGTGTTACCGACGAGGAGGTCGCGGTCGTAAGGCTCACGGACGAGGAGCCGAGGTAGAGCACCGAGGCGTTTTGCGCGACGGGCATTTTCAGCGTGACGATGCCCGCGACCGTGAGGTAGGCGCCCGCCGTAAGCGAGAGGTTCGCGCTCTTGCCGATGCTCGCAAAGGAGGGGGAGGAATTCATCGATTCGCCGCTCATGCCGCCGCTCCGCCCGACGGCGAGGATCCGACCGCCCGTGTAGGAGTAACCCGCCTCGGTATCGATGGCGCTGTCCGCCTGACCCGCGGAGATGATCACCGCGTCGCCGCCCGTGAAGGAAATGCCCGCGTAGGAGGTGCGGCTGTTCGAATCGAGACCGTCACCGCCCGCCAGCACGTACAGCGTGCCGCCCGAAAGAGTGATGCTCGTACCCGAGGTGCCCGTGCCGTTGATGCCGTCGTCGGTAGAAACCACCGAGACGTCGCCGCCCGAGATCGTGACGGTCTTTCCCTCAATGCCCTCGTAGCTTCCGCTCACGCGAAGGGTACCGCCCGAGACCGTGACATCCCCGTCGCCGTGGACGGCGTCGTCCTTCGAGAAGAGGGTCAGCGTCCCGCCCGAAAGAGTGACGTTGCCGAGGGAGGTCTCACCGTTTTCGAGCGTCTCTTCCCCGTTTGCGTGGATCGCGTCGTCGTAGGATTTGATACTCACCGTACCGGCAGAGATCTTCACCTCGTTGCCCGCCTTGATGCCCTTGGTCGAGTGGTCGCCCTTCTCGCTGTTGCCGTCGTTCATCCCGCCCGGAAATCCGCCGCCGGGGCCGCCGCCCGAGGTCGTCGTCGTGTAATTCGTGAAGGAGAGGCGAAGGCTCCCGCCCGAAGAGGAGATGGCGATCGTGTCGTAGTTTTCGTTGATGCTCATTGTATCGGAGGCGGCGACGTAAGTCTCGCTTTGCTCCTGATCTTCTGCCGATTCGTAAACAAAGAGTTGCATTTTCGTATATCCGCTCGGTTTTTCTATCGGGTAGTAGACGAAATTGCCGACCGTTTTCGTCGTGGAGGAATTCTTCCATGCCGCGTCTTTTTCGTCCGATGTGTACAGAATGGAATAGACGTAAGCGGTGCTACGATAACGGACGTAATACACCTCGCCGTCGGTCGCCGTCACCTCCTCGGAATAGGGAGAATAGGTATCGGTGAAGACGGTCAGCGTGACGCTCGCCTCGCTCTCGTCGATCTCGACGTTATAGGCGGCGTCGATGCCGTCGCAGGCGGCATAGATTAAGAGCGTGCCGCCCGTGATCTTTACGGTGCCGCGCTGTTTTCCCTTCGAGGACAGATCGCTGTTCTTCGTCTTGATGCCGTCCCCCGTGCGGGCGATCAGGGTAATGTCCCCCGAGGTCACCGTCACGCTGTCGTTGCCCTTCAAGGCGTTGTCCTCGCACTCGACCTTTAAGGTCAGGTTCTTCACCTTGAGATCGTCCTTTGTATGGATGCCGTTGTTGTTTTCCGAAACGACGGTAAGGCTTCCCTTCCCGCCGAGAGTAAGGTCGCAGTCGGCGTACACCGCCGCGGAGATCCCGTCCTCGGAGACGGCGTCGCGAAGGTCGTAAACGTAGTTCTCCGTATCCTTTTTCGCCGTCAGCGTCACCTTATCACAGCCCGACACCGCGACGGGACATTCGTCGTACGAGGTCAGGGAGAAGCCCGTGAACACAAGCTCCACGGCGTAGTCCTCGCTCCCCTCCACGACGAGATTGCCGTAAAGGGTGCCCGAGAAGACAAACACGCTGTCTGCCTCAAAGCCCGAAAGAGTCACGGTATTCCCCTCGACATGCACGGCGTCCGCCGTCCCCTCCTCGCAGGCGATCGTCATCGTGACGGTGTTCTCCCCGTCCGAATAGGTGTAGGTGTCCCCGTCCTTTGAGACGAAGGTATAGTCATGACGCTCGGTGTCGATCGGCGTCTCTTCGGTGCCCGGGTCGACGATCCCGCTCCCGTCCGAGGAAGCGTCGTCCCCCGTGCCCCCGTCCGATCCGTTCTCCGTCCCGCCACCCGCGGAGGTTCCGCAAGAGACAAGAAGGAGGAGAAAGAGGCAGAGCGCCGTTACCAGCGCGGTCAGGCGAGAAAATAGCGTTTTCGTTTTCATCTTAGGTTCCTTCCTTTCTTCGTTCGGTCACAATTCCCCACCCTCCTTCGGGCGGGAGACGGAAAGCTCGAGATTTCCGTTCAGGGTGCGCAGACGATCCATCAGTTCCCGCTCGGAAGCCCCTTTTTTCAGCTTCACGCGATAGGTAAGGCGGAAGAGGGAGCCGAGCGCCGCGGTCTTCGTCTCATGAAGCTCGGCGCGGTCGGTAAATTCGGCGAGCACGGCGTCGATCGCCTCGGGGTCGTCGAGATCCTCGGGCACCGTCATTTTCAGCGTGCGCTCCCGTCCCGCCGCCGCCCGTCCGTCCGACAGGCGGACAAATGCGACGAGAAGAGGGGCGAGCACGAGCGAGAGCAACACGCCGTAGCCGAAATACCCCATGCCGACGAGAAGCCCCGCGCACATGGTCATAAAGATGAGGACGATCTCCTTCGCCGTCCCGGGTGCACTGCGGAAGCGGACGAGGGAGAAAGCTCCCGCGACCGCGACGCCCGCACCGATGTTCCCGTTCACGCTCATGATGGTCACCGCGATCACGGCGGGGAGAAAGAAGAGCGCGAAGAGCAGGCTCCGACTCTCTCCTCTGCAAAGGAGCAGTGCGAGGGAGAAGATCCCGCCGATCACGAGGGCGACGAGAAGGGAGAGCAGAAAGGTCCCTACCGTCGTTCCGTTCTCAAATACGTTGGCAAAGAGGTCAGGCATAGCGAATTTCCTCCGAATTCTCTTGTTTTGTTATCTTTTCTTTACAAATTTCCTGATAGGCACGCCCGTATTTTGAAAAAGACGTGCGGAAGATCTTTTCTTCCGAGAGAATTCTCGAGAGCCAAAGGGGCATACCGCCCGCGGTCTTGATCTCGAGAAGCACGAGCCCCTCGGGCAGAAGCGACCTGCCATAGACGCCCCGCGAGAGGTCGACGGCATCCTCCCGATACCGAATGTCGGTATCGAAGGTGAGGCGGAGCCCCGCGTCGGCAGAGCCGAAGAACGCCTCGCGAAGGTAGGCAAGATACATCGCGGGAGACAGGTCGGGATAGAACGCGAGGAAGCGGGCAAGCTCCCTCTCGATCTGCGTCTCGGGTTTCGGGCTTGCGAGGAAGGAAAGCGCCTCCCCGTAGGTCATCGGCTCTCTGCGCTTATAGACAACGCCGCGGTATTTTTTCTTAAGCTCGAGAAAGACCGTCGCCTCTCTGCTGTCGGGGGTCCCGTAGCTGCGAAGGCGGAGCTTTTCTTTGTAGACCGGCTTTTCGAGCGAGCGGCGGATGATCCTGTGATCGGGGGTGTCGAAGTAGACGTTGGTGATCCGACTCCTCCCGTACTCGTCCGCACGCACGCGCCCCGCCGCGCGAAGAAGCAGATTGTTTTTCTGCTCTTCGGTGATCAGATACTTTGTCTCAATCCGTTCAAAGCGGCAGATCGGTGTCATGGTCTTCTCCTCCTTTTGTAAGCTTTTCTTTCCTTTTTCCCCTGTTTGTGAAGATCAGTGCGGCAAGTGAGAAGGTAAACGCCGCGCTTCCGACCGCGGCGAGGATCATCCAAAGCATCCTGCCGTCGGCATTTCCTCTTCCCTCTCCGTCGGAGAAATTCTCCCGTCCGCCATTCATCCCGCCGCTCGGCAGCTCACCGCCGAAGGACGGATCTCCCGATCCCGAGGGAGCGGAAGGGGGCGTCTCGGTATCCGACACGATCCGATCGTCCGTGATCGGTGCATCGTCCTCCCCCGTCGTGTCCTCTCCGGGACGGGCGGGCGGCTCGGTGCGCTCGTTCATCGTCGGCATCCCTCCCGTGGGGACGTCCGACGCGGGCATCGCCGCACGGACGAAGGCGAATGCGACCAACGCCGCGGCAAGCAGGCATAAAACGGAGAGCAAAATATTTTTCGTTACGGACTTCATAGGAAGATCCTCCTTTTCTTGTTTTGTGCCTTTATCTTACACCCCCTCCCTTAATTCGGACTTAAGAACGCCCGTTTTCCGAAAAAAATCTCAAAAATTTTTTTGACGCAACCGAGACGCGAAAACGGCAGAGCAAAAGAGCCTTGCGAAAAATATCCGCAAGGCTCTTTTGTATTCGAAAGCACGATCCCGAAGATCTCGTTTTATGAGATCCTCATGCGTTTTCCGCCTGTCTTTTCGCCATTCTCTGCCAGCTGATAAAGCCGTAGATGTCGTTCGCGAGAAACGCCGCAAAGCAGACGATGACCGAAAGATAGGAGATGTCCTCCGTCGCCGCCAAGGTCCATAATAGGATCAATACGATATCGTTTGCCGCGTAGCCTATCGCATAAAAAGGACTTCTTCTGAACGTAAGGTATACGGC
>CAVEOF010000086.1:0-6148 GCA_963617165.1 Coriobacteriaceae bacterium | reverse complement strand
TCATGTCCCCTATTATACCATGTTTTTGTGAAAAAGTAAATGCTGTTGCCCTGGATTATACCACAGACAACAAAAATACACAAGAGTTTTTTCGATAATTTTACAATTCCACGCATAATTTTTTGCACTTTCCGAGAAAACGGAGAGGAAAAAACGAATTTTTTCCGTTTCGCAGAGAAGCAACGGAAAAATTGACACAGTTTGTCAAAAATATGACGAAATCCCCTTGACATCTCTTGATTTTGGTGTTATAGTATATGCGGTGAAAGTTGGACTATTTACGGCTTTTGCCGAAAAAACTACTATTTTCAGGAAGGAGAGATTTGTTGATTCTTCAGCAAATCGGCATTCGTTTTGGAAAATCTTACAAAAACGGAAGTCTGTGCCCTCCCCACTGCCGCCGAGCTTCGCACGGCGCTCGGTGAGAGTGAGAATTCGGCGATCCGCGCCCGTCTTGCCATGCTTTTCGACGACTCGACCTTTGTCGAGACCGCCGCGTATACCAAGCGTGCGTTTTCCGAATTCCTCGCCACGGACAAAGCAAATGAATTTGAGGGGGTCATTACGGGCTACGGCGCGATCGACGGGAAGCTCGTCTATGCGTTCGCGGAGGACGTCAGCCGCTCGGGCGCCGTCATCGACGAGCGTCACGCAAAGAAGATCACCGATCTTTACGACCTTGCTCTTCGCAACGGCGCACCCGTGATCGGTATCTTCGATTCGAACGGAACCGACATTTTTATGGGAACCTCCGCGCTTGCGGCTTACGGAAAGATCCTCAGGAAGATCGCCGCCGCCTCCGGTGTGATCCCGCAGATCGCCGTGATCTCCGGTAAGTGCATCGGCACCGCGGCATCCGCCGCCGCGCTCTTTGATTTTGTGATCAAGGAAAAGGATGCGGAATATTACGTTTCCTCCCCTGCCCTTGTCGGTGTCAAGGACGCGCAGAGCGACACCGTTTCCTTCTCGGGTGATACGGCGGAATGCTTTGCCTTCGCCCGTTCGCTCGTCTCCTTCCTTCCCGAAAACGCAGGCGTCGGCGCCGATGTCGGAGAGTGCTCCGACAATCTGAACCGCATGGTCGGCGACCTCGACTTTGCGGGTGACGGTCTCTCCGCGATCTCGACCGTTGCGGACAACGCCGTATATTATGAGATCGGAAAAGAATATGCTCCCGTCCTCTCCTGCGCATTTTCCACCGTCGGCGGTGTGAAGTGCGGTATCATCGCCACTTCCTTTGCGAAGGAGGAGGGTCGCATTACCGCCGAGGCGGCGAAAAAAGCGACGAAGTTTATCAACTTCTGCGACGCCTTCGGCATTCCGCTCGTCACACTTGTCGATTCTCTCGGTCTTTCGGTCAAGACAGACAACGAACCCGCTTACGCGGACGCGCTCGCTTCCCTTGCCTTTGCCTATGCTTCTTCCGAGAACGCAAAAGTGACGGTAATCCTCGGTCACGCCATCGGCGCGGCGTTCGTCCTTCTCGGCTCGAAGGCTCTCGGGGCCGACCTCGTCTATGCGACCGACACGTCGGAGATCGGTGCGCTCGTCGCGGACAGCGGCGTCGCCTTCGCGTGGGATAAGTACATCACACTCGAAACGAAGCGCGAAGAGCTTGTCAACCGCTGGAAAGAGAGCGTCTCCTCCCCCGTTCACGCGGCGTGCAGCGGCGAGATCGACGACATCATCGGCGTCAACGAGCTTCGCGCACGCATTTGCTCGGCGCTCCTGATGCTTGCCGGCAAAGCCCGCTTCTGATTTCGGAGGCATATCATGAATTTTCTGCTCAATATCACATCCGATCATTACGGAACGAAAAACCTGCTTTCGGAGGTCGGTTTCCTCGACACGCTCACCTTCGGACTCCAGATGCTTCTCATCGGTATGGTCGCGGTGTTTGCGGTACTCGCGCTTCTCTGGTTCTGCCTGTACCTGTTCCGCATCCTCTTCCACGATCTGCCCGCGAAGAAAGCACAGGAGGCTCCCGTAGAGGAAGTCGAGCCCGCCCCCGTCGCAGTTCCCGCGACCGACGATGACGAGATCGTCGCCGTGATCGCCGCAGCCATTGCCGCCGCGGAAAGCGAAAACGCGGGGCTCAAGTTCAGAGTCGTTTCTTTCAGAAGAAAATAATCGGTGCCGCAGCCCGAAAATGCGGAGAAAAGGAAATACGAACATGAAAAAGTACAACATTACCGTAAACGGCAATTCTTACGAAGTTATGGTGGAAGAGGTTTCCGCCGAAGGCGCGGCTCCCGTCGCCGCTCCCGCTCCCGCTCCCGTAGCGGCTCCCAAAGCCGCCGCTCCCGCACCGAAGGCGGCTCCCGCCGCTCCGAAGGCTGCATCGGGCGCGCAGGGTGCCGTAAAAGTCACCTCTCCCATGCCCGGTACGATCCTCGAGGTCAAGGTGTCCGTCGGTCAGGCGGTCAAGAAGGGCGACGTCGTCTGCGTCCTTGAAGCCATGAAGATGGAAAACGAGATCCCCGCTCCCGAAGACGGAACGGTCGCTTCCGTCAATATGCAGAAAGGTGCTTCCGTGAACGCCGGCGATTTGCTTGTTTCGCTCAACTGACGGGAAGGTCGGGTAACGAAACATGGATGCTATTCTTACGTTCCTCGGCAAGACGGGCATCGCATCTCTCTTTTCCCAACCCAACTGGTGGCAGTATCTCGTCATGTATGCGATCATCGGGACGCTGTTCTACCTCGCGGTGGTAAAGAAATTTGAACCCCTCTTGCTCTTACCGATCGCCTTCGGTATGCTCCTCGCGAACCTGCCTGCGGCGAACCTCATGCACATGGATTTCTTCTTTGACGACTACTATCTGTCGACAACGAACGGAACCCTTGCCGCCGCCGTCAACGAATTTCTCTCGCGCATCGACCCGAGCCTTTACACGGTCGCCGAAAACGGTGTCGTTACCTTCGGTCAGGTGGTCGACGGCTCGAGAACGGCACTCGGCGCCGATGTGATCGCCTCCTTGAAGGAGGTCTTCTCGACGACAGAGCTTGCGAATTCCGTCACCTTTGACGGCGCGCTCCACGTCAAGATGTCCACTATCGTCAAGGAAGTGGTCAACAACGGCGGTCTCGTCGACATTCTGTATCTCGGCGTAAAGCTCGGCGTTTATCCCTCCTTGATCTTCCTCGGCGTGGGTGCGATGACCGACTTCTCTCCCTTGATCTCCAACCCGAAATCTCTTCTCATGGGTGCGGGCGCTCAGCTCGGCGTATTTGCCGCGTTCTTCTTCGCTCTGTTCCTCGGATTCTCTCCGATGGAGGCGAGCGCTATCGGTATTATCGGCGGTGCGGACGGTCCTACGGCAATTCTCGTTACCAAGGAGCTTGCCCCTCACCTGCTCGGTGCGATCGCGATCGCGGCATATTCTTACATGGCGTTGATCCCCATCATTCAGCCCCCCTTCATGAAGCTCCTCACTACGGAGCGTGAGCGGAAGATCCACATGTCGAACCTCCGCCCCGTTTCAAAGACGGAAAAGGTCATTTTCCCCATCGCCGTTACGCTTCTTGTCGTGCTGATCGTTCCCGATGCGGCACCGCTCGTCGGCTTCTTGATGCTCGGTAACCTCTTCAACGTGACGGGCGTCACCGACCGTCTTTCGAAGACGGCGCAGAACGAGCTTTGCAACATCGTCACCATCTTCCTCGGCGTTTCCGTCGGTGCGACCGCGAACGCCGCGAATTTCCTGAAGCTCGAAACCATTTACATCATCGGTCTCGGTCTCGTCGCCTTCTGCATCTCGACCATCGGCGGACTTCTGACCGGTAAGGTCATGTGCAAGCTCACGGGCGGAAAGATCAACCCCCTGATCGGCTCCGCGGGCGTTTCCGCCGTTCCGATGGCGGCACGTGTATCGCAGGATGTCGGACGGAAGGCAGACCCCTCTAACTTCCTTCTGATGCACGCCATGGGACCGAACGTTGCGGGCGTTATCGGCTCTGCCGTCGCCGCGGGCGTGTTCCTCAGCTTCTTCCATTGATTTATGATTAGGAAAGGAAAAGACCATGTCTAAAGTTTTGATTACGGAAACCGTCCTGCGTGACGCCCATCAATCGCTTGCCGCGACGCGCATGACGACCGAAGAAATGCTGCCGATTCTCGACGATCTCGACAAAGTCGGTTATTACTCTCTCGAAGCATGGGGCGGTGCCACCTTTGACTCCTGCCTCCGCTTCCTCCACGAGGATCCGTGGGACAGACTCCGCACCATCAAGGCGCATGTGAAGAATACGAAGCTCCAGATGCTCTTCCGCGGACAGAATATTCTCGGCTACCGTCACTATGCCGACGACGTCGTCGAATATTTCGTTCAGAAGTCCATCGCGAACGGTATCGATATCATCCGTATCTTCGATGCGCTGAACGACGCGAGAAACCTTGAGACGGCGATCCGTGCAACCATCAAGGAAGGCGGACACGTACAGGCGGCGATCTCCTACACGACCTCGCCCTTCCACACCAACGAGGGCTTTGCCCAGTATGCGAAGCAGCTCGAGGAGATGGGCGCCAACTCCATCTGCATCAAGGATATGTCGGGACTTCTCAAGCCCTACGAGGCATATCAGCTTGTCAAGACATTGAAGAATACCGTCAAGATCCCGATCCAGCTTCACACCCACTACACTGCGGGACTCGCGTCCATGACCCTTTTGAAGGCGATTGAGGCGGGCGTCGACGGTGTGGACACCGCGATCTCCCCGCTCGCGATGGGAACCTCGCAGGCGCCGACGGAATCTCTCGTCGCAACGCTTCAGGGCACGCCCTACGACACGGGACTTTCGCTTGAGAAGCTCGACACGATCGCAAAGTACTTCACGGGCATCCGCGAAAAGTATCTCGCCTCGGGGCTGATCGATCCGAAGGTGTTGAAGGTCGACGTCAATGCCCTGCGTTATCAGGTGCCGGGCGGTATGCTCTCGAACCTCATTTCTCAGCTCAAGATGGCAGGAAAGTCGGATAAGCTGAACGAAGTGCTTGAAGAAGTGGCGAACGTCCGCCGCGACGCGGGCTATCCGCCGCTTGTCACGCCTTCCTCGCAGATCGTCGGTACGCAGGCGGTCAACAACGTCCTGTTCGCAAACGAAGGCAGATACTCGAGAGTAACGAAGGAATTCAAGGGTCTCGTCCGCGGTGAGTACGGCAAGTGCCCCGCCCCGATCTCCGAAGAATTCAGAAAGAAGATCATCGGCGACGACCCGATCATCGACTACCGTCCCGCCGACAAGATCGCTCCCGAGATCGATTCTCTCCGTCAAAGAGTCGCTCCCTACGAAGAGCAGGAGGAAGACCTTCTTTCTCTCGCCCTCTTCGAGCAGGTCGCTATCAAGTTCTTTGAATGGAGAAAACAGCAAAAGTATAAGCTCGATGCCTCCGCCGATCCGAAGAGCGGCGTGCATCCTATCTAAGGATTTTTCCTCGGACAACAAAAGCAGTTTTGATAATTAAGAATTATGAATGATGAATTAAGAATTATTCTTAATTCTTGCGTTGCTCTTCTTCGGCTGTCGTTTCTGTGTTCCTTCGATTGACAAACCGACAATCAAAGGGGCTGTCGCAAATAGGTCTTTGAAACGCCTATTTGCGACAGCCCCTTTATTTTTCGGTTCTTCACCCTAACTATTGACAAAGAGCCTATTTTTCGCGAAAGTCTATAAAAAGCCCCGTCGGGAAAATCCCCGACGGGGCGAGTGCTTTGCGGAGCGAGCTGCAAATCCGCTTACAGCTCAAGGAGGGTCTCCGCTTGGCAGGCGAAAGGAAGGATTAAGAATTTTGATAATTATGAATGATGAATTATGGATTATCTAAATTCTTGCGGCATTTTGATCATTAAGAATTACGAATGATGAATTAAGAATGATTCTTAATTCTTTCGGCATTCCGCTTTGGCTTTCGTTTTCCTTGCCGCGAGGAGAAAACACGGTACGGAGAGCGGCGCGCCGCGCCGCTTTTTTCCGTTCCGTTTTTTGAAGCTCTTTAGCCGAGCAGTCCGAATTCGCCGTAACCGGTCTCATCGGTGTCGTCCGCTCCGTCAAAGGCTCCGAAAGGGCTGCTGCTCGTCAAGATGTCATCCTTCGTTTCGAGAAGGAGAAGTTCGAGCTCTGCTTTCGTATACTGTTTCATGTTCGTTTT
>CAVEOF010000085.1:0-6162 GCA_963617165.1 Coriobacteriaceae bacterium | reverse complement strand
GGGCGGTTCCGATCATCGAGTACCCGCTCAACAACGCGCGGCTCGGCTCGTTCGAGGTTGTCCTCGAAGTCCTCGACGGCATCAACAAGCTGTCCTCGAACCGGCTCGACGGCACAGAACAGTTCGTCCAGAGTTTCATTAAATTCGTCAACTGCCAGATAGACCCCGAGAAGTACAAAGAGTTCCGACAGGAAGGCGCTATCGTCATCAAGTCGGACAACTCAAACCCCTCGGACGTCGATATCATCTCGTCCGAACTCGACCAGTCGCAGACACAGGTCGAAATCGACCACCTCTATCAGCAAGCCCTCACGATCTGCGGTATGCCGGACAGAAACGGCGCGAACCGCACGACCGGAGACACCGGCAACGCCGTACTGCTCCGCGACGGATGGGCAATGGCGGAGAGCTGCGCCAGGGACACCGTGATGCAGTGGGAACGCAGCGAAAAGCAGTTCCTCAGAATCGCGCTCTCCCTTCTCAAAATATACGGCAAGCTCGACCTCGGGCTCGCCGACATCGACATCCGGTTCACGAAAGGCAACACGGAGAACATGCTCGTCAAGACGCAGGCTCTCATGAACCTTCTCGACGCCGGAGTGCACCCCGAAATCGCGTTCGGTATACCTCACCTGTTCGACGACCCGAACCAGGCGTATATCGATTCGATCCCCTACCTCGCCGCGCGGCTCCAGTCCGGGGCTGCCGGGCAGGACAATTCAGGGCAGGACAAGCCCGGAGGCGGAAGCAATGACGGAAACAAAAACGATTCCGGCGGCGGAAGCTCCGGAACTGATTAAAGTCCGCTGCCCGCACTGCGGACGGCTCCTCGGAGCCATAAACGGTGTGGCAGAGATAAAGTGCCGCGGCTGCGGAACGACGGTCAGAGCCCGCACAGAAGGCTCACACGCTGTCATACGAACGGTCACGTCATAAGCGGGAAGCCCCCGCACCACAACACAGAGCGCCAAGAGCGCCAGATATCTACAGGTTTTTACACAACCTGTCGGTTCTGGCGCTCTTTTTAATTTATTAAGCCTCCTCCCCGGGGCGACGCTGATTTTAATTTATTAAACAATGGACAGAGAAGTCCGAAAAACGCAAATCCACGGCGGAGAGAACCGCCTCACCAAACGCAGAAAGGGATTATCACATGGAACTCAGAGATTTACTCGGCGAAGACTACCGCGAAGGAATGACAGCCGAAGAGATCGCGACGGCGCTCTCGGGCAAGAACTTCGTGAACAAAGAGACCTTCGACAAGACCGCGTCCGACCTCGCCAAGGCGAAAAAGGACATGAAGACCAATGAAGGCACTCTGACCGAACGCCTCGAAGCGCAGAGGCAGCAGATCGAACAGCTCACCGTCAAGGCGAACCGTCAGGAAGCGGCAAGCATCCTCGCGGGGAACGGCATGACGAAGGAAGCCTACGAGACCTTCCTCGACGGCATTGTCACCACCGACGCGAAACAGACGACCTCGGTCGCTACGGCGATTGCAGCGGCGTTCAAGGCCTACGGGGAAGCGACGGCGAACAAGGTCAAGGGAGAGCTCGCGGCAGGCGGCAAAGCCCCCTCACAGGCTCCCGCGACGACCACCATGACCAAGGAAGCTTTCGGCAAGCTCACTTTCGCCGAGCAGGTACAGTTCAAGAACGATAATCCGACCGAATACGCGGCGCTCTTCAAAGCGTGACCGCACAACCTCATTTTTCGAAAGGATGATTAAACAATGTCCAAGACCTACCTCAACTACCCGTTTGACGACGATCTCTTCATTGCCCGCTGGCTTGCGGAGCCGGATTCCGAAAAGACCGCGCTTCTCACCTCCGGCGTAATGGTTGAAGACCCGGTGCTCGCCTCGAGGCTCATGTCCTCCGGCAACTACGGCACTATCCCCTTCTACAAGACCCTCACCGGCACTCCCGTGAACCACGACGGCGCGACCGACATCACCTCGACCGAGACCCAGGCAGACCAGCAGAACTTCGTCGCGTACGGCCGCGACGTCGCATGGACTGCACGCGATTTCGTCGGCGAGCTCTCCGGTGCAGACCCGATGGGACACATCATCTCGTCCACCGCGAAATTCTGGGCGAAGTACCGCCAGAAGAAGATCATCGCCATCCTCGGCGCAATCTTCGGCATCACCGGCAACGCCGCGTGGACTGCTCACACCGTCGACGTCGGCTCCGCGACCGCGACCGCGAGAAAGATCGAGGCAACCGACCTCAACGACCTCGCTACCGACACCCTCGGCGACAACAAGGACGCGTACAAGCTCGCTATCATGCACTCGTCCGTCGCGCGCACCCTCGAGAATCTCCAGGTTCTCGATTACTGGAAGCAGACCGACGCGAACGGCATCCAGAGAAACCTCGGCCTCGCGTCCGTGAACGGCTACACCGTCATCATCGACGACGGCGTTCCGGTTACCACGGTCGGCGGCACCGAGGCGAACAAAGACCTCAAGAAGTACACGACCTACCTTCTCGGCACCGGCGTTCTCCGCCACTGCTGGGCAAGGCAGGACGTGCCGGTTGAAGTCCTCCGCGAGCCGCTGAAGAACAACGGTCAGGACACCCTCATCACGAGAATCCGCGAGTGCATCCACCCGAACGGCTTCTCCTTCAAGCTGCCCACCTCCGGCTGGACGAACTCCCCCACCGACGCGCAGCTCGAGGCGTCCGCAAACTGGGCAATCAAGTTCGCGCCGAAGGAAATCCCGATCGCGCGCCTCATCACGAACGGCTAAACCATGACCGCAGACGAGAAGCTTATCCGGCTTAAACGGATGATGCGGCTTCCCGACACGGACGACGACACGCTCTCGGCGTTCCTCGACTTCACGAGAGACGAAATCATCTCGTGGAGGTACGGGGCGACCGGGAGCATACCGGACGACGTGACCGACGTGCCGCAGGAATACGAAAGCGTCCAGCTGAACGCCGTCATGATCGGCTTCTCGCAGATCGGCGGCGAGGGCGAAACCGCTCACAACGAAAACGGAATCTCGAGGCAGTTCGGGTATTCGTCCTGCCTCGAATACATCCACAAAAACGTTATGCCGTACGTCGGGGTGATCTCATGAGAGCACTTGCGAAGAACCGGATACCGTACTGGTACGCCCTCTACGCGGGCACTCAGGACGTCACCGACGAGGACGGCAATTACACCGGCGAGCAGGAAGTCATCTACACCGAACCCGTAAAGGCGTGGGGCAATATCTCCGCCGCCAAAGGCGAATCGTACGCCGCCGGATTCGGCACAATGATCGACTACGACAAAGTGCTCTGCACCGAAACGACAGAGCTTGACGAGAACGCGGTTGTCTGGCTCGACACAGAGCCGACAGCCCCGTACAACTACCGCGTCAGGCGCGTGTCGAAGTCAATCAACGGCACGCTCGTCGCGCTGAAACAAGTCGACGTAGGGACATAAGCGGAGGAAACGCCATGCGAAAACGTATAACCGTCCGGCTCTCGCCCGGAAGCGTAAAGTCGGCTCTCGATGAGGTCGCATCCCTCATGTCAGCCAACCGGAACCGGCTTGACGACGCCGCGCGCGATATCGCCGAACGGATATGCGAAAAAGCACAGGCAAACTTCGACGCCGCGTGGTACGACAGCCTCGCGAGAGGCGTCAGAGGCGAAGCCGACATCAAGTGCCGGGTAGAAAAGACCGGCAGCGGCTACAAAGTCGTCGCCGAAGGGGCGGAAGTGACGTTCATCGAGTTCGGGGCAGGAATCTATTATAACCCCCCCGCCGGAGCGTCCCCTCACCCGAAAGGCGCTGAACTCGGATTCGTTATCGGAGGATATGGCAAGGGGCAAGGAAATCAAAAGGCGTGGGGCTACTACGCCGAAGACGGAAACCTCGTCATCACGCACGGAACCGCGGCGCAAATGCCGCTGTACAGAGCTTTTGAAGAGGTATTACAGGAGGTGAAGAAACGATGATCGATTTTGAAAACACATTCGTCGACGCCGTACGGACGGCAGTCACGAAGAAGTTCCCGAAAGCGACGGTCGTCTCCGAATACGTCCCGAAACCGTCTTCCTTCCCCCATGTGTACATCCGCGAAACCGATAACGTCTCCGAGACCGCCTCGTTCCGCGTGAACGGCGGAGAAAACAACGCAAGACTGTCCTACACCGTCGACGTATTTTCAAATAAGAAAAGCGGGAAAAAGAGCGAATGCAAAGCGGTTATGGCCGTGGTCGACGAGACCATGCAGGGCTACAACTTCCAGCGCACATTCTGCAACCCCTTCCCGAACGAGAACGACGCGTCCATCTACCGGATGGTCGCGAGATACACGAAACTGCAATCAGCAGAAATGGAGGTATGATAAATGACCACCAACGGCATTAAATTCTATTACGCTCCCGAGGCCACCGCGGGCACTCAGCCCACCACCGGATGGGTTGAAATCCCCAACGTCGTCAGCTGGGGCGAAATCGGTTCGACCCCCGACACCATTGAAATCACCCCGGTCTCCGAGACCGCGTTCAAGCGCTACGAGCAGGGTCTGTCCGACACCGGCAGCGTAGACGTTACCGGCAACTGGGCAAGCGATTTCATCGACGCGTGGGAGACCATGAGAGAAGCTATGGCAACCGCGGCGGCAGCGGGCAAAACGCTCTGGTTCACCCAGGTCATCCCGAACTACGAAAAGAGCTTCTACTATTCCGGTTCCCCCTCGATGCTCAGATTCCCCGAGGTCACCTCGAACTCGGCGTTCCAGGTATCCGGCACCATCACCGTAAACAAAGTCACCGGTCTCGCGGCGAAGCCCACTATCGGCGACTGATAAACAAAGGAGATAACCATGATCATCAACGGCAAGGAAATAACGGCAAAACCCATCGATTTCAACGCCACGATCGAACTCAACGATCTCGGCGGCGACATCTACTCATTCGGCACGAAGCCCCTCGCAGCGCTCAGAGCCTACCTCGCGTACTGCGCGGGCATCGACGCCGAAGAGGCGGGTCGGGAAATCGAATCCCACATCGTAGGAGGCGGCGACCTCTCCGACCTCTCGACGGCATTCATGAAGGCGTGCGACGACAGCGCTTTTTTCAAAGCGATGATCACGAAGGCGAAGACGGCGGAGAAGAAGCAGGCAAAGAACGCCTGACTCCGAACGCCGCCGAAACGGTATACGAAAACTGGCTTCCTGCGGCTTACAGGATCGGGCTTGACCTAACCACATTCTGGCGGCTCAATCCGCGCCGCATGAAGCCCTTTTTAGATATATTCGAAAAGAACCAGCGTGAAGAACGTGATCGGATGAACTTTCACGCATACATGACCGGCATCTACGTCCGGGACGCCATCGGCGCATGCTTCTCGAAGAACGGAAAGTTCCCGGATCGTCCGTACGATCTGAGAAGCGAAGAGGAAAAAGCGGCCGCAATCTCCCCCGAAGAATACGCACGGAGATTGATCCTCATGCAGGAATACCACGACAAAGAAAGAAAATTAAAGGAAAAGTTCGGAGGAGGTGAAATAAATGGCAGATAACGAAGTGCAAATCGACAGTTTATCAGTCGCGATAGAGGAAAGCACCGGGCGGGCGTCGAAAGACCTCTCGAGCCTCGCATCCGGGCTTAAGAAGCTGCAAAAGAGCGTCGCAGGGCTGAATCTGAACAGTGCTATAAGTCAGTTCAACGCCCTTGCAGGAGCAGCGACCGGGGTTTCGGATTTCGCGAACGCGATAAAGCAAATGGCAGACGTGAAGGTGTCATCCTCCGTCGCGAACCAGATAAACGCCCTCGGCAAAGCGGCAAGCGGGCTGAACGGTTCAGATTTCACGAAACTGAACGAGCTGTCCGCCGCCGTTAAGCCCCTCGCGGAGCTCGGCAAGGCGCAGCTCAACACATTTATAAATCAGCTCTCAAAGCTCCCCGAACTCTCGAAGAGCCTCGACACGGTCGACATGGATCGCTTCACGGCGACCATTGAACGGCTCTCCGCCGCAATGAGCCCCCTCGCGACCGAAATGGACAAAATTGCCCGCGGATTCTCAGCGTTCCCGCAGAGGATTCAGACATTCATTAAAAATAATGAAGAGTCGACCAAAAGCGTGAAAAAAGCCGAACCGACATGGCAGAAATTCTTTGAGACCATATCAAAGGGCAGTAAAAAAGGCTCGTC
>CAVEOF010000084.1:0-6272 GCA_963617165.1 Coriobacteriaceae bacterium | reverse complement strand
CACAGGTTCTGCTGGATATCCTTTTTTTACCGAAAAAGTAAATGCTGTTGCCCTGGGGTGTTCCCGTTCTTTTTTTCATCATTTTCTTCGGGGGAGGAAAGCACCGCGCGGCGGAAGTCGTCGCACATGCGGCGATAGCGCTCGGGATCCGAGAAATAGGAGAGTCCGTGGTCGGCGCCCGGGTAGGTCTCGTAGCGGACGGTCGGATTTTTCTCCGCGATCGCGCGGCTCATCTCACAGGGGACGAAGGTATCGCCTTCGCCGTGGACGAGAAGGATCGGGAGCCGACTGCCCTCCACCGCCTCCGCAACCGAGACGGAGGACGGGTCGAAGCCGCCGAACAGCATCGCCCCCACCCGAAGGAAGGGATAGGCGAGCGCGGGCGGCAAGTGCATGTCCCCCGCGACCTTCCGAAGAATGTCGCGCGGTGAGGAATAGGGGCAGTCCGCCAAGACTCCCTTCACGTTCTTCGGCAGGGGGAGCGAGGATGCCAAAAGCACGGTGGCGGCGCCCATCGAGACGCCGCTGATCAGGATCTCGGTCTTATCGCCGAAGCGGCGGCAGACCTCCTCCACCCACGCGAGGACGTCGTATCGCTCGAGAACGCCGAAGGTAATGACGTGTCCGTCGCTCCGTCCGTGGGCGCGCTGATCGACGAGCAGGAGGTTCGTCCCGTTCCGCACGGCGCTCTCGTAGGCGACGGAACCGTCGTGAAGGGCGGTGCTGCGGTAGCCGTGAAAGCCGATCTCGACGGGCGCACCCCGACGGATCTCATAATATCGTCCGTAAAGCGTCAGCCCGTCGCGCGAGGTGACGGTCAGCGGCAAAAACTCCGCCGCCCTCACCGCATCCACCCGCGAGAGGAACATCGTGCGCACCGCGGCGAGCGCGGGATCGGACGAGAAAAAGCGATCGTCCCCCCGCCGTTTTTTCTTCGGGGAAAAGAACGCCGTCCGATAGGTAAGATAGGAAAAAAGAAGAAGCAAGGCAACGATGCCGAAAAGCAAAGCGAAAATCCACCACATGAAGGTGTCCCCCGTTCGTATCTCTTACCGTCAGTATACCACATTTTTCCCCGTCCCGCAAGAGCGGCGACAAAAGTCGCGGAAAAATTCGCACAGCCCCTTGATTTTTGGTTCTGAAAGGACTATAATAGGACTGTTCGTTTTGAGAAAACTTTTTTTCGGAGTGTTATCCCATGGAATATTATGTCGTTTTACTTCCCCTCGCCCTGCTTCTCGTGGTGTCGAAGCTATTGATGAAGCTGTGCAACCGCATCGGGATCCCCGCCGTGATCGGAATGTTGCTCGCGGGCATCCTCATCGGCTTTCTGCGCTACATCCCGGGGCAGACCATTCTGACCGAGACGGGACTGACGGGGCTCGGCTTCTTTGCCAAGATCGGCGTCATTCTCATCATGTTCTCCGCGGGACTCGAGACCGATCTGAAGAAGATCCGCAGTGTCGGTACTCCCGCCGTGATCATCACCTGTGCGGGCGTGCTCGTCCCCCTCGCGCTCGGCTTCGTCGTCGCCACGCTCTTCAACGGCGGCTTCGGCAACCTCACGCACGAGAACCTCGTGCACAACCTCTTCTACGGTACCATTCTGACCGCAACCTCGGTCAGCGTCAGCGTCGCGACCCTGCGTGAGCTCGGGCGTCTCGACTCCCGCGTCGGTACCACCATCATCACCGCCGCCATCATCGACGACGTGCTCGGAATTATCGTTCTTTCGGTCGTCCTCGCACTCAAGAACGATGCCGCAAGCGCCGAAGCCGCGAACCCGTGGATCGTTGTTTTGCGAACAGTTGTTTACTTTATCGTCATTGCCATCCTCGCATTCGTCGCGTCGAAGGCATTCCGCGCCTTGGACAAAAAGTTCCCGCATCACCGTCTGATCCCGATCTTCAGTCTCGCCTTCTGCTTCTTGATCTCCTACGTGAGCGAGCGGTTCTTCGGCATCGCGGATATCACGGGCGCCTACATCGTCGGTCTGATCCTCTCCACCAACCCCGACACCGAGTACATCGACCAGAAGTCGGACATCCTCTCCTATATGTTCTTCGTGCCCGTCTTCTTCGGGAACATCGGCATCTCGACAAACTTCGGGGGCATCACCGCGGAGACGCTCGCCTTCGGGCTTGCCTTCATCGGTGCGGGCATTGTCGGAAAGCTCGTCGGTTGCGGCACGACGGCGCTCTGCTGTCATTATACGCCGAGCGATTCCTTCAAGATCGGCGTCGGCATGATGGCACGCGCGGAGGTCGCGCTCGTCTGTGCGCAAAAGGGTGTGGAAAGCGGCATCATCGACAGCACCATCATGCCTTTCGTCGTTCTGCTGATCCTCATCACAAGCTTCATCACCCCGATCCTTCTCCAAAAATCCTACAAGCACGACGAGAAAAAGGGACTCTCTCTCATCGAGTAAAAACGGGCGAGCCGTGCAGCAAAGCACGTCTTTCCCTTCTCCTCCCACACAAAACCCCTTCCGACGGAGCAAATGTCCGTCGGAAGGGGTTTGCTTTTCGCTTCGTTCCCGTCCCGACAAGATCCGTTCGGGGAATCACGGGATAAGAGGCGGTCTTTGGCGGAGGACGCGATGAAGCAGGTACCGCTATCCGGTGCTTCCGTCCGAACGGGTCAGTCGGCGGAGCGGATGCCGCTATCGATCGCAGTCTCAATCACATAGCTTTGAGCATATTCGCTCGGAGCGAAGGCTCCCGCGGCGAAGATCCCCGCTATCAAAATGAGAGAAAGCACCACGCCGACAAGACCTCTTGCAAATTCCATGTATTCCTCCCGATTTCTGCGCCGATGTCGGCGCGTATTCTGCCCGTGAGATCTCGCTCCGAGCTCTATTCGAAAAGACAGGCTTTGAGTACGGGAGGTTACACGCCCCCTCGCGAATTCACAATAAATTCACGCTTCCTTTTTCAAGGGCGTTACGGCGAGGAGTTTTTCTCCTCTTTCCCTCGTCTTCTTTGCGACCACGTGCCTCTCGTTTGCTCTCCGCCCGACGCTCCTTGCGTATCCTGCTACCTTTCGAACGCGTCCCCGAAGGTGGGATTTTTATAGACTTGTTTCCTCCGCCCTGTCCCTTCCCGTTTTTCTTTTTTCCGAAAAAGCGGATGCAACCGAGCGATCGGATCGCATCCGCGGAACATATTAAAGATAATTGTCGTGCCCGAGGTAAAGCTCGGCTTTTTCTTCCTCGCTCAGCTCTTCGATGTCACGACCGAGCTTCATTTCCGTCCATGCACGATTCGGCACCGGAGGATCTATCGCGGGGACAACGGGCGTCGGGATCTCGAGCGGAGGGAATTCCTGCTTTTCGCGTTTTTTCTCCATTCGGTTTCATCTCCTTTCCGTCAGGGTATCGATAGTTTTCCCCGACGGATTTTCGACTATACCGAAGATGATGTCGAAAATGTAAAGAATGAAGCGGATTTTCTCCTCTGCAATGCAGGGGCGCGTTTCAATTTACATTTGCAATACGAAAAACCGCTTCACGTGACGTTTTTTCTTACGACAGAGCTTATTCTCCGTAGAGTCCGCGGACGGCGACCTCGCCCGTGAAGACGGTCTGCTCCTCTCCGTTTTCGTAGCGGACGCGGAGGGAGAAGTCGTCGTTGATCCCGAGGGCGACGGCGGGGCGGTCGCCACTCGGGGCGCGGACGATGACTTCCCTTCCCGTCGTGACGTTCGCCGCGCGGTATTCTTCGAGATATGCGGCGGTCTCCGTGGGGAATGCCGCCGTCATTTCATCCATCTTTGCGATCAGGGCGGCGGCGAGGCGGGGCGCGGAGATCTCCTCTCCGCTCTCGGCGGCGAGGGAGGTCGCCTTGCATCGCAGCTCTTCGGGGAAGTCCTCTCTTCTCTCGGAGACATTGATGCCGATGCCGATCACGGCAAAGTCGATGTGCCCGCTCTCACTCTCGAGAGAGAGCTCGGTCAGGATGCCCGCGATCTTGCGCTCGTTCAGGATCAGGTCGTTCACCCACTTGATGCCGACGGAAAGTCCGCACGCCGACAGAATGGTGCGGCGGGCGGCGACGGCGGTCAGGGCTGTCAGGACGGTGCTGTCCTGCGGGGTACAGGTCGGGCGGAAGAGATAGGAGAGATACACGCCCTTCCCCTTCGGGGAGAGGAAGGATCGTCCGCGCCTGCCCCGCCCCGCGGTCTGCGCGGCGGAGATCACGACGGTGCCGCTCGGCGCGCCGTCGGCGGCAAGCTCCTTCGCCCGCTTATTTGTGGAGTCAATGGTGTCAAAGCAAAAGACGTTCTCCGCCCGTTTTTCGGGTAGATAGGGCAATATCTCGCCGAGCGTCAAGCGGGGGGCACCGCGGGTCAGGCGGTAGCCGCGATTGGTCAGGGAGGCGATGTCATAGCCTTCCTCCCGCAGGGTTGCGACCGCCTTGCTGACCGTCATGCGGCTGACGCCGAGCTTTTCACTCATGACCTCCCCCGACAAAAATCCGTCCGTCGAAAGAAGCAATGCGAGAACGTTATCCTTGATCATTTCGGGTATCTCCCTGTGCGTTTCAATGATTTTTCCTTTATTATACACGATTTCCCGGCAATTGTAAATAGTTTTCAAAAAATATTGACAATTTTCGAGACATGTGCTATAATTGTAAAGCAAATAGAAATTCGGGTTACAATCGAGGGCATATGGAAAACGAGATCAAGACAAAACGAAAAAAGAAGCTGACGGTCGCCGATCTGACGAAGATCGCGCTCCTCGCGGCGCTCATGGCGGTTTCGGCATGGATCACGATACCGATCCCGCCGATCTCCTTCACGCTCCAGATCTTCGCGGTATATGCGGCGCTGTTTTTGCTCGGGGGCAAGCGCGGAGTACTCGCGATCCTGCTCTACCTTGCCATCGGGGCGGTGGGCGTCCCCGTGTTCTCGGGTTTCTGCGGCGGGATCGGCGTCCTGCTCGGTGTGACGGGCGGGTATCTTGTCGGCTTTCTCGTCGCGGGACTGGTCTATGCGGGCGTGACGGCGCGCGGAAGAGAGACGCCCTTCTTTCTCATAGTGGGAATCGTGCTTTCCCTGCTCTCCTGCTACGCGTTCGGGACGGCGTGGTATATGATATTGTATCTCACCTCGACGGGTCCCGTAGCGCTCGGTACGGTGCTCATGGGATGCGTCGTCCCCTTTCTTCTTCCCGACGCGGTGAAAATTCTGCTCGCCTATCTTGTGGCGTCGGCGGTGAAGAAGAGCATGAAAATGATGAATTAAGAATTAAGAATTAAGAATTATGAATTATGAATTGGGTGCGAAGTCTTACGGATTTTTTTCATGGTGAGGTTTGCGGAAGACGTTCTGTTTTTACCTTTTATGAGCCTGACTCGATTTTTACTTTCCGCTCCGATTCGTTCAAAAGGGCTGTCCTTTGCGGGACAGCCCTTTTGATTCGGAATAAACGCCTTCCGCCGAAAGCGCAGTTTCCATAGGGAATTATTAAAAATTAAATTTTTAGAATTGCTCTTTCAAACGACAACAAGAAGGCTCACGGAAAACTTCCGTGAGCCTTCTTGTTTGAATATTTATTTTTTTAACGATGTGAGTATGATATAAAATAACCTGAATGTCATATTACAGCGATTATTTTCTATTGACTTTCAGGATAATTGTGTTCATCATTTCGGCAATGCTGTCGCGCGATGGGTGAAAATCATCGGCAATCCATTTTTCAAGCACACCGATAATTCCCGATACGACAAACACCGATTCCGTTAAATCAAACTGCTTATCGCCGTGAGGATTGATAGCGGTATCTTCGTTGAAAACCATTGAGTAAAACAGTTTTTTCAGTTTATACATTGTGTTTCCGTTATCGGTGCGAGTTAAAACTCTGAAAAGGTCTTTATTCTTTTCGATATACAATGTAAGTTCTTCAGTTAGTTTGCGACTGTTATCCGCGTCGGTGGTAGGAAATGCCTTGGCAAACACGTTTGTAAGGCTATTCATAAGATCGTTTTCGATATTTTCATATAAGTCGTAAACGTCGGTGTAGTGCAAATAAAACGTTCCCCTGCCAAGGTCTGCTTGCCGCGAAATCTCTACAACCGTTATTTTATTAAGGTTTTGCTTTTTAAGCAAGGAAAGGAACGTTTCTTTAATCAATTTTTCGGTTTTTGCGTTTCTTCTGTCGTCCATATTTTCCTCCGTTTCCGAACAGTTTGCAACGAAAATCACATTACTGAACACTCGAAGTCAAAGCGTTCATTGAAAATCGAGGTATCTATATTATACTATACATG
>CAVEOF010000083.1:0-6593 GCA_963617165.1 Coriobacteriaceae bacterium | reverse complement strand
GTATAAAGGGAAACGAACGGATTGATTAAAAGGAGACAAGTGCTATACACGATTATACTGATCTGTGCATTGACACGATCGAACGCAATGGTTTTCCTTTTCATCAGCGGCATGTCGTTTGATGCATAATATTTTCCGAACGCACTTTGATAACTGTTGGAAATCATAGACACGATGGTGCGTAAAGCGTTGATTGCCAACATATACACCGCGTAGACACTAACACCTGCCAACCCGATAAAAGCAGTAATGATCGCCACATCCGTATTCATGTTGATGAAATGTGCCAAATTCTGAGCAAACCCACTCCATCGATTCTTGAGAGCGGCAATGTTTCCTTTCGGAGTTCTGAATCCCACACAGACATCTTTTTCCACAAAATGCTTCAGAATAAACGGTTGTGCGAGAAACAATATTTCAGCCGCCAGTTTCAATATGTGTATTTCGGGATACACCTTAATTACAACGATTGCAATCACAAGGTTGCACGCTGTCAGCAGTGCGGACGTATAGTTAACCACATAAAACTTTTGATTTGCTTGAAGGTAAAGACTGTTTGTAATTGAAAAAAGATACCGCACAAAGGTAGTAATGCTCAGAATCAATACCAGTGTGCATGTATATACATATCCGCCGGCAGTATCTACAATCAGTGGATATACGACTGCCAAAATGACGGAATATCCGAGGAATATCAACCCCAATCGATTGAAAAACCGCTGACACGCCAACAGTATTTCTCTCACCTTCAACGTATCGTGATTTTCTATCGGTTTATATAATTCCGCCAAAACCGTTGCTCCGAGACCGCCCTCCAGCAAAGAAATGAATCCCACGAACTGTGCGATAGAGGACAACAATCCGTTCACTTCCGAGCCGAAGGTGCTGATGATCAATCGGGGAAGAATCAAGCCGGACAGCATCGAGACCACTTGATAGAGAAGTGCCGAGAAAAGATTTTTTTTGTTATTCATATATCGTTACCCAGTCCCGCCTGTCCGATTCATTTTGCCAAGGCAATGCACGGCGCGGTTATGCGCCGAGAAAGTATACTCAAAACGGGCACATGCGTTATCGATTGTCCGAATTGCGCCCTCTCAGCTTTTCAAATCTTTTTTCGCCGAGAATTTTAATCATCGCGTTTCGAAGTGCACGAATCGTCCCCCACTTTGCCTTGTAGAAGAAAGAATTCCGCCTTCTGATTTCTTTTTCCGGCAACCAAGAACCCGCAAAGTGATGAACCGTGTAGATCTGCTCACCTCTCTTCAGCAAATCGCGGTCATCCGGGCAAAAATATACCTTCGGATAAAAGGTAAATTCGTCAATGGTTTGCTTTGTGTTGTCTCTTTTCAGCCCCTTTTTCTCAAAGGTCTCGGTAAATATCGTAACATTGGTGGTAAGATCAAGCGTACCGTCCTCCTTCATAAAATGTCTGTCCTTATAATACGAAAGCAACTCGTCGAAAATTCCGAGCCCCTTTTCCCCCGCCATGATTCCCGTGGGAATATCCGCGTAGGACTCAAAGCCGGAAAATGCGTGCTCTTCTAAAAAGGAATCAAGTGGCTTTCTCACTTCCACATCGGTGTCCATGTACACGCCACCATAAGTATAAATCGCCCAAAGCCTGACGTAATCCGTCACAAAGGCATATTTTTTGTTCTCATATGCCTCCTTTACAAAGGGGACACTGTCGATCGGAAAGGTGGACTCGTCCCACCTCATCAAGGAATAGTCAGCGCATTTGTCCTGCCATGTGTTCAGACATTTTCGTGCCAGCTCCGGCATTTCCTTCCCGCCAAACCAACAATAGTGAATAATCTTCGGAATCATCTCTATTATCTCCCTTCAAAAACCGAAAAAGTGAATGGGCATTAAATATTCGGTAATCCATGCGGTCGTTCTCAATAGATTTAACAAGTAATATACTCCATAACCGTAAATACACAAACATGCCGCAATCGGCGACGCTGCTCGCGTTTCTAAAGAAACCGCCCGCGTTTTACTTATGCTGTTCAGGCAGTACGGGATAACAATGGCATATCCGAGCAAGGTAAAATACGGAAATCTTCCGCCAAGCATCGGAACAAGATAATAGGTAAAACTAATCAAGGTCTCGAATAGCAACAGATGTGTGAACATTTTCACATATTTCGGTGCCTTTGCAATCTCTTGACGGAACAGAAACAGAAATGCCAAAATCGGGACTCGATACGCCAAAAGCCCGAGACCGATGCGTTCTCCCGTAAAGTAATCGATATAGTTTGGTCTGCCGAGCAACTCTCCGAGCAGCGACAAAATATTCTTCGAAAATATCGCGACAAGATAAAAAACGGCAACAACGCTTGCCCGATATACGACTTCCCACTTTTTTGATCGGATGTCGATCGCGCAAAACAACATTATAGCAATACTGACGATCGCGGTCGCATGAAAACCGAATGCAAGCAATGTGAAAAACAGGTAACGAATATACTGTTTGTTCGCGGCATATCGGTAAGAGTAGAGAATAATACTGACAGCACAAATCTGTCTCAACATTCCAAAGGAGACTAAATAATAGATTGACAAATACAAAAAGAGCGTCTGTTCCGGTGGGACTTTTGATTTCAGCGAATAATAAATGATATTGTTGTACATGAAAACGTTTGTGATAAAACTGACAATCAACAAAATCCATTGAAACTCGTGAAGTCCGTCATACACGACTTTGTTGATGGTTCTGAAGATAAACTCGGGTTGGAGCAAATTAAAATTCTTTGAATACTCATACCGATAAAGGTCTTTATAGACAGGATAATCGGAGTTGCTCATTTGCAAACCCGCAACCAAAATCACAATCGAAAGAGAAAGAAACAGACAAAGATTCTCATACCACCTAAGGTGATATCGAAAACCTTCTGTCTCGCCGATGCCTGCCGCAACCCGCTGTGCAAATTCCCGCCGCATGGCAATTCCCATGAGAAGCGTCGCGAGAATGACAGTCGAGAATATCACGACTATTGTGCCACCGTCCCACATAGAAATCGGCAAGAGAACACCCCCTTCATATCACGCATTTTCATTTCCGGAATACAGTGTTTCTATCACTTGAACATTATTGTCTATATTGTAACCGCATTCGGTCATCTTTTCATAATTATTTTTTCTTTCGCGTCTCTTTATCGCCTGCTCCATGGCATCGACCCACGCCACCGTATCTTCCGTCGACACAAAAGAGAGTAGCCCGAGACCGCAATCCACGTCCCGCTTTACATTTGTCGAAACAACACATGGAACATTCATCGCCTGCGCTTCAATCAATGTGACGGGAAGCCCCTCAAACTTAGAAGGAAGTACGAAAACATCCGTCGCAGACAAAAGTTCGGGAATATCCGAGCGTGCACCCAAAAAGCGAACGTCCTCGCTTAAACCGCAAGCGGCAACCAAATCGAAAATCCTCGACCTTAATTCCCCTTCTCCGACAAGAATCAGAAGTGCATCATCATGTGTTTCTCTGTATTGCTGAAAAATGTGAATCAATTTCTCTTGATTTTTAGCGTCCACAAATCGCCCGATGTGCAAAACCACCTTTTTCGACCAATCGGAAAGTTCTGTCGGGCATTTGTACTGTCCGCTGTCACAGAATCGGTTCAAATCCACCGCGTTGTTGATTACTTCGGCAGCCGATGCCCCTCTTTTTCCGAACATGTATTCTGCCGCTTCTCGACTACATGCCACCCTTTGTGTTGCATTTTGATTGATAAGACTTCGAAAGTAATATAAGACGATTTTCGGTATCGTACCACGATGGGTATCTGCGGAAGTACTGTGAGAATGCGCAATCCGAATCCCGACTCCGCACCGCTTTGCAGCCCGCATGATAAATCCCGAAAGATAATCGATATGTGAATGTACTACAGCATACGGTCCGTTTTCCTGGATTACCTGCTCCACAGAACGGCAAAAGCCTCGGATTCCCGAAGCGCGGACAGATGACATTATGAAAATTTTACTTCCGTTTTTCCTGACCTCATCTGCATAAAAATCGCGATCGCTCCCAAAAATCAAAAAGTCAATGCGATACTTCGTTTTGTCCAATTTCCTGTATAGGTTCATATACATTGTTTCGGCACCGCCCGCAGACAATCCGCTCATCACTGCCAAAACTCTGATTTCCGACAGCTTTTTACCCTTTTCCATGGTAATATACCTTTCTCTCGTGCGATTCGCCCATCTTTCGGCGGTCTTGTTTTGCTCAATGCTTCCTTTGTGAAAACCACCGAATCGTCCGATACCATCTGTGTTTCATTGCCATCGCTGCCAGTCGCCCCTTTACCGACCCGAACCTTGCATGCTCTATCGCCTCCGCATATATGCCGGTCTTCAGATGCGCGTCGATATCGGCAACAATCTCCTTGTACGGTTCTTTCCGATAAAATTGTGAGACGACCACGGTAAACAGCTCATGCACGGTCTTTCTGTAAAGCTGTTCTCTGAAATCGCCCTCGTTCATATCGATCAGCCGCTCGAGATGCTCGTGTATCAGCTTCGGCCCCTCCCACGAAAACGCCTTTTTCTCCTGCGTCATCGACACGGGGTTCTGACGGTAGTAATAGGTTGCCTTATCCGTGACATACAGGGACGACGCATGAAAAATACAGGGAATCGTGCAGGCACCGTCCTCGCCGATCCTAATCCTGTCGTCCACCGCCTGTTGCATCTTCTTATACAAATCGGCGCGGTATGCCTTCGCCCAGACGGACGGAGCGAAATATTCCGCCTTGTTGTTCTGAATTAAAAGAGGGAAAATCTCCTTTTCGAGTTCTTCTCGCGAATACATTCCTTTTCGATACGGCAAAATGTTCGTGACATTCTTGCTTTCGTCCACGTACGCCTTGATAAAGCCTCCGGCAACCACATCCGGAGCATATTTTTCTATTGCGTCGGCAAAATACCTGAGGTGATTTTCGGAGACAAAGTCATCGCCGTCCACGCATACCGCATATTCTCCCTTGGCAAGTGCTGCACCCGCCTTCCTTGCCGAAACGAGTCCTCCGTTTTTCTTATGCACTACTCTAACACGGGAATCTGTCATAGCATACTCATCACAAATTCTCCCGCTACCGTCCGGAGAACCGTCGTCAACCAAAATCAATTCAAAATCCTTGTATGTCTGGTTGAGAAGGCTATCGACGCACTGCCGCAAGTACTTTTCGACCTTGTAGACCGGAACTATCACAGAAAACCGCATTTTTCTTTTCCCCCCTGCACTAGAAAGAAAGGCTTACGCGTGCTAACGCCCCTTCTCATATAAAAACAGCTTATTTTTCACCCAAAACCGTTAGTATTTTTTTGTTGATCTTTATTTGATCAAAATTCTTCTCCGCGTAAGCACGTGCATGTATCCCCATCTGTTCCGTATCTTCAGGATGCTCAATACACCAAATTACCTTTTCAATCAATTTTCCACCATCGCCCAAAGGAACAAGAAAGCCGTTATATCCGTCCCGCACAGTATCTCTGCATCCGTTGACATCCGTAACGATTGCCGCTCTTCCTGTAGACTCCGCTTCCATCACCGACATCGGCATTCCCTCTCTGTACGAAGGAAGAAGATAAACGAAGGTCTCTTCATAATACGGTCGCACATCATCGGTTGTTCCGAGATAACAAACGCTACCGTCATCGATATATTCTTGAATATCAGAAACTTTCACGGAACCTTCTCCGCCAAGGTAGTTGAACACCGCCTGAGGATATTTTTTCTTCACGGCACGGGCACATTCGCAATACTCAAAAACGCCCTTTGTCCTTAACATGCGGGCAACCATCAAAAAGGTTTGGCGGTTCTTCATCGGGCGGTATGCGAATTTATCAAGATCGACGCCGATGCCGTGGACCACCTCGCACTGCTCCGATGTCACAAGCCGTCTTCGTATGAATTCCGCCTTGTCGTCGTTATTTAAGAAGAAAACTTTTCTGCAATGTCTGAATGCTCGACGGTAGAGCCCGCATACAACCGTGCGAATCGCCTTCCACTTCAACCCTCCGTTAATGAAAACATCTCCCGCGCCTTCCACCATAGAATAGATATTCTTCACACCCGCTTTTTCCGCGGCGAGAACACCAAAGGTGTTCGGCTTCAACATAAAGGTGAATACGATATCTGGGTGAATCTCGCGAATCACCTTGCAGTATCTGTTTTTCAAGGACAAAATACGAAACGGATTCATACTTCGGTTTGCGTCGGGGACAAAATGAAATTCTATGTTTCTTTCCTCAAGTTTTTCCCTGTGTTTGTCATCGAATGTCAAAACGGAAACGTGATCACCGTTTTGCTGCAAAGCTTCGATTAGTTTTGCCCTAAATCCCGCCGCCTGATCGGATGTAGGGGTTATCAATAGAATTTTCATCTTTCCTCCGATAAAAGAAATACGCGCAGATATTTTTTGTGATGTGCCGCTGTCCGACATCCGATTTTATTTCAAATCTGCACTCTGCCGAATCATGATTTCGTTGTACTTCAACATATAAACGCCATCATCGTATGATCCGATCTTCCGCTCATTCGCCTTCTTTTGCAGGTTGTTGAGAATCATCGATATATGGTCACA
>CAVEOF010000082.1:0-6640 GCA_963617165.1 Coriobacteriaceae bacterium | reverse complement strand
GAGCCAGAAGTCGCGGCACCAGACGCGGAGAAGCGTCCAACCGCGCGACTCGAGGAATCGCGGACGGTAAACGTCCCGCTCGAGCACCGAGTCGGAGGTCGCGTAAGCGTCGAGGTCGAGCTCGACACCCACGAGGTAACGATCCTTCTTCGGGCTGTAAACGGCGAGGGAGATCTTTCCCGCATTGCTGCCGAGATTGGTGTCCGCCACGTAGCCGAGCTTTTCGAGCCGTTCCTTCATCTGGTCGGTCACCGACGCGATGTCGGTCACGCCTTCGGGATGCGGGGGCTCGGAGTGGAGCTCGGAGAGAATGGCGTTCACTTCGTTCTGATTGCCCGCCGATACCGCGCGGACGTAGAGCAGATATTTCGCGAGCAGCTTCGGACCGAGATTCTTCGAGGTGTCCACCTTCAGATCCTCGGGCTCGATGCTCGTCACCACGATGACCTTCGTCTTCGCACGCGTCACCGCGACGTTCAGTCGGTTCTCGCCCCCCTCGGCGGACAGGGAACCGAAGTTCGTGTACACCCGCCCGAGCTCGTTCGGCGCGTAGCCGATGGAGAAGATGATGATGTCCCGCTCGTCGCCCTGTACGTTTTCAAGGTTCTTGATGAAGAGGCTGACGTCCTCTCCGTTTTCCTTGCGGTGCGTCTCCTCGACGAGGAAGGAGCGGAACTCGGGGTCGCGCGCCGCCTCGCGGTCGAGCATGTCGGCGATGCAGGATTGCTGTTCGCTGTTGAAGGTGATGATGCCGATCGTCTCGCGGTTCTTGCGCGTCTTCGCGATCTCGCGGAGCAGCTCGATCACCTTTTTCGCCTCTACGACGTTCTTGCGATCCACCCACTTGCCCGCGACCTTGTAGCGCTCGATCGGACGGGTGCCCACGTTACGCGAGATGTTCGGCGCGATGCGCAGTCCGCCCGTATAGAAGGCGTTGTTCGAGAAGGCGATCAGCTCCTGATAGCGGCTGCGGTAATGGTAGGTCAGATTCGCGCTCTCGTAGCGCGAGACCGCGAGGTCGAGAAGGCTGTCTACCTCGAGCGCCGCCTGCACCGCGTAGTCGTCCTGCGCGTCGGGGTCGCCGCCGAGATACCGCTTCATGAAGGTCGCGGAGGGGCGGAGCTGCTTTGCGTCTCCCGCCACCACGATGTTCTTACCGCGGTAGATGGTCGGGATCGTGCTCTCGATGAATACCTGCGACGCCTCGTCGAAGATCACGATGTCGAACATGTTCTTGATGAGGGGCAGGAAGGTCGATACGTTTTCGGGGGAGAGAAGCCAACAGGGGAAGAGCGCGAGAACGAAGTCGCTGTACACCTCCATCGTCTTGCGGATGGGCCAGTATTTCTGCTTCTTCGAGATCTGATAGAGGAAGTCCTTGTTGTTCTTCGCGTTTTCGTAAAGCGTGTCGTATTCGCGGCTGTTCTTACCCGAGCAGATCTTGTTCGCGATCACGAGCTGTTGCTCTTTCAACTTCTCGATACGTGAAGTAATGTTTGCAAAATCGACGGTTTTTCCGAGATCGTCCTTGCATTCCTCTTCGTATCGAAGCACTTCGTGATAGATGCGCAGGATCAGAAGCTTCTCGAGGATCTCCTCGTAATTCTGATAGCTCTTGCTTGTCTCGTAGGCGAAATTGAGGATGCCGAGCTTCGTGTCGTCGAGCGACTCGAGCAGCTTATTCACGTCGCGCATCGAAATGTAGTTGTCGAGCGCGTCGTGCACGTGGCGGATATACGAGGTGTTTCCGCGCAGGATGTTGTCGATCACGGCGAGATACCCGTCGGGCGTCAGCACGCGGTGCAGACAGTCGTATTCGGCAACGTAGCTTTCGATGGCGGCGGCGGTGTCGAGGAATGCCGCGCGGATGTTCGCGTCCGTGTCGTGGATCTTCCCGATCCGCTTTGCCATGTGAACGATGGTGTCGAGATTCTTCCCGTCCTTCATCTCATAGTAGTAGGCGAGCACCTGACGGTAGTAGGGATGCTTCGCCGTGTTGAAGAGTCCCTTGCGGGATCTCTGCACGTCCTCGAGCCGTCCCTTGACCTCGCTCAGCGTCAGAATGTCGAGATCCTCCCGCATGTGGTCGATGACGGGATTTTTCTCCTTCGCCTGCACGTAGTTGTAGTAAAGCCCCTCGAGGTTCTTCGAGCGGATGACGAACAGCGCCTCGCTCATCGCCCGATAGTCGAGCGCCATGATCTTCTTGTTCGCGAGCATGTTCGTGTAGATGCCGTACTCGCTCGAATTCTTCGCGATCGCGTAAGAGGACGCGTACATCTGCGCGAGAGAAAGACCGAACGGGCGCACCGTGTTCATCGTATCGAAGATGGTCTCGAGCGTGTGCACCTCGGCGGCAATGCGGCTTTGCAGATCGTCGTACTCCCGCTCGAGCGCCGACACGTCGACGAGGCTCTCGATCTGATCCTTTTGATGCGCGAGCAGACACCGCTCGTAGAAGAATTGCTTTTCCTTCGTCTCGTCGGTCAGGTACATCGCCTTTTCGTTCAGCGTGCCGAGACGGTTGTATACCACGTCGAGCGCCGCCTTCTTCTGCGAGACGACGAGCACCTTTTTCTTTTTGCAGATCGCGTCGGTGATGATGTTGACGATCGTCTGCGACTTACCCGTGCCGGGCGGGCCGTAGATCACCATGTTGCCGTTTCTCGCCACCTTGCGCACCACCTCGGACTGCGCGTAGTCGAGCATCCGCACGTTGTAGCTGTTCTCGTCGTAGGACTTTTTCTTCTTCGACCGTCCGAAGAGACGGCGGATCCTGCGACTCTGCGGGGTGAGAAGCTCCTCGATCGGGTCGTTTGTCAGCTTCTTCTTTTCGAGCAGGCAATAATCGTTGTAGATCGAATTGGAAAGAGGGAAGCGTGCGAGCACCGCGGCATACCGCACCGAGAGCCCGCCCCGACCGTCCGGCTCCTTGAAGCGGTCGTAATTGTATACGTTCTTCGAGTGGGAGCAGTCGATGCGGATGTGCGCCTCGGCGAGGTATTCCGCCACCGCCTTGACCGACTTGAAGGAGGCGAGATCGTCGAACTCCAGCTCGAGATTGTCGATGTTCAGCTTTTTCGACTGCGCGTAGGCAAAGACGAGCGCGGGGTTGATCCGCACCTTTTCCGCCTCGTTGAAGCGGATCTCCGCCGTGTTCTCGTCGGGGAGCTCGATCTTGACGGGGAAGAGGAGCAGGGGTGCCTTGATCATCGTGCGCTTCGGCCCCTGCTGGATCGACCCGAACACGAAGGGATAGCCGATATACAGCTCGTACCGTCCCGTCTCCCGTTCGATGTCCTCGATCTCACGCTTTAACTCCTTGATCTTGCCGATCTCGAGCTCCATCGCGTGCGCCGTTTCTTCTCTGCGGACCTTGTCGTTCTTCTGCGATGCCTTTTTTTGCTCTTCGGGGGGGAGAAGGGAGACGTCTTTGAGCTTTTTGTCAAGTTTACTTTGAATATCGAGGTTTTCGAGGATCTCTTTTTTCTCGCCGTTCGAGATGAGCGTCAGCGGATACTTGCGCGCGGTGAAGAGGAAATCCACGAATTCCGCGACCTTGCCGTCCCGACCTTCGAAGATGCGGCCGATGTCGTACGCGCTTTTTCTGACGATGCTTTTCAGATACAGACACTTATTGTTGCCGCCGATCTCGATCAGGCGCTCTTTGTAATAGGTGTAGATGCTCTTTCCCATGCTTGCCTCTCCCCGTTTTGATTTTCGTCGGATTTTCGTTTTCCCGCCCCGCGCAGATCCCGCCGCGCGGTTCGCGGTTCTTCGCGGGTTTTCGACCGATCTCCGAAGACTTTCGTCGGAATTTCGGTCTCCCGCCTCTATTCTTTTCGTGGGAGCGCCGCGCGGGCGCAAAACTCCCCACTCTATAACCATACTAAAAATTATAACACAATCCGTCGGGAAAATCAACCGCCCGCGGAAATTTTTTTCGTTTTTCGAAAAAAGAAGAAAAGTGCCCGCCGTCTCCGTCCGTTTTTTCGCTCATTGTGCAAATGCAACAAATTTTCCCCCGATTTTTTGCTATATTGCCAAGTTGATTTTTGAAAAAAGAAATGATATAATATATATGCGAAATCATATACAACTCCCCCTTCGGGGTGCACAAGGAGACTGCTATGAAAAAAATGATGAAGAAGCTCTTGCTCGCGTGTGTGACGGCGGCTGTCCTCATCTCCTGCTTCTGCGTCGCGGCGTTTGCCGAGGTCGGGAACGGGAAGATCACGGACATCCTCGAATACTACGACGAGTCGAAGGTCTTCGCCTACGATACCTTTGATTCCGCGGAGGAGTCGGAGCGGCTGCAAGTTTTTAGCGCCGATGCCGAGTTTGCCGATGGACTTGCGAAGATCGTGATGACGAGGAGCTCCCGCGTGTCCTATACCGTCGACTCGCTGAACGGTAACGTCGGCGCGAACCTCCGCTTCCGCGTCGACGGGGAGAACGTCGGCAAAATGATACTCGAGGTCGTGGACGGGACAAAAACGCCCTACATCCGCTTCACCTTCGATTTTGCGGCGGGTACTCTTACATACACCCTGACGGCGAAGGATGCTGCGTCGAAGACCGAGACGGTCAAAGGTGTGACGCTCGCCGCGGGCACCTTCTATACCGCCGCCCTCTTTTATGATAAGGAGGCAAAGACCGTGACGCTTTCTCTCACCGATGAGACAGGCGGGGGGACGGCGACCACGGGCGCGATCGCGACCCCCGACATCACCTCGGCGGGTGAGCTGACTTTCCGCCTTCCCTCGGGTCTGAACAACGGCGTTACCTTCACCGTCGACTATGCGGAAGTATATACCGGTACCTTCCCCCGCACCCTTGCGGAGAAGCAGAAGAAGACCGAGGAAGCGATTCTTCATCTCGTCGATCTTTATAACACCGAAGGAACCTCCGACGAGGATAAGGCGACGCTGATCGCCACCCTTCATACCGTGCTCTCCCGCGGCTTTGTCGCGACGGAAGGCACGCCCGCCTACGAGGCACTTTACGGCGGTGATTCCATGCAGGGGAAGATCCCCTACATCACCTTCGTCGTCACCTTCTATACGCAGAAAATGCTCGACGCCGTCGAGAAGATCGATGCCGACGGCACCTATGAAGAGCGGCGTGCCTTCGTCGACGAGCTGGACAACATCCACGACATCATCCTGTCGGCGGGCGTCGACGATCCCGAGGACGATTCCGATTATGCCGTCGCTCTGACGAAGTACCGCACCGAGAGCGCCGCGGTCGAAAAGATCCGCACCGATGCCGAGCTTTTTATTCGGACTCTCGACGGTGTCATTCCCGCGAAGCTTGATTATAAGGGTCTCTCCGACATTCTGAAGACGCTTGACGTCGTGGAGCCCGATCCTACCTACCCCGGCGTGACGGATCTCACGTCTACCTACGATCAGATCGCCGCGCTGAAGAAGAGCGCGGACGAACAGGCTAACACTTTCCTTTCCGCGGTGCTCACCCTTGCCGATGAGAAAGAGACCTTCGCTACCCGTTATACGGCATATGCCGCCGCGGGCGCTTCCTACTACAGCGATCCTTCCTATTTTATTATGGACGCGGAGGGTGAGACCACGTATCCCGTCGAGGGGGCGATCGCACTCTATACCCTGTGGTCGGAATACTTTGATAAGATCGTCGCCTACAACGAGTCCTTTCTTTCCTACGTCTCCCGCGCCGTCTATGCCACCGAGCGCAACTCGCGCATCGGCTGTATCATGAGTGCGGAGGAGATGATGAAGGATGAAGACGGCAATGACCTCGTCGAGCTCGCCTACATCCGCACGGGCACTCTTATCGAAAATATCAACTACTCGAATTCGGTCGAGAAAGCCATCGAAAAGCTCGCGGAAATGAACAAGTCGCTCGAAGCGGATAAGACTGCTATCGCCAAATATATCGAGGCGGTGAAGACCTTGAAGGCGGCGGGCACCATCCCCGAGAAGAAGGCGCTTCTCGAGGCGACGAGAGCCCTTCGCGTCGCGGAGGAGCTCTTGACGGTCGACGGTGTTGTGGAAGCGAATATCGCCTTCTCCTCCGTCGAGGCGGAGGTTGCCCTCTGGGAAGGAAACAGCAAGCTGGTTCTGACCTCTGTCGCCGCATTGAAGAAGACGAGCGACCTCTCCGAACGTGCGACTCTCATCATGCGTGCACGCACCTCTCTTGCCGCCCTTCGGGATAAGACCTATGAGGGCGTCACCGATGCCGAGACCTACCTTGCACAGGCGGTGAAGGAGTATAACAAGGGCGTCGCGCAGATGAACGAGACCTTCGCCCGCGAGACCGATGCCGCGCTGGATATCTCTTATGCCGCCGCGCCGAAGGCCATCGTCGGCGTGATCGCTTGGATCACCAAAGAAAATTATTGAACCTTCTCATAGAAACGGAAGGAGGATAGCTCCTCTCGGGGAACGCCCTCCTCCTTTTCTTACCTCTTTGCCATACGGAATTTTTTGATTTCCGCGACCACCCGGTAAAATCGGAATTTCATTTTTGCGTTTCCCTTTGACATTTTGACTGTCTCTCTAATAATAACTATTGTAGAGTATGATAGTAGCAATAGCAAACCGCTGTCAGGAAAAGTATAGGTTTCCTGACAAGTCGGAGAAAAGAAAAAAGAGCCCGC
>CAVEOF010000081.1:715-6707 GCA_963617165.1 Coriobacteriaceae bacterium | reverse complement strand
GTTTCAAAAGATATCCTGTTAAAGAGTTTGAATGAAGGAAAGTTGGAATATGTAATTGTCAACTTAACAATAGTTTTGGAACGCAAATTAAGAGAAAAACTTGCAGAACAAAATATGGACTTAATTGATATGATTGACAAAGCCCATAACCTGAATACAATTAGTGATTTTGAGTGTAAAATGCTTCACAATTTAAGAAAAGCAAGAAATGGCATTATGCACCAAAGCGGAAAGTTTTACTATACAGAGCCTATTGTAAAAACTTGGATAAAAATTGTTTATTCGTTATAACAATTAAAATTCGATTTACGTTACTAACGCTCCGCCAAATGGGAATAATACGAACACCAAAGCAAAAATGGGGTTCGTATTATTCTTTTATAACGACTATTTCGGCATTAAAGTCGAAACAAACGTGCAAAAGGAGCAGAAAAAGTCGGGCGTTTAAGCGGAGTTCTTATAGGATGTTTTTGTTTGAAAATGTTAAAGGAATTTTGTCAATGAGAGAACAAGTGCCTGCACTTGACGAAAACGGAGATCCTATTTTAAACGAGAAAGGTGAGCAACAAACTGTCCCGTGGGATTCGATACCTCCCGTAACCCCCATCTGTTGACACAGATATTCCCGAACCTTTCGCAGCCGATGATAGTACGCACCTTTGCTGATGCCCATACGCATACACCACTCGTCTACCGTTATTCCTTGTTCTTGCCGCGCTTGTATCTGACACTGCCATTCTGACAGCTGCACCTTTCGCTTGACCGCTGCGATTGCCTGACTTGTTTCTTTCATCTTTCCTTTTCCTCCTGTGTGTTCTTGGACTTTGGTCTTCATTATGCTTCCATTGCAGTTCGTTTCAGTTCCTTGAAGTCGCTTCTACTTCATTGTACCACAGCGAAAAAGATTTTTTTAAGACGCGGGGTTATTTGGGGCTTACGATGTTGCTTTTTCGTCCGACGATTTTTTTGAATGAATTTCAAACGGATCTCATTCGAAGGCGTTCGAAAGCCTCACAGCTTCTTCGGCTTGCCCGAAAAAATGAGAGCCGAGAGGTAGCCGAAGATCAGGGCGGAGGCGCAGCCTGCCGCCGCCGCGGTGAAGCCGCCCGTCAGGATGCCGAGCGCGCCCTCCTTGTCGATCGCTTCGCGGATACCGCGGGCGATGTTCCCGCCGAAGCCGACGAGAGGGACCGACGCGCCGCATCCCGCGAAGCGGTAGAGCGGCTCGTAGAGCCCCACGGCGCCGAGAAAAACGCCGAAGGTCACGTACAAAACGAGAATTCGCGCGGGGGTCAGCGCGGTGTAATCGATCAGAAGCTGCGCGATCACACAGAAAAGTCCGCCGACCAAAAAGGCGAAAAGAGAGGTAGAAAGCATTTCCATAATACATCTCCGCGAAGGTAAAAATCATTTTTTCAATCGGCAGACCGTCCGTGATCCGCCGTTTTTTGGGGTTGCGTTTTTCGGTATTTTCTTTTCCGCTTTTCCTATTTTTCCGACCTCTCCGTCATTTTCCTTCGGAAGAAAGGTGAATGAGAGGCGCAACGCCGAAAATGTGCTCCCCTTGCTGTACGCTCGAGGGACTCATGAGAGCGCCCGTGGAAAGAAAGAGAACATTCTTCATTTCCCCCGACTCGAGGCGGGGGAGAAAATACGCCGCGAGAACGGATGCCGAGCATCCGCAGCCCGAACCGCCGCAATGGACGTCCTGAAGATTCTCGTCGTACAGCATGTTTCCGCAGTCCCGATGGATCCCCTCGAGAGGGAGCCCCTCTTCGCTCGCTAACTCGTAGAGAAGCTCGGTGCCGAGCCGCCCGAGGTCTCCCGTCACAATCGCGTCGAATTCCCGCGGAGAACGACCGCTTTTCTTGAAATAGGAGAGAAGGGTGTCCGCCGCCGCGGGCGCCATCGCGGCACCCATGTTCGCGGCGTCCGAGATCTGCCCGTCGATGATCTTTCCCGCCATGCCGCCGAGGATCTTCACGCCCCTTGTCCCTTTGTCTCCTCTTCCGAGAAGAAACGCGCCGCCCGCCGTCGCCGTCCATTGTGCCGTCGGCGGACGCTGACCTCCGTACTCGAGAGGAAGGCGGAATTGCCTCTCCGCCGCGCAGTTGTGCGAGGTGGTGACGACCGCTCCCACGCGGTATTCTTCACACCCCGAAAGGAAGGTCGCGAGAGAAAACAGCCCCTCGGTGCAGGTGGAGCACGCCCCGTACAGACCGAGATAGGGGATCCCGAAGCTGTAAAGCCCGCCCGACGAGGCGACGCATTGGTTTTGCAGGTCCCCCGCAAACAGGATGTCTACCTCGTCCTGCGACAGCTTTCCTTTTTTCAGCGCGAGGTTCAGCGCGCATCTGCCGAGCTCACCCTCCGCCTTTTCCCACGTCTTCTGACCGAAGCGGTCGGTCTCGTCGTGAAGGTCGAACAGGGCGCCGAGAGGCCCGCGTGCCTCCTCATGCCCCGCGACCGAGGCATAGGAGAGAAAGACGGGAGGACGTTGAAAAGAGATATATCGTTGCATGGGATCACCTCACTTTTTCTTTGTGAATGCGGAATTTTGCCTTCGTCTTCGGTGTCCGAAGGGAAGGCACCGTCCGCACTTCGCAAGCGTTACGAAAACAGCCCGACAATATAATAGATCACGCCGTAGATCGCTCCCGAGAAGATACCGAACAGGATAACGGGCCCCGCGATCGTGAAGATCTTGGAGCCGACGCCGATGACGAGCCCCTCGCTCTTGGTATCGATGGCGGGGGAGACAACGGAGTTGGCAAAGCCCGTGACGGGAACGAGCGTGCCCGCGCCCGCATGGCGCGCGATCCGGTCGAAAATGCCGAGCCCCGTCAAAAGCGCGGCGAGAAAGATCAGCGTCACCGAGACGAGCGTCAGGGCACTTTTTTCCTCAGCGCCGAGCGCGACATAAAGATAATAAAGCCACTGCGCCGCAAAGCAGATCAGCCCGCCCGATAAAAATGCCTTCACGCAGTCGATCAGGACGGGGGACTTCGGAGCGCGTTTGGCAACGCGCTCTTTGTAGGTTTCTTCTTTCATGTTCGTCTCACTTTCACGAAAATGGAAGGTTTTCTTCTCTTTTTGAACAAAAACGAAAGAAAAAGCAAACCATACCTTACAAAATCATTGTTTCCGTGAAAGAGAAAAAGTATACAAAAGAGGGAAAAGAAAAAGATAGCGAAAAGGGCTTGATTTTTCCTCCGTTTTCCTATATAATAGAAATAAGAATACATTCGGATCGAGAGAATTTTGAATTCGGATCACGGAGGGCGCATGGAAACGGAAGCAATGAAGACGAAGGCAAAGATCATGGACGAGGCGGCGATGGCGCGGGCGTTGGTCCGCATCGCGCACGAGATCACCGAGCACGAAAAAGGAGCCGAGGACATCGTTCTCGTCGGCATCATCCGCCGCGGGGTTCCGATCGCCCGACGCATTGCGGAGAACATCGAGAGGATCGAGGGTGTGAAGATCCCCGTCGGCTCGGTGGACATCACCTTTTATCGTGACGATCTGTCGAAGGTGAACGTGCAGCCCGTGCTTCACGGCTCCGACCTCCCCGAGGTGGACGGAAAGCACGTGATCTTAGTGGACGACGTGATCTATACGGGACGTACGGTGCGCGCCGCGATGGAGGGCGTCTTCCGCCGCGGAAGACCCGCGACGGTACAGCTCGCCGTCCTGATCGATCGCGGGCTTCGCGAGTTGCCCTTTAAGCCCGATTATGTCGGCAAAAATATCCCGACCTCCCGCTCCGAGGTCGTATCGGTCAAGGTGGAGGAGATAGACGGCGAGAACTCGGTCTCCATCCTCTGTGCGGAGGAATAAGGAAGATGCGCGCCTCCCGTGAGGGAAACCCCTTGCGCAGAACTTGCGGCATTCTCGCCGTCCTCCTTCCGCTTGCCGCGGCGGCGGTCGTGTTCGGCTATGCCGCGCTGTTCACTTTTTGTGAGGAAAGGGGCATTCCTCTCTTCGCCTGCGTCCTGAAGGAGAGGCTCGGCATCTATTGCCCGGGGTGCGGCGGCTCCCGCGCGTTGCTCGCGCTTTTGCGCTTTGACCTGCTTTCCTCCCTTCGCTACTATCCCGCGATGCTGCCTCTTGCCCTCCTGCTTTCCGACCTTTATGTCCGCGTGCTTTTGGCGGCGGCTGTCGGGAAGGATTCCTTCGTCCGTACCTTTCGCTATCGCGCCTTTTACGGGATCTTCGCGATCGTCCTGCTGACCTTCCTTGCGCGGAACGTCCTGTGGCTCGGCTTCGATATCGACGTGCTCGGAGATCTGACGCACACATAAGCGGACGGAGCGATCATAGGGTCGGACGGAAGATATTTTCGACCGAAAGTTCAACAATTCGTGAATTCTCGCCCGCCTCTTGATTTTACCGCAAAGGGATGGTATAATGATAAGGAAGAGATCGGGCGATAGCCCTGCCCGTGCGGACGCCCTCCGCGGCGCCCGACCATCATCGAAACAGAGCCTTGCTCGGAAAGGATTTTTTCCATGTATAACGAGTTTGACGACAAAGACCCGAACGAAAACGGCGCCGACGGCGGCTTCGAGCCTTCGGAAGAAAAGAAAGACGGAAAGGATCCCTTCGGCTTTGAAGGGAACAGCTTCCGCGAATACGGAGAGGAAGAAAACGGCGGGCGCGGAACGCAGAATCGTCCCGACTACGCCTTCGAGGCGCTCGGCGACCTTTCGAAGCCGAAGACGCGCGCGTTTTCCATCGCCTCGCTGATCCTCGGCATCCTGTCGCTCGTCTGTTGCTGCGGCGGCTTTCTGAGCTTCGTCCTCGGCGTTCTCGCCATTATTTTCTCGGTAGTCGCGCGCCGCCATCTCGGCTATTTCGACGGCATGTCGATCGCGGGCATGACCTGCGGCATCGTCGGCGCCGTCCTCGGACTCCTTATGGGGATCCTCTCGGTCTCCGGTTGGTTTGGCGATATCTGGGACGACGTGATCAACCCGCCCGACGGCCCGGACGGAGATATCAACAATCGGTTCTGAAAAAAGCAAAATGAAGGGGCTGTCGCAAATAGGCTTTTCAAAGACCTATTTGCGACAGCCCCTTGGTTGCGGAGGTGGGATTTTTCATTGCCCGTCCCGGTCGCATAGTCGTTTTCTTTCGCCGCGGCAGGCGCGGCTCGGAAAACTCCTTGCTTTGCGGGACTTCGCGCCTCCGCCCCACGACCTTCGTCGAAGGTCGTGGGGCGATTCAAAATCCGCGCTTCGAAATAAAAGAAGAACGACACCCGAATTGGTGTCCCCATTAGGGATTGTAAAAAATCAATTGATTTAATGGGAACACCTGCAAGCGGCAAAAGCCTCGAAGTTGTTGAACTTCGAGGCTTTTGTTATGTTATGCCGAACGCTTTTACAGAAAAGAATATGCTTTTCCCCTCTAATATTCAATACTTGTTTCATCGAGTAAAAAGTCATAAATGCTCATAGTAACTATGCCGGTTTCATCGCGTTTACGTTTGATGTCGTCTTTTACGACAATTATTTTTTTGAAAAAGTCTTTGATATTCAGTAAAGAATTCTTTTCTTGGGCTTGCTTTTCTTCGGTATCCATTGCAAAAGCCGATTGGATATAGAACTTATTATTTCCGCGATTGGCGATAAAATCCACTTCGGCATAGTTGCGGACGATTTTCCCTTCCGCGTTGCGTTTTGAAGTTTCTACGATACCTACGTCCACAGAAAAACCACGTTTAATGAGTTCAAGATAAATCACGTTTTCCATAATGTGATTTTCTTCTTGTTGGCGGAAATTGAGAGTAGCGTTTCTAAGCCCTAAATCGGTAAAGTAGTATTTCGACGGCGTAGAAAGGTATTTTTTACCTTTAACATCATAACGTTTCGCTTTATCGACTAAAAACGCATCTTCTAAACACGCAAGGTAGTTTGAAACGGTTTTATCCGCAATCGGTAAATTAGCCACGCTTCGGAACGTGTTTGAAAGTTTCAAAGGGTTAGTA
>CAVEOF010000081.1:0-705 GCA_963617165.1 Coriobacteriaceae bacterium | reverse complement strand
TTGCGTTTATTTGTTCTTCGTTCTGAATGCGGTTGCGGTCAATAATATCATTTAAGTAGACATTTTTGAGTTGTCCTTTCAGATAGTTCATTTTTGCTTCTTCACTTTTTTGCGCGAGAACAAGGGGAAGACCACCGTAAGTGTAATATTCTTTCCACCCCTGTATAGATGAACCATTATAAACAGACATAAACTCGGAAAATGATAGTGGTAAAATGCGGACTTCGTCGCCACGACCGCGAAACTCGGTAACAATATCGGTTGATAAGAATTTAGAATTACTGCCGGTAACGTAAATATCGACGTTCGGGAGTTTTAAAAGCCCGTTCAATACTCCGACAAAATTATCTGCAAGTTGTATTTCATCGAGCAGAACGTAATATAATTCGTCGTCAACAATCAGATTTTTAATGTAGCGGCTTAATGCTTTTGGCAAAAGCAAGTCGCTGTTTTCGTCATCGTCGAGCGAGATTTTTATAATATGATCGTCTTTTACGCCTTTTTCTTTAAGATATTCGTAAAAAAGAGTGTTAAGAAGATAGGATTTACCGCAGCGACGAATTCCGGTAACGATTTTTACCAAACCGTTTTGTTCTCTATCTTTCAGTCTTTGCAAATAAATATCCCTTTTAATGCTTTGCATATTACCTCCTTTACGAAAAATTGCAACAATTTGCAATTTTATTTCCGGCATCTATTATAGCC
>CAVEOF010000080.1:0-6768 GCA_963617165.1 Coriobacteriaceae bacterium | reverse complement strand
CTTGAACTTCCTTCGTTTCTTCCTTTGTTCGGTTTTCTGTGAGCACTTCAAAAAAAGGGGCTGTCGCAAATAGGTCTTTGAAAAGCCTATTTGCGACAGCCCCTTCTTATGCGTCGAGGAATCCTTTTCCGAGGATCTCGCTGGTCTTCGTGATGATGATAAATGCGTGCGGGTCGATCTCCTTGATCTTTTTGCGCAGGCGGGGCGCCTCGAAGCGCTTGCACACCGTGATCATCACCTTGCGGGGTGTGCCCGAATAGGCGCCGCGCGCATCGTAGATCGTCGCGCTGTGATCCATCTCATGGAAGATGAAATCGTCGATCTCCTCGGGCTTCGTCGTGATGACGGTGAATGCTTTGCACATGTTGAAGTTTTCGATGATGTCGTCGAGGAGGAAGACCTTCGAGAACAGACCGAGCACGGAGAAAAGTCCCGTTTGCACGTCGTAGACAAAGAAGGAGGAGGCGGCGACCACGATGTCGGCAATAAGCAATGCCTGTCCGACGTTGAGGTTGGTATATTTTTTCAGGATCAGGGCGATAATGTCGGTGCCCCCGCTCGAAGCGTTGCAGTTGAACAGGATCGCGGAGCCGAAGCCCGTCAGGAGAACGGTGAATACCAGCTCGAGTAGCGGCTCGGAGGTCAGAGGCGCGGAGAGGGGAATCGTCGCCTCGAGAAGCTGGTTGACGAGGGAGATCATCATCGCGCAGAGGATGGTCTTGATGCCGCATCCGCGCCCGAGAAAGAGAACGCCGAGCACGAGCAACAGCACGTTCAGAATCGTCATATAGGTCGCCTGCGAGAGGACGGGAAGGAGCTTTGCAAGCAGAATGGAAATACCGCTCACGCCTCCGAAGGCGAAGCCGTTCGGCGCCTTGAAAAAGTAAATTCCCGTGGCAACCATGATGTTCCCGACGCAGAGAAGCGTCCAGTAGCGGATCACCGAGAGTGTGGTCTTTTTCTGATTTTTCTGATCCATAAATGTCTCCGTGCCGCGGTGCGGCGTGGCAGTAATGAATTCCTTCCGATTTTGAGGATGCGAAAGGCGGAGACCTCCCGACGAAGAGGTGCCTTCCGGCACTCGGACGCTTTTTGAAAGCTCCCGCCACGGGCAATGTCTCCGAGAATCATTATACAACGAAACCGCCGAAAAGGCAAGGGGTTTTCTTAAAATATTTCGTACGTCTTTTCGGGGAAAACGACGTCTCCCGATTGACAATTCCGCGCTTCCGTGGTAAAATAAAAAGGAAACATCCGAAAGGAGAGCGGCACGCGCCGCACTTGTATGGAGAAGACAGAAGCTCTCGCCCGCATCGAAGCCTTGCGGGAGAAAATAAACTATCACGCGCGACTCTATTATGAAAAGGACGCGCCCGAGATCCCCGACGACGAGTATGACGCCATGTTTCGCGAGCTCGGCGATCTCGAGCGCGCGTATCCCGAGTTTGACAGCCCGACCTCACCGACCAAGCGCGTCGGAGGAAAGGCGTCCGAAAAATTCGGAAAAGTCACGCACCGCGTCCGCATGGACAGCCTGACCGACGTGTTCTCGGAGGACGAGCTTTGCGACTTCCTCCGTCGGACCGACGCGCTTCTCGGAGAAGAAGCGGAGTATTCCGTCGAGCCGAAGATCGACGGTCTCTCGGTCTCTCTCACCTATGAAAACGGCGTTTTCGTCAGGGGCGCGACTCGCGGCGACGGCATCGTCGGGGAGGACGTGACCGAGAACCTTCGCACCGTCCGTTCCATCCCGCTGAAGCTCACGGAGTCGCTTCCGTACCTGAACGTGAGAGGCGAGGTGTATATGCCACGTCGTGTGTTCGAAAAACTGAACGAGGCGCGGGACGCCGACGGTCTCTCCCTGTTTGCCAACCCGAGAAACGCTGCGGCGGGCTCCCTCCGCCAGCTCGACTCGAAGATCACCGCCTCCCGCCGCCTCGAGATCTTCGTATTTAACTTGCAGGAGGGTGCGCTCTGGCAGGACGGCAGGGAAGCTATGACGCACGCCGAGGCACTCGACCGTCTCGACGAGCTCGGCTTCACCACTCTGCCGAGAAGAAAGACGCTTTCCTCCGCGGAGGACATCGTCGCGCATGTGCGCGCTCTCGGAGAGGCGCGCCCCGAGATGTCCTTCGATATGGACGGCGCCGTCATTAAGTTAAACGACTTTGCCGCAAGGCGTACGGTCGGAGAAGGAACGGGCGTTCCGAAGTGGGCGGTCGCCTTCAAATATCCGCCCGAGAAAAAGGAGACGAAGCTCCTCGACATCAAGATCCAAGTCGGCAGAACGGGCGTCCTGACGCCGATCGCCGATCTCGAGCCCGTCAGACTCGCAGGGACGACGGTCTCCCGCGCGACGCTTCACAACGCGGGGTTCATCACCGAAAAGGACATCCGCATCGGCGATACCGTCGTGATCCGAAAGGCGGGGGAGATCATCCCCGAGATCATCGAGAGCCTCCCCGCGAAGCGGAACGGGGAGGAGCGCAGGTTCGAAATGCCGACGGTCTGCCCCTCCTGCGGGCATCCCGTGGTGCAGGACGAGGCAGGGGACGGCGCGGCGACGCGTTGCGTCTATCCCGGTTGCCCCGCGCAAAAGGCGAGAGGGATCACTCATTTTGCCTCCAAGGACGCGATGAACGTCGACGGACTCGGACCGCAGGTGGTGGAGCTTCTGCTCGCCGCGGGGAAGATCTCGGACGTCGCCGATCTCTACTCTCTGAAGGCAGAGGACATCGCGGGACTTGACCGCATGGGCGAAAAGAGCGCGGAGAACCTGATCGCCGCCATCGAGCGTTCAAAGTCCGCAGGGCTCGAGCGCCTTCTCTATGCGCTCGGCATCCGTCAGGTCGGTGTCGTCGCGGGGGAGGAGATCGCCGCCGTGATGCGCACGCTCGACGCGTGCTTCGACGCGACCTTTGAGGACTATGCCGCCATTCGCGACATCGGGGAGATCACGGCAACCGCACTGGTGGAATTCTTCGCCGACCCCGACAACCGTGCGCTCTGCGAGCGGCTTTCTTCGGCTGGCGTTCGGACGGACGCGGTGAAGGAGAAGAGCGCGGACACCCTCGCGGGGCTGACCTTCGTCGTCACGGGTACGCTCCCGACACTCTCGCGTGACGAGGTGCAGGAGCTGATCAAAAAGAACGGCGGCAAGGCGGCGTCCTCCGTCTCGAAGAAGACCTCCTACGTCGTCGCGGGAGAAGCCGCAGGCTCAAAGCTCACGAAGGCAAACGAGCTCGGCGTCCCCGTTATCGATGAAAAAACACTTCTCGAAATGATAGAAAAATAAAAAGAAAAAACGTCCTCTGCTTTCTGTTATGAAAGACGGAGGACGTTTTTGCATAGTATTCGTTACATTTTTGCGGAATTCGAATAGAAAAATGTAGTTTACGCTCGGAACCGCTTGGCAAAGGAGAGATGCGCCGCAAATACCGAAAGAGCCTAACTCATTTTTTGCCGCGGCAGGCGCTCGGGGGCATACCGGTGATCTGTCGGAAGACCCGACTGAAATAATAGATCGAATCAAAGCCGAGCAGGGCGGAGACCTCGCCGACGGTACAGTCGGTGTCGCGAAGCATGTGCTTGGCTTTTTCTATGCGCAGGCGGTTGCGGTAGGCGGTCGGGGAGAGCCCCGTCTCGCGCAAGAACATCCGACAGAGCTGTGCGCGGCTGAGATAGGTGAGGGAGGCGAGGTCTCCGAGCTCGATCTCGCGGGTGTAATTGTCGCGAAGGTAGGAAAGCACCGGCTCGATCCGCGGGTCGTGCGGCGGGGTCAGGGCGTCCGCCATCTGCGCGAGGAGGGCGTAGAAGATCTCGTAGAGTCGGAAGTGCCCGTTCGGCTTTTCATATAGGACGGTCATCTCGCGGAACAGCTCGATTACGGCGGCGGGCGGGGGCTCTAAAACGCTGATCAACGAGAATACCTCCGCGCTCGGCGGTATCGCCACGATTGGCATCGTCAACATTCCGCTCGACTTTGTGTCGGGATACGGAAAGAAATTTTTCGGTGAGATGGAAAAGCTCGACGGCATCCGTTCCCGCAATTCCAATCCCGAGACGCACAAGCTCGTCTTCGACCGCATGGTGCGTGACGCGGGGTGCGACGTGCTTCTCGTTATGCCCGTGATCGACGCGCTGACGGAAGGGAATAGCGTCGTCGGCGTGATCGTGTATACCAAAACGGGGAAAGCCGCCGTGTTCGGCAAGCGCTTCGTAGACGCCTCGGGCGACTCCGACCTCGTCTATCTCGCGGGCGGCGAGACCGTCACGGGACGCGAAGGGGACGGGATGTCCATGGGATGCTCGCTGGAATTCGTCCTCGGCGGTGTGGATTATGACGCCTATCGCGAGAGCGAGGTGCGCAAGTCCGACCCGAAATGGGTGGAGCTGATCCGCCGCTCGCTCGAGAACGGGGAATTGCCCTATGAGATCGACAACCATCTGAACTGGATGATTCACGTACCGGGGCTCTCGGAGCATTGCGGGCGCGATGAGGTGAGCATCTGCTCTGCTCATTCCCGCCGTTGCTTCCCGACCGACAACCGCGACCTGTCCCGCATGTATGCGGAGGGCAGAGAGCAGGCGGCGTTCATCCGTCGCAACGTGCCGGGCTTTGAGAATTCCTATCTCAGCTACACGGGCAGGCTGCTCGGCGTGCGCGAGAGCTGCCGCATCGTCGGAGAATAGTCTTCACGGGAATGGACATCGCCTATGCCCGCAAATTTGAGGACGTCATCACCATCAGCCAGCACGGCTTTGACCTGCACGGCTTTGAAGAGGCGGGCAACATGAAATGGTTCCGCGGTACGCTCCCCGACGGGAGAGAGGCGTACATTGCCAACCGCGCCGGATGGGGCACACAGCTTCCGCCGGAGGACGGACTTCCGCGCATCAACATGAAAGAGCTGATCGACGACGATATGATCTATTACTACGAGATCCCCTATCGCGCATTGGTGCCGGTACGGATGGAGAACGTCCTTGCCGCAGGCCGCAATATCTCCTCCGACATCCCGGGGCAGAGCGGTACGCGGCTTGTCATGTGCTGCATGAGTCTCGGCGAGGCGGCAGGCACCGCCGCGGCACTTTCCCTTAAGGAAAATGTGACGCCCCGCGCGGTAAATGTCGACGAATTGCAAAGAACTCTTGTCAAAAACGGCTTAAATATCGGTCAGGGCTTCCGCAAGCTCCCCGCATTGGAAGCGCTCGGAAATGCCGATTACTCCGACTTCAACGAAAAACTCATCAACGGCAACGGCTGATCTTATCCTATCATCAAGAGCCCTCGGCTTCACGGAAGCCGAGGGCTCTTCATAGATAGAGTGATACCGCGCCGAATCCAATTTGCAGCTTGCTCCGACAGGCGATAAGTAAGAAGATTACCTATCACTGTAACGGGGGCTGCTTCGCCTGTCCAGACGGATGGCAATCAAGCCCCACGATATAGAGGGGTACTTCTTCGGTCGTGCTTCGATGTCGGCTACCCGTATAAAAACAAAAAAGGGGCTGTCGCAATAAGAGAGAGTCCTCAAGAGAAGAAAAAGCGGTTATTCGGTACCGAAAGGTATTGAGTAACCGCTTGCTTTGTTGTATAATTAAGTTAGGAACCAAAATCAAGAACAAAGCAAGGATAGGAAGGGTGCGTCGGATTCCTTGGATCTGCCGCCAAATCGCCTGCGTGATAAATCGTCTCTGTAGACTGCCAGCGGATTAAGTATTCATATTCGCCGATTCGCCGAGTTCGAGACGATGCTCCTTTTTCAGCTTGTCTAAGAGCCAAAGACAAGCGGTTCGATGAAGCAACATCTTTTAGCGCTCCCGACACGGGAACTCAGCTCTTTCGGGTATATGCCGGCGGTGATCGGGGAGAGCGGAATTCAATGTTTCGACCGGGCCGGCATTTTCAACGATGCTTGTTGTGAGGGGAATTTTTATACGCATTATTGTTTTCTCCTGTTTGTCTTTTTCTTTTCGGCCAAGGCAGGCACAGGGCGCGGGGGAATTTGGTGTACCGGCGGATACACGAACATCGGCTCCGGAACAGGATGAATTTTGTTGCTCTGACACTCCGGACAAACACCCTCAAAGATCAAACGGTGGCGGATGATTTTATATCCGGATTCTTTTGCAATTTCGTTATCCAAAAAGGTCTTGTATGGGTAGGGGGCATCTATCACTTTTTTGCATATGATGCAAAACATATGGTAGTGCAGATCGGTACGCAGGTCATATCGGTCGGCGCCCGGTACCCGTACATGGCAGATCGCGCCTTCCTCGCAAAGCAGATTCAGATTGCGGTAGACGGTCCCCCGGCTGATTCTTGTATTGATTGTATGAACATCGTCGTAAATCTGATCCGCCGTCGGGTGGTCGCATCTTGCCCGAACTGCGTTCAGGACAAGCTGGCGTTGCTTTGTATCTCTTCTGACCATTTTATCTCCGTTTTTATTTGCGTGCCTGTCCATCCGACAGAACGGACAGGCACGCCTCGATCTGTTTGTGTCGGTTACGGCTTTTTGTACCCGCATTTCGGGCAAATGCCGTTTTCGTTCAGTGCAATGCCGCACAGCGGGCAACGATCCACCTCAAGATGAGGCTCATAGCACTCCGATGCCATGTTTACGCCGCTGGAGAAAGTAAGCTTTACAATGTTCAGCTTGTCCTTCAGAAGCTCGTAAACGATTTTGATCATTCCCTCGACCGTCATGGTCTCCTTTGTCACGACAAGACGGCAGTCCGGATATGCCGTTGCAAGCTCGGTTT
>CAVEOF010000079.1:0-6783 GCA_963617165.1 Coriobacteriaceae bacterium | reverse complement strand
ATATCACAGGAGGAATACTTGTATCTGAAGTTCTTTAATTCCACCACCTCTGGTGCTGGTTTATTTTTCGCTAAAGGCTACAATAACAACACCCCCGCGGCGCAGAATGCGCCGCGGGGGTGTTGTTTATGGGGAAGATCAGGCGTTGTAGAATTCGACGAGTCTCTTCAGTCTCTCGTACTTCGCCTTGGCATTCTCTTCCGCCTTCGCGAAGAGGACCTTCGCTCTCTCGGGGAATGCCTGTGCAAGTCTCGTATAGCGTGCTTCGCCGCTGATGAAGTCCTGATAGTTGCCCGTCGGCTCCTTCGAGTCGAGGGTGAAGGGATTCTTGCCCTCCGCCTTCAGCGCGGGGTTGAAGCGGAACATATGCCAGTAGCCGTCCTCGACCGCCTTCTTCATCTCTGCCTGGCAGTTCGCCATGCCGCCCTTGATCGAGTGCATCTCGCAGGGAGCGTAGCCGATGATGAGGGAAGGTCCGTGGTAAGCCTCTGCCTCCGCCATCGCCTTCAGGGTCTGGGACATATCCGCGCCCATCGCGATCTGCGCGACGTAGACGTAACCGTAGGACATGGCGATCTCGGCGAGGTTCTTCTTGCCGATTGCCTTACCTGCCGCCGCAAACTGTGCGACCTGACCGATGTTCGACGCCTTGGACGCCTGTCCGCCGGTGTTGGAATACACCTCGGTATCGAAGACCATCACGTTGACGTCCTCGCCCGATGCGAGAACGTGGTCGAGACCGCCGAAGCCGATGTCGTATGCCCATCCGTCGCCGCCGAAGATCCAGACCGCCTTCTTCGAGAGGTACTGCTTTTCGTCGAGGATCTTCTTGCAAAGCTCCTTGTCGCAGTTGCAGGTCTCCATCATGGCGATGAGGTTCTTGGTCGCGACCTCGTTTGCCTTACCGTCGTCGAGGGTGTTCAGGTATTCGTCGATGATCGCCGCCTTCTTCTCGTCGGGGCAACCCGCGCGGAGCTCTCTCACGTAGCCGATGAGCTTCTCGCGAATGGTCTTCTGACCGATGTACATACCGAAGCCGTGCTCGGCGTTATCCTCGAAGAGGGAGTTCGCCCATGCGGGACCTCTGCCGCTCTCCTTGTTGACGGTGTAGGGAGTCGAAGGTGCCGAGCCGCCCCAGATCGAGGAGCATCCCGTCGCGTTCGAGATAAACATTCTCTCACCGAAGAGCTGTGTGATAAGACGAGCATAGGAGGTCTCGGCGCATCCTGCGCAGGAGCCCGAATATTCGAGCAGGGGCTGCTTAAACTGCGAGCCCTTTACGGTAACGTTGACAAGCTCGGGCTTCTCGGAAACCTTCGCAACGGCGTAGTCGTACGCCGCCTGTGCTTCCATTCCCTTTGCCTGCGGTACCATGATGAGAGCGCTCTTCGCGGCGGCAAGCTTCGCAGCTTCCTTCGCCGCCTTCTTCGCGTCGTCGGGATACTGTGCGCTCGTGGTCGCCATCGCGTCCTTGAGTGCCTTGTTCGTGACGGGGCAAGCCTTCACGCAAAGGGTACAACCCATGCAGTCGAGGGCGCTGACGCCGATCATGAATTTGTAATTCGTCTTCATCACGGGCTTCGGAGCAAAGGTCGTGCCTGTGGGAGCCGCGGCAGCCTCTTCCTCGGTCATTGCGAAGGGACGGATGCAGGCGTGCGGGCAGACGAACGCGCAGTTGTTACACTGGATGCACTGCTCTGCGTGCCACTCGGGAACCGAGACGGCAACGCCGCGCTTCTCATATGCTGCGGCGCCCTGCGGGAAGGTGCCGTCCACGTACTTCTCGAAGTCGCCGACCTTCAGGGCGTCGCCCTTCATGCCGACAACGGGAAGCACGATGTCGTTGACGAATTCCACAAGATCCGCACGGGTGCCCGTCACCTTGGCTTCGGGCGCGGTCTTGCCGGCGTTCTTCCACTCGGCGGGCACCTTCACCTCGTGAAGGGCGTCCTTGCCGGCGTCGATCGCCTTATGGTTGAGGTCGACGATCTCCTGACCCTTCTTCAGGTAGGATTTCGTCGCCATGTACTTCATGTAGCCGATCGCCTCGTCGATCGGAAGGATCTTCGCAAGGGTGAAGAACGCGGACTGAAGCACGGTGTTCTTTACCTTCGCGTTACCGAGATCGATCGCGAGCTTCGTCGCGTTGATGGTATAGAATTTGACGTTGTTGTTTGCGATGTAGCTCTTCACCGAGGCGGGAAGGTTCGCATCCAGCTCGTCGTCCGACCACTGGCAGTCAAGGAGGAAGGTGCCGCCCGGCTTCACGTCGGAGATCATGTCGTACTTATTCAGATAGGCATGGTTGTGGCAGGCGACGAAGTCCGCCTTATTGATATAGTAGGAAGACTTGATGGGCGAGTCGCCGAAGCGAAGGTGCGAGATCGTGATACCGCCCGTCTTCTTCGAGTCGTATTGGAAGTATGCCTGAATGTACTTATCGGTGTGGTCGCCGATGATCTTGATGGAGTTCTTGTTCGCACCGACGGTGCCGTCGCCGCCGAGACCCCAGAATTTGCACTGGATCATATCCGCGGGCGCGGTATCGGGCGCGGGCTTCTCCTCGAGGGAGTGACCCGTCAGGTCGTCGACGATGCCGACGGTGAAGTGCGCCTTCGGCGTCTTCTTCGCAAGGTTCTCATAGACCGCGAAGATGGACGAGGGGGGCGTGTCCTTCGAGCCGAGACCGTATCTGCCGCCGACGATCTCGACGCCCTTGACACCGACTTCCGCAAGTGCGGCGACGACATCGAGATAAAGGGGCTCACCGAGCGCGCCGGGCTCCTTCGTTCTGTCAAGAACGGCGATCTTCTTCACCGTCTTCGGCAGAGCCTCTGCAAGCTTTTCGGCAACGAAGGGTCTGTACAGTCTGACCTTGACGAGACCGACCTTCTCACCCTTGGCGAGCAGGTAGTCGATGACTTCCTCGGCGACGTCGCAGACCGAGCCCATCGCGATGATGACGCGGTCGGCGTCGGGTGCGCCGTAGTAGTTGAAGAGCTTATAATCGGTGCCGAGCTTCTCGTTCACCTTGCCCATATACTCCTCGACGATGGCGGGAAGCGCGTCGTAGTAGGGGTTGCAGGCTTCTCTGTGCTGGAAGAAGATATCGCCGTTCTCCGCCGAGCCGCGAAGTGCGGGATGCTCGGGATTCAGCGAACGGTCACGGAACGCCTTCACGGCATCCATATCCAGCATGTCGGCGAGGTCCTTATAGTCCCAAGCGGCGACCTTCTGGATCTCGTGAGAGGTACGGAAGCCGTCGAAGAAGTTGAGGAACGGGACTCTGCCCTTGATGGTAGCGAGGTGAGCGACCGCACCGAGGTCCATGATCTCCTGCGGGTTGGTCTCGGCAAGCATGGCAAAACCGGTCTGACGGCAGGCGTAAACGTCCGAGTGATCGCCGAAGATGTTCAGCGCGTGGGACGCGACGCATCTCGCGGACACGTGAATGACGCAGGGAAGAAGCTCGCCCGCGATCTTATACATATTCGGGATCATCAGAAGAAGACCCTGCGACGCGGTGTAGGTGGTGGTCAGCGCACCGGACGCGAGGGAGCCGTGAACGGCACCGGCGGCACCTGCCTCGGACTGCATCTCAACGACCTTGACGTTCTCGCCGAAGATGTTCTTCGCGGGCTCGCCGAAGATGTTCTTGTTCGATGCCGACCAGGTATCGGTGACTTCCGCCATCGGGCTGGAAGGGGTGATAGGATAGATGGCGGCAACCTCCGTGAACGCATACGATACATGCGCCGCGGCGGTGTTACCATCCATAGAGATTTTCTTTCTCTCTACCATAAGGAATGTTCCTCCGTATAAAAATAATTTAATTGATGCAGAAAAAAACGACTTGTCCGAAGTCTTCTAACATTATATCATATATTTTCGCAAAAGTAAAGGGTTTTTCGGGGATTTTTTTGCTTTTCGGCGTTCGGGCGGCGCGCGGGGAAGCCGTTTTTTCGCAAAGGGAGAGAAAGCGCGGCGAGAAACGCAAAAAGCGAAAATTTCTTGCGTCGGTTAAAAACGGAAAAATCGGGGAAAATAGAGAGAAACGAGAAAGAATTCCACTTGTTTTGCTACTACATATTTACATTTTCGGTGAAGGTGCCGCCTTATGGAGCTTTTTCTCTCGGTTCTTTGCTTTTTCCTCTCCTTTCTTCTCTGCCCGCTTTTTATGCGGCTCTCCCCCGTGCTCGGCGCGGTGGATCTGCCCGACGGGGTGCGAAAGCTGCACGCGCGTCCGACCCCGAGGCTCGGGGGCATGGCGTTTTTTTCTTCCTTTTTTCTCGGCTCCCTGCTCTTTCTTCCTGCCCGCTGGGAGACGTTTTCCCTGCTTATCTTCGGGCTTTTGCTCCTCTTCTCGGGCTTCCTCGACGACACGCGCACGCTCTCCGCGAGGACAAAGCTCCTCTTCCAGTGCCTTGCGGCGGGGGGCGCGCTCCTCACCTGCGGAGTGCCGCGGGCGGTCTCCTTTTTCTCGTATACCCTTCCTCTTCCGCGGACGCTCGCCTTTTTTCTCTTCCTATTTTATACGGTCGCGGCGATCAACGCGGTGAATTTCACCGACGGGGCGGACGGGCTCGCGGCGGGGTGCGTGCTCCCCTCTCTTCTCGGGCTGTCCCTTCTCTTCTCCCTGTCCGACAGAGGAGACGCGGCGCTTTTGCCCTTGTTTCTCTTTTTCGCCCTGCTCGGATTTCTCCCCTTCAACCGTACGCCGGCGAGGCTTTTTATGGGGGATGCGGGGTCGCAGTTTCTCGGCTTTGCCCTCGCGCGCTTCACCCTCACGGGGGAGATCTTTCCCCTCTCGCGCCTACTCTTTCTCGCTCTGCCTCTCTCCGATCTCGCCGTCACCGTGGTCGGTCGGATCCTTCGCGGGAAGAGTCCTTTTCTCGCCGATCGGACGCACCTGCACCACCGCCTCGCGGCGCGGGGGCTGTCCCCGTCGGAGATCCTCTTCTTCGCCGTATCCCTCTCCCTTGCCGCGGCGATGCTCGGCGGGATGCTCGCGCTGTTGTAACTTCTTTATTTTGTGCGATTCTTCCTTGAATTCCTCTATGGTTTTTCCTCGGGATATATGATAAAATCAAGGGGAAAGAAAACCAAAGGAGAATTTTTATGTCCTCATTTCTCGACGAGCGGTTCTATCCGCGATATGCAAAGATCGGCACCTTCGCCGTCTCTCACGCGCCGTACAACGTGCAAGTCCCCGGGCTTTACGACAAATTCCGCACCTATCACGAGAGCTTCAAGAAAAAGCTCTCGGCGTGTGGCGTCGAGGTCGTCGATCTCGGCATCATCGACAGCGAGGAGGACGCCTTCACCGCGGCGCGACGCCTCGCGGGAGAGTCGCCCGGCCTGATCTTCTGCAACATGATCACCTATGCGACCTCTTCGGTCTTCGCTCCCTTTCTGACCGAGTTAAAAACCCCCGTCGTGCTCGCGGCGCTCCAACCTCTTGCGGCGCTCGATTACACAAAAGCTAACACGCGGATGCAGCTTGAAAACGACAACATCTGCGCGGTGCCCGAATTCACGGGGGTGGCGAAACGCCTCGGACGAAAGGTCGAGGACTGCATCCTCGGCACTCTCGAGGGAGACGCCGCGGCGGATGCCTCCATCGCCGAATGGTGCGACATCGCAAAGGTGCTAAGCGCCCTGCGCGGAGCGCGCATCGGACTGCTCGGGCACACGATGGAAGCCATGTACGACATGCACGCCGACCCGACCGCGATCACCCGCACCTTCGGCGTGCACGTCCCCCTACTCGAGATCGACGACATTCTGCGTTGCAAGCACGAAGTGACCGAAGAGGAGATAAAGCTTGCGATCTCCCGCATCGACGAGGTGTTCGACACGCCGGAGCCATCCTCCGACGCCATTGCCGAAAAGCTGACCGACAGGGACAAGACCGTCGCCGCCGTCTACGCCGCGGCGCTCGAGCGGCTCGTCGGAGAGAAGCATCTGCGCGGGCTTGCCTATTATTACGAAGGCACGGAGGGCGCGGAAAACCGCGAGGCGGCATCCTCCCTCATCGTCGGCAACTCCTTTCTCAATGCGCGCGGCGTGCCGATGTGCGGCGAATACGACATCAAGACCTGCATCGCCATGCTCATCATGGACACGCTCGGCATCGGGGGGAGCTTTGCCGAGCTTCATCCCTTCGACTTTGCGGAGGACTGCATTCTCGTCGGGCACGACGGTCCGCATCACATCGCGATCGCCGAGGGACGTCCCGCGCTCCGTAGTCTGAAAAAGTATCACGGAAAGCCCGGCTCGGGCGCGTCGGTGGAATTCAAGCTGCGCGAGGGAGAGATCACCCTCTTCGGCATCGGGCAGGACGCCGCGGGGAATTTCCGCTTCATCGTCGGGGAGGGTACCTCCGAGCACGGTCCGATCCCCCCGACGGGCAACACCAACACCCGTGCGCGGTTCCTCCCCTCGACGAAGGAATTCGTGCGTCGGTTGGTCATGGCGGGTCCGACCCATCATTTCGCGCTCGGGCTCGGACACCGTGCCGCAACGATCGAAAAGATCGCTTCGGTGCTCGGGGTTTCTTGCGTAAACGTCAGTCAAATTAAGAATTAAGAATTATGAATTAAGAATTAAATTCGAACCTTGCGTTTGCGAGAAGACGCGGCGGACGGCTTTTGTATGGCGGTTGATTCTTATTTCATCCGATAGCGATCCCGACTGTCGAAGGCGTGATTCATTCTTATTTGTGTTTTAATCGAGTAGGAGGCTACCCATTAGGTGAGCAGCCGACCTCTCACACCACCGTGC
>CAVEOF010000078.1:0-7162 GCA_963617165.1 Coriobacteriaceae bacterium | reverse complement strand
GAAACCAACGAACTTGGTAGAGTAAATCATGTAGATCCTCTTGGAATTACATATTTGAGATTGCGTGGAATGTGGCACATTGAAAATCCGTTCCGTGTTTTCAGATATGTGTATGATTTTGATACCACAAAATCATTTAATTTCCTTGCTATTATCAATTTTGAAAAATATGAATCTTTTCCCAAAGCTGATAGAAACAAAATAGAGAGTGAACCGGGAATCAATATAAAATTTAGAGAAATAAAAGACCCTAATAATCCCGCTATAATGAAAAAAGTGGTAGTAATCACATTTGCGAGGTAACAAAGTGAAAGTTATAAGTTTATTTTCTGGAGCGGGCGGTATGGACTTAGGCTTCGAAAAAGCCGGGTTTGAAATTGTTTTTGCCAACGAATTTGACAAAACAATATGGGCTACCTATGAGAGAAATCACATAGCGCCGCTTGACAAAAGGGATATTCGTCTTATTCCATCTTCAGATATTCCTGAATGTGACGGTATTATCGGAGGACCACCCTGTCAAAGTTGGAGTGAGGCAGGTGCTTTGCGTGGCATAAATGACGAGCGCGGAAAATTATTTTATGAGTACATTCGCATTTTGAAGGATAAGCAACCAAAATTTTTCGTTGCAGAAAATGTTTCGGGTATGCTTGCCGATATACATCGTGAAGCTGTGCAAAACATAATTCAAAGCTTTGAAAGTGCGGGATATAACATATCTGTCACACTTGCAAACGCGGTGGATTATGGTGTTCCGCAAGATAGAAAAAGAGTTTTCTATGTGGGTATACGAAAAGACTTAAATATAAAATTCACATTTCCCGAACCTCAAAAAGCAAAATATACTTTATACGATGCTATTTGGGATTTGAGAGAAACCGCAATCCCTGCATTAAAATCAAACAAAACAAACGGAGTAAATTGCAAGGTTCTTAATCACGAATATATGATAGGTGGATTTTCTACTATTTATATGTCACGTAACCGCGTGCGTTCATGGGATGAGCCTTCTTTTACAATTCAGGCAGGAGGTCGCCATGCCCCAATACACCCGCAAGCACCCAAAATGGTATTTATTGAAAAGAACAAACGGGAATTTGTAAAAGGAAAAGAAGACTTATATCGTAGGTTAAGCGTAAGAGAATGTGCAAGGATTCAAACATTTCCTGATACCTTTGAATTTGTGTATACCGATGTTGCCGATGCGTATAAAATGATTGGTAATGCAGTACCAGTGAATTTAGCCTATGCCGTGGCAGAACGTCTGCAACAAATTTTGCATTGATATATTCCCAATCACTGCCCAAAAATCAAGGACAAATGTTACTTTCCACCCGCATTTTTGAGACTTTTTGTATTCACAACCCCCATTTTACAGACTTTTGGGAGTCTTGACCCATGTCGAAAGTGTTGTGAGGCTCACACACTTTCGACAACGAAGTTCGCCTTCGGCAAGTGAAGTTGCTACGCAGTGAAGTTTCGGTTTCGCCGAAGTGAAGTTTGCGACGCCAGCGGCGCAAGTGACGGTTAGTTTTCGGATTTTTGTGCCTTCACTTACCTTCACTTTGCGACGAAGGAGCAAAACTTCACTGCGAGTGTAAACGAGCAACTTCACTGTGAGCGAAAGCGAACAACTTCACTGCGAGCATATGCGAACAACTTCAAGGGAGGAAAAGGAGCGGATATGGAGCTTCATGAAAAGATCAGGGCGCTTCGGAAAGCGCGGGGGATGACGCAGGAAGAGCTTGCCGCGCGGTTATATGTTTCGCGCACCGCCGTCTCAAAATGGGAGAGCGGCAGGGGGTATCCGAGCACCGAATCGCTGAAGTGCCTTGCGAAGGTGTTCTCGGTATCGATCGACGAGCTTTTGTCTTCCGACGAGCTCCTCGCCCTTGCTCATGCGGAAAATCGGTCAAATTTCTTGTTTTTGCAAAGTTTTCTTTACGGAATTCTTGATTTCCTTCTGTTGTTCTTTCTGTTCCTTCCGCTTTACGGGATGCAGGTCGACGATGTGGTCTGTGCGGTAAATCTTCTCTCTTATCAAAGCACGACGCCCGTGATCCGTTCTCTGTATTTTGCGGTTCTTCTCTCCCTCTCCGCTCTCGGGCTTTCGGAGATGATCTTTTCGGGTGCTCCGCGCGGGGTGCGGCGGGGGCTGATGCTTGCGTCGATCGTCCTTCATTCGGTAGCGATCCTCTTGTTCGCGCTCTCACGGCAGCCTTATGTGACGGCGTTTCTGTTCCTCTTTTTCCTTGTGAAGGCGGTGATCCCTCTTCTCGGGTGGCTCGGCGGCTCACACGGCAAAAAACACGCCCGTCTGACGGCATGACACGGAAAGTGTCGCGCTTTTTCCCCGATGTGACGGAGCGTTTCTTGCCTTTTTTCTTCCTTCCTCCGATAATGGTATTGCCCCGTTTCGGGAGCAACCTTTCGGAGGAATTTTTTATGAACACGAATTTTCATGTCAAGCGCAATCTCATTCTTGCCACGGTGCTTCTATCCGTTGCCATCGCGTACACTCTTGCCGTCCGTTTTATCGACGTGGCGCCCATCGGACCCGAGGGCTCTTCGGTGGGATTTTCTTCGCTGAACCGTTTTATCTTCGAGTTACTCGGAGTCGATCTCTTTTTTTACACGCTGACCGACTGGCTCGGGGTGGTGGCGATCCTCGTCGCGGCTTCGTTTGCCGTCCTCGGACTTTGTCAATGGATCGGGCGGCGGAGCCTGTTCAGAGTCGCCCCCTCCCTATTGCTTCTCGGGGGCACTATCTTCTCACGATCGCGCTCTATGTTCTTTTTGAAAAGATTGTCATCAATTTCCATCCCATCCTAATAGACGGGCATCTCGAGGCGTCCTTCCCTTCTTCGCACACGATGATCACGCTTTCGATTCTCGGCAGCGCGATGCGGATGTTCCGCGAATGGTTCGGGAAACGGCGACGACTGCTTTGCGTTCTCGACGGGCTTTGCCTCTCTGTCATGTCCGTTACCGTGATCGGGCGGCTTTTGTCGGGGGTGCACTGGTTCTCCGACATTGTGGGCGGGATCTTATATTCCGCGGCGCTCCTTTCCCTCTTTTGCGCTTCGCTCTCGCTCGAGGAGAGGCGACGGAACGCGAGGAAACGCGTGTAAGTTCTCTCACGCGGGATATTGACTTTTCTCTTCTTTTTTGATAGAATAATAGCAACGTCTTATTTCGGAGGTATCGTATGGCATCCGAACCCTTGCAACCTCTCTCCGACGGCGGGAAAACGCGCGGGATCCTCCCGTGGGTGCCCGGACTCGTATCGGAGGGATTGGCGCTTCTTTTCTGCATCTTCTATGCCGTGTTCGGCGGTACGTCCACCGTGATGTATTTACAGGTGCCCGTCTCGGCACTGTTGCCCTTTGCCGTACCGATCTGCAATCTGTTTTTGAAGGAGCCTTTGCCGAACGTATTGTCCGCTTCGTATGCCGTGTTCGTGTTCGGCGCTTCGGATCTCGGCAGTGCGTGCGGGTTTTACGACAAGATCTCCTTTTGGGATCTGATCATGCACGGGATGTTCGGCTTTCTTTGCTGTCTTACGATCTTCGTCTTTTTGCTACGATGGAGCGGCGGGCGGCTGAACCCTGTCGGCGCGATGATCCTTGTTTTCGTCTTCACGATGGGGATCGCCGCGCTTTGGGAGGTATGGGAATACCTCGCGGACAGCATCACGGGCGGGGACTCTCAGCGGGTGGAGGAATCCATCGCGCTCGGAAAATCTCCCGTCGCGGACACGATGGAGGACATCATCGTCGCAATGGCGGGATGCGTTCTGTTTGATCTGACGCTGTTTTTTGACGGGCGGCGGGGATACCCCGTGTTCTCCCGTTTATTCGGATTTCGCGGATTTTTACCCGTCGAAAAGGAAATTTTCGCGGGAAAACCGGGTAGGCTAAAAGAGACGGTCGAAGAGGACGCGCATCTGCCGAAGTGCGGACGCTACCGTCATTTTAAGGAAAAAGAATACGAGGTGATCGGCACCGCGCGCCACTCCGAGACGCTCGAGACGATGGTCGTCTACCGTGCGCTATACGGGGACGGCGGCGTATGGGTGCGTCCGCTTTCGAGCTGGAACTCGCCAGCCGTGCTCGCGGGACAGCCGGTCGAGCGCTTTACCTACCTTGATGATACAAAGACACCCGACGCCAAAGACACTTCGTCGGAAAAAGGAGAAGACAAGACAGAATGAATCCGTTGCTTTACGTATTTTTGATTGCCATGGCGCCGATCGCGGAGATGCGCGGCGCGATCCCGGTCGGGGCGGTGCTCGGGCTTCCGTTCTGGCAGAATTTCCTCGTTGCACTGGTCGGGAACATGGTACCCGTGCCCTTTATTCTGCTTTTTATCCCGAAGTTTCTCACGTGGCTTGAAAAATTCAAGCCGTTTGAAAAGCTCGTCGGTTGGATCCGCAGGAAGGCGGACAAGCACTCGGAGAAGATCCTGCGGGCATCCTTTTGGGGGCTTCTGCTCTTCGTGATGATCCCCTGCCCCGGGACAGGTGCGTGGACCGGATCGCTCGTCGCGTCCCTCTTCGATCTGCCGAAAAAGCGTTCCTTCCTCGCCGTATTTCTCGGTGTGATCGGGTGCGGGATCATCATGACGCTCGCATCCTACGGCGTGCTCGGATTCCTCTCCTTCTTAGTACCGAAGGAATGAAGATCTATCGCAGTTTTCACTCCTATCTGAAAAGCACCTACGGAACCGCCGTACGCCGCATCTGCGTGGACGGCGGTTTCACCTGTCCGAACCGCGACGGCACCGTCGGGGTGGGCGGTTGCATTTTCTGCGGAGAGCGGGGCGCGGGCGAGCACCTGCCGAAAGAAGCGCCCGTGCGCGCACAGGTGGAAACATATTTCTCCACCCATCCGAAGTGGAAAAAGTACATTTTGTATTTTCAGAATTTTTCGGGCACGTATGCCCCCGTCGAGGTGCTCCGCGCCCGCTATGACGAGGGGCTATCGGTCGACCCGCGCATTGCCGTGCTGTCCGTCGGGACGCGTCCCGACTGCATCGACGAGGAGATCGCTTCCCTGCTCGAATCCTATCTTGACCGTGTGGACGTGTGGGTGGAGCTCGGGCTTCAGACCTCGAAGGAGGAAACGGCGCGCTTTTGCAACATCGGATATACGCGCCAACGCTTTGAGGAGGCGGTCGGCATCCTTCACCGCCACCACATTCCCGTGGTGGTGCATCTTTTGCTCGGTCTGCCGGGGGAGACGCCCGAGGACTGGGTGCGGACGGCGGACTACCTTGCCGACTTCCCGATCTTCGGGGTGAAGATCCACTCGCTGTATGTGACGGAGGGGACGGCGCTTGCCGAGCTTTACCGTGCGGGAAGCTACGTCCCGCTCACCGAAGAGGCGTGCATCGAGGGCGTCATTTCCGTCCTGACGCACCTTGACCCGAACATCGTCATGCAACGCATCACGGGGGACGCGCCCGAGGAGCTTCTCCTCGCACCCTCGTGGAACCGCGACAAGGACTATCTGATCGAGGAGATCCGACGGCGAATGGAAGAGCGCGGACTTTCTCAAGGGATGTATTTTCGGAAGCATCGGGACCTTGACGAGTGAGATCGCGGGAAGGGTTTGCGCCGCGAGAGCATCGGCACGCCCCCGAGCGATCGTCGGTCGCTTGCCTCTCGGGCGGCGACTCTCTAAGCCCGATCTTTTTTCGGAATCGAATATTTCGGCAAAACGAGCGGAGGATCTGCACGATCCTCCGCTCGTTTTGCATGAGGGGGTAGTTTTTGCTTGCCGCGCCGACGATTTTGCGTAGCGCGGTTTTCGGGGATCGTCCCGACATGGATCGGAACCTTATTTCGCTTTTTCGCGCAGGGGACGGAACAGGGGGACGATCTTCGGTACTTTCGGGCGATCTCTGCGGATGTCGGAAAGGCACTCGTCGCAGAGAAGATACTCCCCTTCGTCGGAAAGAGGAGCGCCGCACAGGCGGCAAAGCACCGCATTCGGCTCCAAAAAGATCCCGTCGTCGTCCTCTAAGATCCGCACGACGCTCCCTGCCCGCATCCGATGCCGATCTCTCATCTCCCGCGGGATCACGACCCGCCCGAGCTCGTCGATCTTTCGTTCCGCAACGCATCTCATACAAAAGCACCTGTCTTTTCTGCACGTTTTCCGTCGGCTTTCCTTCGGTGGTTTTATTATATGCTTTGCGGGCGACGATTTCTGTCGAATCCCGTCCGATACAATGATTTTACAATTTTGAAACAAAGAAAAAACAATTGTTTTTGAAAAGAATTCGTTACATTTTCAGAAGATTTCTTGTTCCAACGCCTCAAATTGCGGGGTTTCAAAAAAGGACGGCAAAGAAATACCAAAGCCGTCACACAACATTTTCAGTGTCACGATTCCGGGGTTTTTGCTCTTGCCGTACAGGATATTTTTCACCGTCGAGGGAGCGACTCCCGATTCGGTCGCAAGTTTATGTATCGACATTTTCTTCTCTTCGCACAGGCGAAGGATCCTCTCCTTTACTGCGGTAGCTGTGTCCATAAAAGCACCTCTTTTTTTCTTTTATATTCACATTTTATCGCGTTTCTCTTGACATTGTGGGCTATATATGATACAATTAGGCTAAAAATAGCCCAATCGGGAGGAAAGGATCTCATAATGAAAAAACTGTTTTCTTTTGTTTTCGCATTTCTTTTGGCAACCGTTCTTCTCTTCTCCGCCACTTCGTGCGAATGGAAAGAACCGGAAAAAGAACCTACGGAACCCGGTATCTACACCGTAAGCGCGGCGTTCGATGTCGCGGTCAAAAACGGATTTGACGGTACGCTTGCCGAATTTATCGAGTCGGTTCGCGGGCTTGCCATCGAGTTTCGTACCGAAGATACCGTCATTCAGTGGCGGTATGAAGGAACGGACACATGGTATGACCTCGTTGCGCTGTCAAAGCTCGTCGGTCCGAAAGGCGAGCAGGGTGAAAAAGGTGATACCGGCGCCACTGATCCGAAGGGTAATCAGGGCGAAAAAGGTGATACCGGTGCTACGGGTCCAAAGGGCGACCAAGGCGAAAAAGGAGAAAAAGGCGATACCGGTGCTACGGGTCCAAAGGGCGACCAAGGCGAAAAGGGTGAAAAAGGCGATACCGGTGCTACGGGTCCAAAGGGCGA
>CAVEOF010000077.1:0-7443 GCA_963617165.1 Coriobacteriaceae bacterium | reverse complement strand
GTTATCACACAAACAAAAAACCGGAGGAAGCAATATGAGCTATCATCATTATACCATAGAAGAACGGTGTTGTCTACGGGAATATTACAAAAAGGGGTACAATCCGCAAAAATTGTGAATTGTAAATTTTCTTAATCGGATTTTCAGGGTCTCTCCGCGACGGGAATCGGGATAGAGGAGGAAAGAAGATAAAAAACGGAAAGGGCAAGGGATATCGCGTTCGCCTGCCTCAAGCCGACCTCGCTTGCTTTTCGCGGCGGTGCGCGCCTTCGGAAGCAACAGCATATGATATCGATTGCTTTCGTGAAATTGCCGACCGTCGCCGCCTCTGTCCTCTCAATAAAATGTGAACAAATTGTAACAATTGAGATTTCCTCTTGACGCGCCTTCGTTTATGTGCTATAATAGGCAAAATTCAATTTTCAAACCGTTGATGCGGAGATAACGGCAACGATGCCTTCACAGAGAGCCCGCGATGCTGAGAATCGGGTAAGAAACAACTTGTCAAATGGACCGCAGAGGGCGCAGTCAAATGTGCGTGGCACAGAGTATTCTGCGACGTAGGGCAGACGTCATTTGCCGGGGATATATCGGTATCCCGCAAAGCGCATAGGCTTTTTTGTCCTATGAATCAAGGTGGCACCGCGGATCGTTTTTTGAATCATCCGCCCTTGACAGAGAGTATTTTTCTGTCGGGGGCGTTTTTTGTTTTATCGCGCCGACGGAGGAAAAACACATTTCGCAAAGGAGGAGAGCGCTATGCCGTATGTAAGCCGTCGATGGCACCCCGCGTGCCGAAAAAGATCTCGAGTGCCAAGAAACTATCAAAAACCAAAACAACACTTTACATTTTGGAGGAAAACTCATGAAATACCATGATATTGATTTTGATACCTATCTTAAGAACTACCCGGACGAGAACGGCTACTTCGGGAAGTACGGCGGCTCCTACATTCCGCCCGAGCTGCAAGCCGCCATGGACGAGATCCGCGATGCCTACGGGGCCATCTGCAAGTCGAGAAAATTCATCGCCGAGCTGCGCCGCATCCGCAAGGAGTTCCAAGGCAGACCGACGCCCGTCTCCCACCTCGCGAGGCTGTCCGACAAGCTCGGGACGGGGGTTCAGCTCTACGTCAAGCGCGAGGATCTCAACCACACGGGTGCGCATAAGCTCAACCACTGCATGGGTGAGGCGCTGCTCGCAAAAACGATGGGCAAGCACAAGGTGATCGCCGAGACGGGCGCAGGGCAGCACGGCGTCGCCCTCGCCACCGCCGCCGCGTATTTCGGTCTTTCGTGCGACATCTATATGGGTGCCGTGGACATCGAAAAACAGGCGCCCAACGTGGCGAGAATGAAGATCCTCGGGGCGAACGTGATCGAGGTCACGGAGGGTGCACAGACGCTCAAGGAAGCAGTGGACGCCGCCTTTGCCGCGTACAGCCGCGAGTATCGGGACGCCATCTATTGCATCGGCTCGGTCGTCGGACCGCACCCCTTCCCGATGATGGTGCGCGATTTTCAGAGCGTCGTGGGGATCGAGGCGAGGGAGCAGTTCCTCGACATGACGGGAGAGCTGCCCGACGCGGTGGTCGCCTGCGTCGGCGGCGGCTCGAACGCCATGGGACTGTTCGCGGGCTTTCTGAACGACCCCGTCGAGATCTACGGCGTCGAGCCGCTCGGCAGAGGCAGAGCGACGGGCGACCACGCCGCTAGTCTGAATTACGGGGAGGAGGGCGTGATGCACGGCTTCAACAGTCTGATGCTCAAGGACGAGACGGGAGCGCCCGCCCCCGTCTATTCGGTGGCGAGCGGGCTCGATTATCCCTCCTCGGGGCCCGAGCACGCCTTCCTGCACGACCTCGGCAGGGTGAAATACGACGTCATCGGCGACGAAGAGACGATCGACGCATTCTTCGAGCTCTCGCGAACGGAGGGCATCATCCCCGCCATCGAAAGCGCGCACGCCGTCGCCTACGGCATGAAGCTCGCCAAGCAGAGAAAGAAAGGCGCGGTGCTCATCAACCTCTCGGGCAGAGGGGACAAAGACATGGACTACATCATAAAAACCTACGGCATCCGATAAAAAAATCCGCCGTCATGCAAACAAAAGCAAGCATGACGGCGTTTTTTTCAAAAAGTTTCAACGTATGAAAAGAACCAAAAGCGCAAAACTTCGCTCCTAATTCATAATTCATAATTCATAATTCTTAATTCTTAATTCTTAATTCATAATTCTTAATTCGTTCAAATTCCGAATTCAAACGTTTCTTCCTCCGACCGCCGAAACGAATCGCAGGAAGGCACGGGTTCCCTCCTCGTCGTCCTTATAGACGCCCGCGTCGCGCAGGACATTGACGAAGGTATTGCCGATCTCGGTCTTTAGGATCTCCTCGACATTCTCCGCGGTGAAGGTGTACCGGTCGCGGAAGGCGCAGAACCATGCGAAATGCTTCCCGATCTTCTCGTCCCCCGAGAAATCCTCCCCCGCGAGGATGGCGCGGGACAGGAGCGCGATCTCTTCCTTCAGGCGGGCGGGCAGAACGGCAAGCCCCATGACCTCGATCAGACCGATGTTCTCTTTCTTGATGTTGTGATACTCGGCATGGGGATGGTAGACGCCGAGGGGATGCTCTGCCGTCGTGATGTTGTTGCGCAGGACGAGATCGAGCTCGTAATCCTTGCCGCGGCGGCGGGCGATCGGCGTGATCGTATTGTGCTTTTCCCCGTCGGTCTCGGCAAAGATGAACGCGTCCTCATCGGTATAGCTCCGCCACGCGAGCAGGAGCTTATCGGCGAGGTCGGCAAGGAGCTCGGGATCCTCCCCGCGAAGGCGGATCACCGACATCGGCCAATACACGATGCCCGCGTGAACGTCGGGATAGCCCTCGAACGTCAGGGGGACGCGCACCTCGGCGCGCTCCATCGCGAAGGTATAGCGCCCGCCCTGCATGTGGTCGTGCGTCAGGATCGACCCGCCGACGATCGGCAGATCGGCATTCTGCCCGATGAAGTAGTGCGGAAAGTGCCCGACGAAGGCAAGCGCCTTGCGAAAGCTCTCGCGGTCGATCTTCATCGGCGTGTGCGCGGAGGACAGAGCGATGCAGTGCTCGTTGTAATAGACGTAAGGAGAATACTGGAGGTACCACGTCACTCCCGCCATCTCGAAGGGGATCTGGCGAAGGTTCTGCCGTGCGGGCTTCGAGAGGGTGCCCGCGTAGCCCTCGTTCTCATGGCAGAGCAGGCACTTCGGGTAGCCCGACGGCGGAAGGAGCTTCGCCGCGGCGATCGCCTTCGGGTCCTTCTCGGGCTTCGAGAGGTTGACGGTGATGTCGATGTCGCCGTAGGGCGAGGGAACCTGCCACTTCATATCCCTTGCGATGCGGTCGGTGCGGATGTAGTTCGTATCCTTCGCGAGGTTGTAAAAATAATCGGTCGCCGCCGCGGGATCCGCCCGATACAGCAGGCGGAAGGTAGCGATCACCTCCGACGGACGGGGGGTGAAGATGCCCATCAGCTCGGTATCGAAGAGATCGCGGTAGACGACGCCCCCCTCGGGGAGCTTTCCCGAAGCCTGCGCATAGTCGCAAAGATCGGAGAGGATCGCCGCGAGGGGACGCCTCTCTTCGGGGAGGGGCGCCTCGCAAAAATCGGTCAGTCCGAGGGTATAGAGCACGCGGTTCGTCGCGTAGGCTCTGTCCTCTTCTTCGATGAGTTTTTTGTCAAGCGCATAGCGGACGAGCTCGGATATGCAAACATTGATTTCCATTTTTGTTCCTTTTCTCGGCGTCGGACTTACAGATCGAGTGCCTCATACAGAGCAAGAGGCGACTCGTTGCCCGCGAAGGTCGGTTTGAAAAAGAAGGTAAAGTCGAAGGCGGGCTCATCGATCCGATAGGGCGCCTCGAGCGCGGGGCCGCAGGAATTCGACCCGATGCCGCTGTTGCGGTAATCGATGAAGACGGTCGTCTCACGGTTCGGCACCAGCTCGTACTGATGGCGCGTCGCGGTCAGCTGCTCGGGCGTGAAGTGCGAGAAGGAGAAAGAGAATTTCTCCGCCCCGAAGAAGAGCCCGTGCCCCGCGATGCTCGACACGTCGGCAAATCTCGTCCCGACGTGCGCGGAATTTTCCTGCGGGCGGACGTACGGCTCGAAGTTCTCCGTCACCGTGGTGCGGAAGAAAGCGAGGCGGGAGGACAGGCGCAGATCTTCATACGCCTCCCCGGGGCCGTAGCCGAAGTAGCGGACATCCTCGCACCCCTCGGGCATGGTGAAGCGGAAGCCGAAGCGGGGCAGGATCGGGAGCTTTTCCCTCTTTCCGTCCCCGATCTCGGTGTGACAATCCACACGTACCGCGCATCCGGGCGCGAAGGTATAGGTGACGCGAAGGTGCATAAGGACATCGACCGCCTTCGCCCCGAGGGAAAGCGCGGAGGTGATGCGCACTTCATTTCCCTTCCTCTGTGCGTCGACGGAGTAGGCATGTACCTCGGCGCGGTCGAAGCCGAAGCGATACCACTTTCCCTTGATCACGCGGTCGTTGTCGGTCGGCGCGCGCCAGATCGAGGGGGTCACGGGCGAGGTGATCATATCCTTGCCGTTGTCCGCGATCTTCGTGATCAGACCGCTCGTGCGGCTGACGCGGACCTCGGTCTCCCCGTAGGTCACGACGTATTCGTTCCGCTCCTCGGCAAGGGAGATCTCTCCCTTCGCCACGCGAGGGGTGTGCGCGATCTTCTCCGAGAGGAGCACCTGCACAAAGCCGACCTCGTGCCCGACGGGTGCCCACGGTGTCTCGCGGTTCTGCGTCGCTTTTACGGTCAGAGTCGTGCACCCGTCGAAGGCGATGCCCTCAAAGAGAGAAAATCTTCTGCTCTTCTGCGCCGGGATCGCAAACGCGCCGAGCGTGCGGGAGTCGATGCACTCGCCGTTCTTTTCAAGCGTATAGGAAAAGGTCAGGTCGGAAAGGTCGGAAAAATAGCGCAGGTTTTTCACCGTCAGAACGCCCTTCTCATAGGTGACGGCAAAGGGCTTCAACACCTGCTTGAGCTCCTTCATGCCCGTATGGGGACGGCGGTCGGGATAGACGAGACCGTCGACGCAGAAGTTGCCGTCGTTCGGCGCATCTCCGAAGTCGCCGCCGTAGGTATAGTGCGGGTCGGCGTAAACATTCTCGCCGATGGCGACCGAGTGATCGGTATATTCCCACACGCACCCGCCGAAGAAACGGTCGTGCTTATAGATCAGCTCCCAATAGGCGGCAAGGTCGCCGGGGCCGACGCCCATCGCGTGGCAGTATTCGCAGAGGAAGAGGGGCTTATCGGTGCACTTCTTATTCAGATAGTAGTCCTTGACGAGAGAGATCTCGGGGTACATGCGGCTCTCCACGTCGCAGTAGGAGCGATAGTAGGACGCGTCGACGGCGACGGGCTTCCCTTCCTTCGCGTTCATGTCCGAGTTGCAGGCACGGCGGGACTCATCCTCCGCGTGCACGAGGCGGGAGCCGTCGCGGGTATGGAAATAGTCGCACTCCGCCTTATGGTTGATGCCGGGACCCGACTCGTTGCCGACCGACCACATGATGATCGAGGGATGGTTCTTGTCCCTCTCGAGCATCCGCTCGGCGCGGTCGAGATACGCCTCCGTCCACTCGGGATCGTTCGTCAGACGGGGATCGTCGGTATAGATGCCGATGCCGTGGCACTCGAGGTCGGTCTCGTCACAGACGTACAGACCGTACCGGTCGCAAAGCGTCAGGAAGCGCGGGTCGTTCGGATAATGGCTCGTGCGGATCATATTGACATTGTGCGCCTTCAGGATCATGATGTCGCGGCGCATGTGCTCCATCGGGGTGGCGTGCCCGAGAAGGGGATGGCTGTCGTGGCGGTTGACGCCCTTTGCCTTCACCTTTTTGCCGTTGATATACACCACGTCACCGCGGATCTCCACGCGACGCACGCCGACGGGAAGGAAGATCACCTCGGTGCCCGAGAGGAGCTCGAGGCGGTAAAGATAGGGGGTCTCGTCCGACCAGAGCTTCGGCGCGTCGATGCGTGCGGTGGTGAAGTTCCCCTTCCCGTCCGCCGTCACCTTCCCCTCATCGAGAGTCACGCCCTCCGCGTCGGCGAGACGGTAGGAGACCTCGCAGACGCCGCGCGTCGAAAGCTCGACGGCGAAGGAAGCGCCCGAGAAGTCCTCGGCGATGTCGCAGGTGACGAAGATGTCCTCGACCCTCTCCTTGTCGCGGGCGAGGAGGTAGACCTCACGGAAGATGCCCGAGGCGCGGAACATGTCCTGATCCTCAAGATACGAGCCGTCGCACCACTTGAGAACGAGCACCTTGATATTGTTCTTCCCCGCGTGAATATACTTCGTAATGTCAACTTCACTTGTCATATGGCTGACTTGGCTGTATGCCGCGAAGGTGTCATTGATAAAAAGGTAGAAACAGGAATCCACGCCCTCAAAGTTCAGAAGGACGTCCTTTCCGTCGAGAAATTCCTCGGAGAGGGTGAAGTCCCGCATGTAAAGTCCCGCGGGGTTCTCGTTCGGAACGTGGGGCGGGTCGACGGGATAGGGATAGTTCACATTGGTATAGTTCGGTGTGTCGTAGCCGCGACCGAGCGCGTTCTGCCAGTTCATCGGCACGTCGAGCGTGTCCCACGTCTCGGGCGGCGTCACGCGAAAATCGGGAACCTCGGAGACCGAGCGATAAAAATGAAATTTCCACGTGCCGTCGAGCGTCTTGAAGTACGCCGAGGAGGCTCTCTCGTCACGCGCCGCTCCTTCTTTGCTTTCATACGGGATGAAGTAGGCGTGCGGGCGCTCGCACCCGACGTGGAGCGTCTTCTGTGTTTTGTGATAATCGGGAATTTCAAACGGCATTCTGCTGTCCTCCAAAATTTTATTTTTCATCTTGAATTTTACCATATACGGGCAGGGTTGTCAATGGACCTTGCCTAAAATCTCTGTAATTATATTGCGAAAATTATAAGAATCTTGCGCTTTCGGCAAAATCGGCGGCGGAGGGTGCCGGCGGTGTTAGAAAATTTTTCTCCGATTGTTTGCAAAGAATCGCCTTTTTCGTCACAGGCGTTTCATAAAAAGGAAGTATACTAAGAACAACAATTCGGAAACAAAGTTTCGGAAAGGAATCCGGTATGAAAACGAAAACAAAGCTTCTGTCCTTATTTCTCGCTCTGACACTCGTACTCTCTCTGCCCGTTCTGACCTCCTGTCAGATAAGCGGCGACACCGACAACGCGGCGCTCGAAGAAACGTTAAAGGCATACGTGGACGAAAAAGTTCGCGATGGGGGCGATGCCAACAATTACGATATCACGATCACGGGAGACAGCTCGGTCTCCCTGCTCGCGGCGAGCAAGGGACTCCTCTCGGCGGTGAGCATTTATTGCGACTTCACGCTCGAGCAATCGCGCGGCT
>CAVEOF010000076.1:0-7778 GCA_963617165.1 Coriobacteriaceae bacterium | reverse complement strand
TTCATGTCCCCTATTATACCATGTTTTTGTGAAAAAGTAAATGCTGTTGCCCTGGGAGAATCACGGCAAGATGTTGACAAATCAACATTTCTGTGATAGAATAAAGATGTTGACACGTCATCATTTCGGAGAGACAGATATGATACAAAGATTTGAGAGATTCTTCGGCTCCCTGATGGAGCTGAACCGCTCGGTGCAGAAGATCCGTGAGACGGAGATGCGCCGCCTCGGGCTCCGCGCGAGCCACGCGCTCTGTCTCTATTACCTCGGCGAGCACGAGGAGGGGCTGACCGCGACCGCGCTCTGCACACTCTGCAAAGAGGATAAGGCGGCGATCTCCCGCTCGCTCTCCGATCTTGCCGAGCGGGGCATGGCATGTGCCGTCACCCCCGAGGGCAAGCGTGCCTATCGCGCCGTCTGGCATCTGACGGAGGAGGGAAGGCACACCGCCTTGCGGCTCAATCGGCGGATCCGCCACGCCTTCCGCATCGGAGGAAAGACGGTGAGCGAGGCGCAGGAGTCCGCCTTCTACGAAGCCATCGACATCATCCTGAACAACCTTTCCGAATACGCCGAGCGCGCGGAGCTTTCGCTCCTCGCCTCGGATGCCGCCGCGGTGCCTTCCGCGACGGATCCCGAATAGCACCGATTGCCGCCCGTTCGGCAATGCTTCGGTGCCCGCCGACAAATGAAAAAGGGGCTTCGCACATGCCGCGGCACTCCCGCAGCCACGCGTTGCCCCACGGAGAAAAATCATGCAGAAATTTCCTTACGGATATCCCGAATACGACGACCTGACCCCCTCGTACGACATTCCGACCTTTGTCCGCACCTTTTCTACCCGCTATGAGACCGCCACGGCGGTCTCCTATCGCAAGACGCCGACCGATAAGGACGCCGTTTGCGTCTCCTACCGCACCTTCGGCGAGGACATCGCCGCGCTCGCCCGCGCGCTCTGTAAAAAAGGAATGAAGGGCGCGCATATCGCCGTCATCGGCACGGCGTCCTACGATTGGGTGTGCCTCTTCTTCGCGATCCAGAGCATCGGCGCCGTCATGGTCCCCCTCGACCGCGAATGGGGCGCGGAGGAGCTGAACGGAGCGATCACCGCGGCGGCATGCACCTACGCCTTTCTCGACCCGGAGCTTGAAGAGAAGCTCGGGGGCATCGATGTGCAAAAGCTCTTTATGAAGAAGGAAGGAGAGGGAAGCGTCACCTCTCTGATCGAGGAAGAAAATCGCGCGGGGCGCAGTCTCGATTTTCCCTACGCGCCCGATTCCTTTGCCATGTCTCTCATCGCCTTCACCTCGGGCACGACGGGGAAGGGAAAGGGCGTCATGCTCTCGCAGGGCGGAATGCTGTCCGACGCATTCTCGGGACGGCGCCTGATCCTCCCGTACGGAAAGGCGATCATGACCCTCCCCCCGCACCATACCTACGGCATGACCATCGGCTTCCTTGCCACCTTTGCGAGCGGAATGAACGTCTATATGTCCTCGGGGCTTCGCTATATCACGCGGGAGATGCAGGTCGAGCGTCCCGATCTTCTCGTTCTCGTCCCCCTCTACATCGAGTCCTTCGACGCGAAGATCCGCGCCGTCATCGAGAGAAAGAAGCTCGCCGGCGTCGTCCGCCGCGCGAGGCGGATCTCTTCCTTTTTGCGGAAGCTTCATATCGACCTCCGCCCCTTTTTGTTCCGAAAGATCCTCGCCGCCTTCGGAGGGAACCTCCGCATCATCATTGCGGGCGGCGCGCCCCTCCGCCCCGAGCTTGTCAGGACCTTTGACGACTACGGCGTCAATATCATCAACGGCTACGGCATCACCGAGTGCTCCCCTCTCGTCACCTGCAATCGCGATAAGCTCAATACCCCGGGCACCGTCGGCTTTCCGCTCCCCTGTCTTTCCCTGAAGATCGCCGACCCCGATGCCGAGGGCAACGGGGAAGTCCGCGTCAAGGGCGAGAACGTCATGCTCGGTTATTACCGGATGCCGAAGGAGACCGCCGACGCCTTCGACGCGGAGGGCTACTTCCGCACGGGGGACATCGGACGCCTCGACGAGGCGGGCAGGCTCATCCTCTCGGGCAGGTCGAAGAATCTCATCATCCTCCCGAACGGAAAGAACGTCTACCCCGAGGAGATCGAGACGCTTCTCGGCGCCGAGCGCGGCGTCGCGGAGGTCGTCGTGTACGAGGGCATCGGAAAGGACGATCCGACCCGTCACGCCATCGTGGCGGAGATCTACCCGACCGAGGAATTCCTCCCCCTCTCCGACGAGGACCTGTACGCGCACTTCCGCCGCATAACGGACGCGTACAACAGCACCGCCGTCTCCTATCGGAAGATCGATCTTCTCCGCGTCCGCCGCACCGAATTTCCGAAGAACACCCTGCGCAAGATCCAACGCTTCAAGATCGACACAAGCATATAAAGGAAAGTTATATTTACAAAAAACCGCTTTCTCAAGACGTTTTGCCACGAGAAAGCGGTTTTTCTTGCTTTTTATAGTGTGAAAGAAAGAGGCTTGTTTGTCAACGATTTCGCGCATACAGATTTTCTTTTTTTCCGTCATATCTCCTCATCCGATGCCGTACCCGCCCGTCAGCGGGTCGCGGAAGAGCGGGAGCATCGGCGGACGGTAGGTGAAGAGCACGAATGCCCCCGCGAGCAGAGCAAAGCCGAGCAGAGGGAGGACGACAGAGCAGGGGCGCCCCTCCGCGCGGACGAGCCGCCGTCCCTCAAACACAAAGGCAACGAGCGCGGCGAGGAAAAAGACGGAGATATTCACCCACGCGGGCGACGTGCCGAACACGCCGTTGTACGTATAGAAGAGCACGGGGATCAGAACAAGCCCGAGCAGCGTCCCCTGAAATTTGATCTGAAAGAAGCAGGGCACCTCGCGAAAGAAGATCCCCTCGATCAGCGCAAATAAGAGCATCGGGAAAAAGAGCAGCTTCATGTGCTCCCACGTCGACTCGTTCACGGCGGAAAACGCACCGACAAACGAAGACTCGCCCGTCCATTCGTAAAGAAAATGCAAAAGCGAACCGACAAGCGTCACGGCGGCAAACCCCGAGAACTGCCAAAAGAAGACCTTTCGTCCGAGAGAATTCATACCGCTTCTCCTTCCGTATGTTACAGAAGCAGTATATGCCCCCAAAAGCAAAAATATCCGCCGTTTTGAAAACCAAGGACAAAAGAGCGCCACCCGATGGAAAAACCATCAAAAAAGCGCCGCCCGGCTCGAACCCCCGAAAGAGTAGCCACCGCACCGCTCCGCTCGACACAATAAAAAACGCCGCAGAAGGCAAAATACCCGTTCTGCGGCATTTTCCGACGAAGCTGTCCTACTTGATAATTTTGTTTTTCAAATGAAGTTTATCTTCAATCATAGCGTTTAATCGGTCGCAGAACCGTTGATCTTCTTTTAGAAGCTTTATCATTTCCTCTTTCCTTTGAAGATATTCGCTCCACAATTCATCGCCGAGTATTGTCTTATAATCTATGGGCGGAGGAATTTTATCGATATACCGCGATACAATTGTGAAGCGTTCTTCTATTTGATCATCGGTTAATCCCTCTGTATGTAATCTTGCGATATTTTTCTTGCTTTTGTACCAAGACCTAAAATCTTGAGAGCCTTTTGCACTGTTGCAAGCAGAACAACAGGGGACTAAGTTTTTGATTTCCGTAATATACCCCGTGGGCAGTCCATCTGTAACTAACGGCTTTACATGATCCGTTGTGTTCGCTTTGCCGAGACAATATGCGCATTGTCCTTGTTCAAGATGCAATTCATTGAAAAAACTTTCGATTTCACTCGGTAACGGCTCGATATACGGAGTAACGGCGTTCGCAAAAGCATTATTAATGGTGGATATTCGACTCTTCAAATTGGATTTAGCCGGTAATTTAAATTTTTTATGCATCTGTAATATGTCTTATTATTTTTTCTATAATTTCCACGCACACCGTATTTCCCGCTTGCTTGTATTGTTCTCTCTCGGGAACGTCAAGGGGGAAGGAATAGCTTTTCGGAAAGCCTTGTAAAGCAAGGCATTCCGTCGGCGTGATGTTTCGTATGCCGAAATTATCCTGTATCATCGGGACTCGATCGTAATATGTTCCCATATTCGCCTTGAGTGTAAACGATATACCGTCTTTGCTTGACTGCACACCGTAATCTGCGAATCGATATAACTGCTTTTTATCGGTTATATACGGGCTTAAACGTCGATATTTTGCCGAATCGGGGGGATAGTAATATTTTTCGTCCGCTTTTACGGTTACGTCGATAATATCGGTGATTCGCTTTTCGAGCGGAACTTTCTCCGGAAAAGTGAATCGCTCGCAAGCGGATGCGTTCGAAAAAGCAAGTATGTACGTTCGCGTTCTATGTTGTGGAATGGCGTAATCGCAAGCGTCGGCAATCAAGTAGCGGATAAAATATCCGCGTCCCGCCAACTCGTTGTGAATCACGTTAAACGTTTTTCCCCGATTGTGCTCGGTGAGATTTGCAACGTTTTCCAAAAATACGACGGCAGGGCGTTTTGCATCGATGACTTTCCCGATTTCAAAGAATAAATTTCCTCGCTCGTCCGAAAAGCCTTGTTGCCTTCCGCAAATTGAAAATGGTTGGCAAGGGAACCCTGCCGCGAGGATGTCAAAGTCGGGAATCCGTTTTTTATCGATTGCACGAATATCGCCTTCGACTAAAATCGTCTCGGGAAAATTATGCCGATAAGTCATACAGGCATACTTGTCGATATCGTTAGCCCATATGATCTCATGTCCCGCTTGCATAAAAGCAAGATCGATTCCGCCGATGCCGCAAAATAAACTGCAGACTCGCATTATCTTGTTTTCGAATTGAATCTGACCGATACATTGAGCGGTAAATAATACTCATCGTCGATTTTTTGTATGCGGCTCCACGCATATTTATTCGCGCCGACATATTCGAAGAATGTGTTTCTGTACAAATAATCTCTGAACGATTCTCTATCGTTGGAGTGATAGCAGAGAATGTCGCCGTTATCCGTCACGACAATATATCCGCCGTTTACCTGTTCTTTTCCGTCCCAAACTTTTCCCGCCGTCATTCCGGTAAAACCGGCGATCAAAAAATCTTTTAACGCTTTTTCGTAATAAACTTGCGGATTCGGGACATGAAGCGGATTTGTTTTTGCCATTCTCTCTACCGTTTCTTTGACGTTATGGTTATCGTTAGCGGAAAGTAGTCTGTCTTTTACACACCAAGCCATAATTTCCGCCATCGATTCCCTAATGAGAAACAAATTGTTTGCGTAAACGGGATTTTGCGTTCTCGAAAACTCGGTCGATATAGAATGATTTGATAAATATTCTTTACATTTTGACCATCCGCGACCGTCATTTTCCGATATTGCATTAAATTCCGCCATCATTGCGTCATCGCAACCGGTAAGTTTATAAAGATATTGCGAAGATGAGCCTGCGTTGAACAAGGTCGGATTTTGCCCGAATTTCGATTTGATAGAGAAGCCCATGATCGATACGATAGCGGTTTGTCCGTCTCTGACTTCAATAAAAATATCGTTTTTGCCGCCGAACTGTTTCTTCAGTGCTTGGACGGCGGGTGCTTTCGGCTTGCTTACATATATTACGCTTGCGAAATCGCATACCGAATCCGGCGCGGGAACGGAACTGCCGCGTGCTTTTTTTATATCATCAAATAAAGTCGTGGCATTTTCGCTGAATTCGCGTGTAGGAATCACGGCAAATACTTCTTCGTTGTCCTGCGGTTTGATTGTAACCGTCGATTTTTCTTCGTCGATTATATATTCCAAAACTCGGCTCGTGCATTCTTGGCGAATCACCTTCAAAATATCGAGATAACTCTCGTAATTCTTCCGCAACAACTTGTCCGCGGTATATAGTTTGCCTTCGCCGAGCAGCTTTAACATAACGTAAAATTCTGCCCATTCTCCTTTATTCAGTTTCTTGCCTTTGATCGATTCGGTCATTTTTTTCGAGCACTTCCTTGATTTTTTCGGCTATCGCTTGAATCACGGGAACCGTTACACTGTTCCCGAATTGCTTGTAAAGATGAACATCCGCCAAAACCAGCTTATAGTTTTCCGGGAATCCTTGCAATCTTGCCCACTCTCTCGGCGTCATTTTGCGAATTCCGTCTTTGTTGATTTCCCCCTTGATGTGAGTCGTGGGGATTAAATCCGTTTGCCTTTTATCGACAATCAGATTTCTTTCTCTGCCCATGCCGCCGCATACGATGGCACCCGCCACATCGTCGACGCCACGAATTTCGTAGCCGAATCCGTGACCTTTTGCCGCGTGGCGTTCCTTGTGCCTTATCAGAGTTTCCATATAACGGGTACTGAGATAATATTTTGCGGGAACTGGATTTTCCTCCATGATATTGTAGATGCGTTTTGTATCATCGGTTTTTTCGGGGAAAATGAATTCTTTCGGCGCGATATCGTTTCTGAATGCTACAATGTAAATTCGCTCTCTGTTTTGCGGAACACCGAAGTTACGGCTGTTTAAGATTTGCTTGAACGGAGTGTAGCCGATTTCCTCCAACGTTTTCATGATGATTTCAAAGGTTCTTCCTCGATCGTGTATCGTCAGTCCCTTTACGTTCTCGCAGAAAATAACCTTCGGTTTTTTCTCGGCACAAATTCTCACGACATCAAAGAACAATGTCCCGCGTGCCATTCCCTTGTAATCGTCCGAAAAACCCTTGCGTCGCCCCGCCAAACTAAATGCTTGGCAGGGGAATCCCGCAAGACATATGTCGAAATCCGGAATATCCGTTTCTTTGATTTTGGTTATATCTCCCGCGATTTCAAAATCGTCGTGAAAATTTGCTTTGTATGTTTTTTGTGCATATTCGTCCCACTCGCTGACAAATACGGTTTTCATTTCGTCGCCGAAGGCGTTTTCGAATCCGAGACGGATGCCGCCGATTCCCGCGAATAAATCTATACTTTTAAACATTCTGATCTCCGTTAACATCGGGTATTTTATCTTTGTAAGCTCTTTCGATTTTGTCCGCACAATCGGAAAGTTGTTTTTTGATGTCGAAATCCCAAAAACGCAATACAATCCAACCGTCACTTTTTAATCGTTGAGTGACGAATTTGTCGCGGGCGATATTCTCTTCTATTTTCGGAATCCAAAAGTCGCGATTGGATTTGAAATCGTTTTTTTGATGTTCCCAATCGTATCCGTGCCACATTTTCCCGTCTACGAAAATCGCGATTTTTCTTTTCGGAAATACAATATCCGGTTTTCCGATCAATTTCTTATAATTTTTTCTGTACCGCAACCCGCGTTTCCAAAGTTCCTTACGGAGCAACAATTCGGGCTTTGTGTCCTTGCTTTTGTTGCTCCGCATGTTTCGCGCGATTTCTTCTCTTGTTTTAGTCATTTTTTCGTCAAAAGAAAGCTCATTCCGCGCACAAAAATCGCGAAAAGGCTTTTTTACATTTATACTCGGCTCGATTTTTTCGGTTTCTCGTCTGCAAACGGTAACGGGACTAACGCCGAGTTTGCTCGTAAATTCACTTCGGGTCATAGGCAGAGCGTTTCGCGATCGCTTGATTTTTTCGGCATAAGTCTCCCCCGTTATCACCCGATTAACATTATTTTAGCATTCCTTGTCTTAAATGTCAATAGAAACAAACGTGTAGTGTTACAATAGAAGTGAGACTAAAAACAAAAAAAGCATAGAAAAAGTGATTGAGTTCTGATAGAATAGAATTACCCATAACTC
>CAVEOF010000075.1:0-7782 GCA_963617165.1 Coriobacteriaceae bacterium | reverse complement strand
GCACGGTGGTGTGAGAGGTCGGCTGCTCACCTAATGGGTAGCCTCCTACTCGATTGATAGAAGAGATGCGCCGCGGGTATACGGCTCCTTCTCTCTTCAAAACATCATCAAAGCGCCGAGACGATCTCCTCGGCTTTTTTGAGTGCTTCCTCGATTTTATCGAGGTCGCGTCCGCCGCTCATCGCACTGTCGGGACGTCCGCCGCCCTTGCCGCCCGTGACGGCGGAGACCTCGGCGAGGATCTTGCCCGCGTGGGCGCCTGCCTTGACCGCTTCGGGGCCTGCGGCGGCGACGAAATTCAGCTTCCCGTCCGAGACGACGGCAAAGACGGCGATGCCGTCGGGGAGCTTCGCCTTCACCGTGTCGGCGAGTCCTCTCGCCGCGTCGGGACGCATCGAAAGACGCGCGGTCAGAAGCTTGACCTTGCCGACCGTCTTCACACGGTCGAAGAGTCCCTTTGCTTCAAGCTCCGCGTTCTTCGCGAGCAGGGCTTCCGACTCGCGGTGCGCTTCCTTGATCTCCCCTTGCAGGGCGTGTGCCTTCTTCGCGATGTCGGCGGGGTTCTGCGCTTTCAGCTCGCGCGCCGTCTCGCCGATCAGCTCCTCCCGCTCGGAGAGCAGACGCAACACGCCGAGTCCCGTCACGCCGACGATACGGCGTACACCCGCCGCGACCGAGGCCTCGGAGAGGATGCGGAAGAGTCCGATGTTGCCCGTGTTCGAAACGTGGGTACCGCCGCAGAGCTCGAGGGAGGAGACACCCGCGCGCACCACGCGCACCGAGTCTCCGTATTTTTCACCGAAGAGCGCCATCGCGCCCATTTTCTTCGCACTCTCTACGTCGGTGACGGTCGTCTCGCAGGGCTCTGCCGCGAGAATGTGTTCGTTGACGATGGCTTCGACGCGGGACAGCTCGTCTGCGGTCATTGCCTGGAAGTGCGTGAAGTCGAAGCGGACCTCCTGCTCGTCCACGTAAGAGCCCGCCTGCTCGACGTGCGTGCCGAGCACTTCGCGCAGCGCCGCCTGGAGAAGGTGCGCCGCCGTGTGGTTTCTGCGGATGGCGGCACGGCGGGTCGTATCGATGGCAAGGTGCAGAGTGTCTCCGACCTTGACCACGCCGTTCTCGATCCTCACGAGATGGACATATACGTTGTTCGTCTTTTTGGTGTCGAGCACCGTGAGGGTGACGTCCCCTCCCGTGATCCTGCCCGTATCGCCGACCTGACCGCCGCCCTCGCCGTAGAAGACGGTTCTGTCGAAGACGAGAGAGCATTCGCCCTCGCTCGCCTCCTCGACGGATTCCTCATCCGCCACGATCGAGAGAACGCGCGCGTCGCACTCGTCCTCACCGTAGCCGACGAACTCGGTCTTCGGCAGATGAGAGAGCAGATCCCGCGACGAGTCCGACCAGCCCGAAATGTTACCGCGTGCGGCACGGGCACGGGTGCGCTGTTCTTCCATCAGGGAAGAGAACGCATCGTCGTCGATCGAAAGCTCCGCCTCCGACGCGATCTCGCGCGTCAGGTCGACGGGGAAACCGTAGGTGTCGTAAAGCTTGAAGGCGTCGGCGCCCGAAATGACGCTCTCGCCCTTTTTCTTCGTTTCCTCCATCACCGTGGAGAGGATCGAAAGTCCCGCGTCGATGGTCTTCGAGAAGCGGCTCTCCTCGAGCGCGATGACCTTGAGGATATAGTCCTTCTTTTCCGCAAGCTCGGGGTAGGCGCAGACGTTCTGCGAGATCACCACCTCGCAAAGCTCGGGGAGGAAGGGACGCTCGATGCCGAGCAGCTTTCCGTGGCGGCAGGCGCGACGCAGAATTCTGCGGAGCACGTAGCCGCGTCCCTCGTTCGACGGGATCACGCCGTCGGAGATCATGAAGGTCGCACTGCGGATATGGTCGGTCACCACACGGATGGAAATGTCGTTCTTCGCGTCCGCGCCGTAGGTCTTGCCCGCGATCGTACATACGGTGTCGAGGATCTTGCGCACGGTGTCCACCTCGAAGAGGTTGTCCACCCCCTGCATGACGCAGGCGAGACGCTCGAGTCCCATGCCGGTATCGATGTTCTTCTGTTTCAGCTCGGTATAGTTGCCCTTTCCGTCGTTGTTGAACTGGGAAAAGACGTTGTTCCAGATCTCCATAAAGCGGTCACAGTCGCACCCGGGCTTACAGTCGGGAGAGCCGCAGCCGTACTTTTCTCCGCGGTCGAAGTAGATCTCGGAGCAGGGGCCGCACGGACCCGAGCCGTGCTCCCAGAAGTTGTCCTCCTTGCCGAGGCGGACGATGTGCTCCTCGGGGATCCCGATGACGTCCCGCCAGATGGCGTAGGCTTCCTCGTCGTCCTTGTAGACCGACGGCCAGAGCAGCTCCTTCGGGATCTCGAGCACTCCGTTCAAAAATTCCCAAGCCCACGGAATGGCTTCCTTTTTGAAATAATCGCCGAAGGAGAAGTTGCCGAGCATCTCGAAGTAGGTGCCGTGGCGCGCGGTGTGTCCGACGCGCTCGAGGTCGGGCGTGCGGATGCACTTCTGACAGGTGCACACGCGGCGGCGGGGCGGAACCTCCTCCCCCGTGAAGAACTTCTTCATCGGCGCCATGCCCGAGTTGATGAGAAGCAGGGATTTGTCATGATTCGGGATTAGGGAAAAGCTCGGAAGACGAAGGTGCCCCTTCGATTCGAAGAAGGAGAGAAACTTTTCACGCAGATCGTTGAGAGATGTCCATTCCATAAATTGTGAGCCTCCGAAAGGGTATGTTGCATAAAATATTATCAATACTGTATTTTAGCACATTCGGGCGGGAAAAGTCAATAGATTTTCCGCCATCCGACGGATTTTCTTCCGAAACGCGGATTTCGGGCAAAATCCTCTTGCAAAAGCACGCACTTTCGTGTATAATAAAAGAAAACACGGCGCACATGTGCGCCGTGACCGCCGCGAAGGGAGCGCTCCGATGAAGTCTTTGGAAGAAACGCTGAAAAACGTGCGGGAGGACAAAACCCTGACGGAAGGGCTTCGCGTCTTCGATGTGTTCACGGTTTGCGTCTCTTTGTACGCATTTCTTTACATTATCGCCGCTGCATGGCAAAAAGACATGTGGCTCGCCTTGAAGACCGCAGGAATCCTCGCGGTCGAATTCGTGATCCTTTCCCTCGTTCGCCATTTTGTTCACGCGCCGCGCCCTTATGAGGATCTCGGGCTCGGACACCCGTCGGGGAAGGAGAGGAAGACGCGCCACGGCGCTTTCCCGAGCCGCCACGTCTTCTGCGCCGCGCTTCTCGGGTGTGTCTGTTTTTTGTTTTCGGGACTGTTCGGCGCGATCCTGCTCGGACTTTCCGCCCTTCTCGCGGTCGATCGCGTGCTCCTCGGGTTCCATTACCCGCGCGACGTGATCTGGGGCTTTGTCGTGGGAATCCTCGGGGGCGTCCTCGCCATTTTGCTCTTACACTGGATCTAATCGAGATTTTAATAAACTTAATATAAAGGAACCAAGGAGAAACGGAAATGAAAGTTACATGGCTCACACAGGCAGGTCTGCTCTTCGAGAACGGGAAGGTCACGGTCCTCGTCGACCCCTACCTTTCGGACTCGGTCGGTGAGACGCTCGATCCCGCGAAGCATCGCAGGGTCCCCGTCGACGAGTCCTTCTTTGAGAAGAAGCCCGACCTCATCCTCATCACCCACGACCACCTCGACCATCTCGATATGCAGACGCTCGAGCGTTATCTCGACACCGATCGCACGATCACCGTCCTCGCCCCCGAGAATGCGTGGCGCAAGCTGGTCAAATACGGTCACGGGCACAACTACGTGCTCATGAATCCGCATACCGTTTGGAGTGAAAAGAACCTCACCTTCTACTCGGTGAAGGCGGCGCACAGCGACCCGACGGCGGTCGGCTTTATCATCGACGACGGGAATTCTACCTATTACATCAGCGGCGATACCCTCTATAACTACGACGTGATCGACGAGGTGCTCGAGCTCGTGGAGGACGGCGTGGATTACGCGTTTCTGCCGATCAACGGTGTCGGCAATAACATGAACGCGGGGGATTCCGCCGACTTCGCGTATGAGATCGGCGCAAAGCACGCGATCCCCGTGCACTACGGGCTCTTCGACTCGCTCGACCCGCGCACCTTCGAATTCGACGATGCGATGATCCTCTTGCCGTATCGGGCGGTCGAGCTTTGATCTGCGGGAGAATCTCGGAGAGGAGGCGGGGCGCATGAGCCTTCCCTTGATCTTGTTTTATTTCATGACGTTCGCCTTCCTCGGTTGGGTCCTCGAGGTATCCTTCGCGGCGGTGAAGAGCGGACGCTTCGTGAACCGCGGGTTCTGCAACGGGCCCGTCTGTCCCATTTACGGCGCGGGCGTCGCGGTGATCTACGCGGCGCTCGGCGCCCTGCGGGATACGTGGGTGCTTCTCTTTCTCGCCTCGATCCTCGTCACGAGCGCGATCGAGCTTGTCACGGGTTTTCTGATGGACAGGCTCTTTCATACCAAGTGGTGGGACTACTCGGGGAAGAAATTCAATATCGGCGGCTATATCTGCCTTCGCTTTTCGCTGATCTGGGGACTTCTTTGCATGGGAGTGGTCAAGCTCCTCTTTCCCCTGTTCGACGGGCTGTACGGCTTGCTCGGGGAGCATGTCGTCGTTGTCCTCGAGATCGTTTTCTTCGCGGTACTCCTCGTGGACTTCGCCGTTTCGGTCGCTTCGGTCATCGGGCTGAACCGCCGCCTCGGTGCCCTCGATAAGATCGCGGAGGAGCTGCATCGCGGCAGCGACAGCCTCGGCGGACATGTCTATCGCGGCACGGTCGCGCTCGAGGAGCAGTATACGAAGCTCGCCTCCAAGGCACAGCGCATGGCACGCCGTATCCTCGATGCGTTCCCCACCATGTCGTCGATGAATCACAATGAACAGCTCGCCCTCCTTCGTGAGCGTCTTGCCACGTGGAGAAAGACGCGTAAAGAACAGAAGGAACTCAAAAAGAACGGCAAAAGCGGTGGATGTGAAAATGCCCCGGCAAAAGCCGAGACCGATAACAACATGTAAAGAAAAGATAGCAAAATGGACGAAAATAACCCGATATTGAACTCGATGTCACAGGAAAAAGATCCCCTGATCCGCACAAGGATGTTGCTCGGCGATGCCGCCGTGGAACGCCTCGGACGGGCACGGGTCGCCGTCTTCGGCATCGGTGGCGTCGGTGGCTATGTCGTCGAGGCGCTTGCCCGCGCGGGCATCGGCGCGCTCGATCTTATCGACAGCGACACTGTCGCTCTCTCAAACCTCAATCGGCAGATCGTCGCGACGCGCGACACCGTCGGCATGCGGAAGGTCGAGGCGGCAAAGACGCGTGTCCTTTCGATCCGTCCCGAGTGCACCGTGCGTACATATCCCGTCTTCTACCTGCCCGAGACGGCGGGCGACTTTGATTTTTCGGCATACGATTACGTCGTCGATGCCGTCGATACCGTCTCGGCTAAGCTCTCGCTCGTCACGGAGGCGAAGCGCCTCGGCACACCGATCATCTCGGCGATGGGCGCAGGCAATAAGCTTGACCCGACCGCCTTCCTCGTCGCGGACATCTCGGCGACCGCGGTCTGCCCCCTCGCTCGCGTCATGCGCATCGAGCTCCGCAAGCGCGGCATCCGCCATCTGAAGGTCGTCTATTCCGAGGAGCCGCCGAGAAAGCCCGCCTTCACGGACGGCGAAAGCAAAAAGCGCGCCACCCCGGGGAGCGTTTCCTTCGTCCCTCCCGTCGTCGGACTGATCATCGCGGGCGAGGTCGTCCGTGATCTTGTGAAAAACGAACCTCTTCCGTAAGCCTTCCCGGCCCCCGACGGGGGGCTTTTTTCTTTTCCGAAGCATCGGGAAAAAAACGGGGAAGGGGTCGGCAACATAAAAACAAATATTGTATAATAAAAGCGGAGAAAAGAAAAACGAATCGCAAAAGATCGGGAGTTATCCGAAATCAAAGAGCAAGACCCGGCAGGCAGGTAAAAAATCCGACGAAAGGACGGTCCTTTTTATGAACTATGAAGCCGTAGTCAGAAACTGTAAGAAACGGTTGATGTGCAATCTTTGCCTGAAGCTCCTTTTGCTGTTGCTTTGCGGCGGGATGCTCGCGATCTCTATCGTGTATTCCCGCTATTTTTGGCTCTATCTCATCACCACGAGCCTCCTTGTCGCCTCTCTTGTCGTTATCTGTCTTGTCGATCGGCACTATCCCGCGGCGTATACCTTTTTCCCCGTCCGCGGCAGGATCGTGAAGATCTTCACGGATGCCAAGAGCGTGCAGACCGCCATCATCATGGGCGGCGTCGGTCTGACGGATACGGCGCTATGACCACTATCGGCGGAACGTCCCTTTCTGCGACCTTTATGTAGAGAACGAGAAGAAAGATATCAAGCCCATGCACTTTGACGACTTCGATCAGCTCTACCGCGCGTACTACGCGTAGGGAGACGAAGTGGCGCGGTGCGCGGGGGCGCGCTTTCCCGTCATTCTGAACAGGGAGCAAGCCCGATGGGTCTGCCCCGTCTGCGGGGAGCGCAACGACGCGGGCGCACATCGCTGCGGCGTGTGCAAGTTAAAGATCGATTCTTAATACAAAGGAGGAATTCCCGTGAAAAAATTTGTTGCCTGTCTCTTGTGTGTATGTTTTGCCCTGCTGTTTGTTTCCTGCGGAAAAGAGGAGGGCAAGGCGCCTTTCGACGTCGCGGAGAGCACGCTTGAAAAATCCAATATGAGCAAAAGCGAGTATTCCGCCGCCGAGATCGAGACCTTTGCAAAGCGGTTCACGAAAATAGGACTCGAAAAGGGATTTTCGAGAGTGCATTATTTCAGGTCGCAGACGCAGTACGCCTATCTGATCGAGTTTGAGAGCGAGAGCGACGCCGAGAAGTTTTACACGAACGCCAGAAAATACAAATACGACATCGCGAGATCAAAGAACATCGTAGTCTACGGCGACTCCGCATGGATCGCCGACATCCCGTTTGAAGAATAAGAAACAGGGCTGTCGCACGAAGCGCACGCAGGGCGCAGATCTGAATAAATACCAAAAATGACCGAGAGATCAAGGAGACCCTCGGTCATTTTTGGCTTGTAGCACAGAAAAAATGTGAATGTGACAGCCCGTTAAGAGAAAGAGGAGAGCCGGGCTTTACTAAGGGGACGCGAATTCCCAAAGGAAATTCCGCTTCGAATTCCACGATGGAATTTGAAATGAATTTGCCTTTTGATAAGAGGATGAAGATTTTGTGAGCAAGCACCCGCCGCACTCTTTCCGCGGAACCTTTGAGCTCCGCTACGCGGGAAGCTGCCGTCGCGAAAGCACGGGCGATCCGCAAAAGGCGACGGAACGCTTCGAAATGCCCCTAAACGAGGGAAACCGTCGCGGGGCGTGAGCGATCTGCAAAATATGACGAAGCACCTTGAATACTCTCCACGCGGGAAGTTGCCGTAAAGTGTGGGCAATCTGCAAAAAACAACGAGGCACTTCAAAATTAGCCGCTTTGCGGAAAGTTGCCGCAAGGAGTGAGAATCTTGCAAGAAACGCCGAGACGCTTCAAAATTGCCCGCCGCGCGGGAAGTTGCCAACGAGGTGCGGGCGATCTGCAAGTGACGACGGGACGCTCCGAATCCACCCGCCGCGCGACGATTTTTCATTTTTTCCGAAAATGTATATTTGTCAATGATGTGAGACCAAATTTTAAAAAAAATAATTGAGACGAAAGGAAGCTATGACGCCCTGCGTGCGGAGAGAGGAA
>CAVEOF010000074.1:0-7790 GCA_963617165.1 Coriobacteriaceae bacterium | reverse complement strand
ACCCGAAACAAAAGCCCCTTCGGCACATGCCGAAGGGGCTTTTGTATTGCTTTTTCATCCGCCCGCGCACCTTTTTCCAAAGGCTTCGCGCAAGGCAAACACCGCTTTTCTCGCCTTATCCGAATCAACAAAACAACGCGAGAATAAAAGACAATTCATAATTCATCATTCATAATTCTGAATTATTCTCCGTCACGCCGCTTCGGGCACCGTCTCCTCGGGCATCGCGGCGAGCATGTTTTCGATAAAGATCCCGTACCCCTCCGTCGGGTCGCCGACCATCACGTGCGTGACCGCACCGATGAGCTTCCCGTCCTGGAGGATCGGGCTGCCGCTCATTCCGCGCACGATCCCGCCCGTCATGGCGAGCAGGGTCGGGTCGGTGACCGTAATGCGAAAGGATTTGGTATTTCCCGCATTCTTATGGATCTCGTGAATGTTGATCTCGTAGGGCATCGGCGTCTCTCCCTTGACCGTGGAGAGGATTGTCGCCCGCCCCTCGTGCACCTCGTCACGCGTCCCGACGGGGATCGCTTCCGCCGACGTGTCCACATCGCGGAATACACCGAAGACTCCGCATTCGCTGTTTTCGCAGAGCTCGCCGATTACGTCGCGCTTGAGAACACCGTGAAGCTCGCCCGGCTTTCCGCTCTCCCCGCGGCGCACCCCGCCGAGGATCACGCCGGTCACGGTCCCCTCTTCCATCTCAATGAGCTCGCCCGTGTCGGGATCGCAGATTCCGTGCCCGAGCCCGCCGAAGGCGCCCGTCTCTGGGTCGATGAAAGTCACCGTACCGATTCCCGCCGCACCGTCCCGCACGAGGATCCCGAGCCTTGCGGCACCCGTTCCGCCCTCCGGCGTGACGGTCAGCTCCATTTCTTCCCCCCCGCGGCGGATCCGAAGAAGGATCTCTCCCTCCGACCGCCGGATCTTTTCACTCACGTCGGCGGCACCGCTCACACTCTCCCCGTTCACCGAGAGGATCACATCCCCGACGGCAAGGGGCGTTTTCCCGACGTTGTCCGTGATCTCGGTGATGCTGACACCGCATTGACGGATCTTCACCCCGAAGATGTTCCCGCCGGGGATCAGAGAGAGCGTCTTCTTTTTTTCGCCCTTCCCGAGAAGAAGCTCGAGAAAGCGGGAGGAGACCTTCATATCGTCGGCAACCACCGGCACGGCATCCTCCGATGCGGAGACCGTGGTCTCCTCACCCGCAAAAGCGGTAGCATCCGCCTCCGCGGAAACCAAAGCATCGTCCCCCTCCGCCGCGGAAGGAGCCGTCGGGCGCTCGCTCCCCTCCGATGTGGAAGGATCCGTCGGACGCTCGCCCTCCTTCGGCATCGGCAGAGGGACGGCATCTTTCACTCGTCCCCCCTCGCATACGGCAAACGCCGCGGGCGAAAACGCGGAGAACAGCAGAAGGGAAATCACGAGAAATATAGATAAGGTACGGAATTTGTTATTTTTCATCGTCACACAATCCTTTTCGGAATACTCGGCAACAGATTTGCCACGTTGTTAACTTGCGCAAAAACGCCGTCCGATATGTGTAACAAAATAAGGGAAAACAAAAAGCGAGAAGCAAACCGAAATTTGCTCCTCGCTACGCGGAAAAATAAAAAAATGGAAAAAGCGAAAGATCGCGCTCCCCGAGCGACCACCGCCTTAAAATGTCAAAAACGAAAGCGCTTTTCCTCCGAAGGCTACCGATCCGACCCCTTCTTTTTCGGCGCGATGGAAGACAGCATCCGCGAAAATGCGGCAAGGAGAATGTCCTCCACGGGCGCGTAGACCGAGAGATGCAGACGCTCCGCCGGGTCAAACCGCAGGCAGAAGCGGTTGTCGCCGAGCCCGTAAAAAGAAATGTCGGAAGAAGCCGCGACACTGCGGATCTCCCGCTTTATGTCGTCCGTCAGAAGTATGTCCCGCGGCAGAGATAAGCATAAAACGGGCGACGGCTTCGAATGATAGGAGATGCCGACACTCCCGTGCTCCTCACCCGCGCGCAGAAGATGGCGCAGACAGTAGGCAAAGCCCTCGGGCGCAAAGCGCAGATATCCGCCCTCGACCTCGATCTCCTCCGTGTGATACACCCCGCGGAAATTCTCGGACAGATAGGCGAGCAGGGAAGAGATCAGCAGATCTTCGGAGATCGTATGCTTGGAAAGGCTGACCGTCTTCGCGAGAAACTCCTCTTCGCTGCAATCGTTGTATTGCGCGCGTTTCATGCGTTTGCTCCTCCGAGAACAGACAAAATGTCAATTGTTTTTGTCATTTTCGCACTTTTTCCGAGCGAATTCTGCTTTTCGGCAAGCTTCTTCCCAATCTCGTTCTGCAAATAGTTTTCCTTGATCGAGTCCTGTGCATCCGCAAAATTTTCTTCGCTCTTCGCACCGCGGTACAGGATATAATACCCCGTCTCCGCACCCGTGCTCGTGGCGATCGGCGCGGAGGTCTCCCCGACGGAAAGGGCAAATGCCGCACGCGTCACCTCTTCGTAATAGGCGGATTCCAGCGTGTAGCGCCCGAAGGTATATCCCGTGCGCACCTCGCTCCCGGGCATCGTCGTCTGACCGATCATGTAGGCGGCGACGGCGGACTCGCTCTTCTTTCCTGCGATGGTGTCGCGGATCTCTTTGGCACGCTCTGCCGTATAGCTTTTTCCGTCAAGGAAAATGCGGAGGACGCGCACGCTCTCCTCCCCGAAATAGAAGTCGCGAAGCTCCTCTTCGGTCGGTACGAGCACAGGGGCGCTCACCTCGTTCCCGTATTCGTCCACCGTGCCGAGATAATAGTCCTGCACGGCGCGAAGGGAGATCAGATAACGGAAAAGAAGCACCTGAACCGAATAATTGAGATGTATACTTTCGAGAGACGCAAGGTAGGCTTCGTAGGTGCCGTGCCCCTCGACGCTCATCCCGTCGATGTAGCCGCCCTCGACACCCGCCTTGATGTAGGCTTTGATCTTGTCCTCCGCCTCTTTTCCGTAGGCGTCGAAGCCGATGTCCCGCGCGACCGAGATCGCCGCGTAAATTTCCGAGACACGCCCGACGATCTTTTCCGAGATCGCCTCGAGGAGCGCGTCGCTCCCCTCTTTTTCCCAAAGGGACGCGTCCCCGCCGTCGAACTCCTCGCGATAGGTGAGGAACAGCGCGCGGTAAAGCTCGTAGGGGACGTCGATCGCGCGGTCGCCGTCCGTCAGCGTCATGACGGTCTCCCGCTCCGCCTCGGTGCTCTCTACGGGCGGGTATTCCGTTTCCTTCCCGCATCCAACGAAAGAGAAAAGGAGCGCGAGCAGAAGACAAAAAATTCCGAACCTTTTTTTCATAGACACTCCGCAAAAAAAGTTTTTTTCAGTATACCATACCCCGAAATCGAAAATCAAGTGCAAAGAAGAAAAAACTCATGAAAAACGCGAAAAAACTTGACAGAGCAGGGAAAGAATAGTATAATAGGACAAGGAAATCGGGCTCCCCCGGAAAGGACGACGGCAAAACGCCGCGGTGAGAATGGACAAAGGACACGGAAAATATCTCGGCGTCGATTACGGGGACGTCCGCACGGGACTCTCGGAATGTGACGCGAGCGGCACTCTCGCGAGCGGCATCGCCACCGTGAAGGAAGGCGGCATGAAGAATACCGCGCTCCGCGTGGCAAGGGAAGCCGAGTCGCGCGGCTGTGTGAAGATTGTCGTCGGTCTGCCGAAGAACATGGACGGCACGGAAGGGGAGCGCGCCCGCACGGTGCGTACCTTCGTCTCCCTCCTCTCGGAGCTGACCTCTCTGCCCGTCGAGCTTTCGGACGAGCGCATGACGACGATGGCGGCGTATCGCTACCTCGGCGCGACCGAGACCTACGGAAAGCGGCGGCGCGAGGCGGTCGATACTCTCTCCGCCGAGATCATCCTACAGGATTATATTGACGCCGAACGGCGCAAAAAATCATAAAGGAAACAAAGACATGGAAGAAGAAACCAAAGGCTTTCGCGCGTTCCTCAAACGAAAGAACATCACCCTCTCGCCGAAGCTCTACTTCGTGGACGCCATGGGAACGATGGCGCTCGGATTGTTCGCCTCGCTGCTCATCGGCACCATCTTTTCCACGCTGAATACCTACATAGGCTGGAGCGTCCTCGCCGAGATGGCGAAGTATGCGAACCTCGCGACGGGCGCCGTCCTCGGCATCGCGGTCGCCACCGCATTGAAGGCACCGCCCCTCGTCCTCTTCTCCGCGGGAGCCGTCGGGCTGGCGGGGAACGGGATCTCCACCGTCTTCCTGCTTGACGGCGTGGAAAAGACGGTCACGGCAGGACCCGCGGGCGCGTTCCTCTGTACCCTCGTCGCCGTCGAGATCGGAAAAATGATCTCGAAGGAAACGAAGATCGATATTCTCGTGACCCCCGTCGTCACGATCTTCACCGGCGTCGGACTTGCCGCCCTGATCTGCCCCGCCATCGCGTGGGTCGTCTACGGGCTCGGCAATTTCATCAACGAGACCACGAAGGTCATGCCCTTCTTAATGGGCATCATCCTCTCGGTCGTCGTCGGCGTCATTCTCACCCTGCCGATCAGCTCCGCGGCGATCTGCGCGATGATCGGCATCACGGGACTGGCGGGCGGCGCCGCGACCGCGGGCTGCTGCGCACAGATGGTCGGCTTCGCCGTGATCTCCTTCCGTGAGAATCGGTGGGGCGGCGTGGTCGCGCAGGGGCTCGGCACCTCCATGCTTCAGATGGGCAATATCGTCAAGCGACCGCAGATCTGGCTCCCCCCGACACTCGCCGCGGCGATCACGGGGCCGATCGCTACCTGCCTTTTCAAGCTCGAATGTACGGGCGTCAGCGCGGGCATGGGCACCTGCGGACTCGTCGGACCGATCGGCATCTTCACCGATATGGGCTTTACGGCGAATTCGATCGTCGGCGTCCTTTTGACCTGCATCGTCCTTCCCGCCGTGCTCTCCCTTCTGTTTGCCGAGGGGATGCGCCGCTTCGGCTGGATCCGCGAGGGCGATATGAAGCTCGAGCTTTGATTCCGTCTGAAAATCACATGTTTTCCCGATAAGATAAGAGGATCACTATGAACGAAAGAAATTATACTCTGCTGTGCGACTATTACGAGCTCACGATGGGCAACGGCTATTTCGAGCTCGGCAAGGGGGATGAGATCGCCTACTTCGATGTCTTCTTCCGTAAGATCCCCGACGGCGGCGGTTTCGCGATCGCGGCGGGTCTCGAGCAGGTCATTGACTATATCAAGAATCTGCATTTTACCTCCTCCGACATCAATTTCCTCCGCGGAAAGGGAATTTTCTCCGAAGGATTTCTCTCCTATCTTGCAAGCTTCCGCTTCACGGGCGATATCTACGCCGTTCCCGAAGGGACGCCCGTCTTCCCGGGGGAGCCGATCCTCACCGTGCGCGCTCCGTCGATCGAAGCACAGTTTATCGAGACCTACGTTCTCCTCGCGCTGAATCATCAGTCCCTCATCGCCACGAAGGCGAACCGCGTCGTCCGCGCCGCGGCGGGTCGTCCCGTCGCCGAGTTCGGCTCCCGCCGCGCGCAGGGAAGCGACGGCGCGATCCTCGGCGCTCGCGCCGCCTATATCGGCGGCTGTGCCGCGACCGCCTGCACCGTCTCGGATAAGGTGTACGGCATCCCTGCCACGGGCACGATGGCGCATTCGTGGGTGCAGATGTTCGACAGCGAGTACGAGGCGTTCGTCGCCTATTGCCGCATCTATCCGCAGAACGCGACGCTCCTCGTCGATACCTACGATGTCCTCCGCTCGGGTGTGCCGAACGCCATCCGCGCCTTCCGCGAGGTCCTCGTCCCGATGGGCATCACCCATTGCGGCATCCGCCTCGACTCGGGCGACATCGCCTACCTGACCAAGAAGGCGAGAAAAATGCTCGACGAAGCGGGCTTCACCGATTGCAAGATCGTCGTCTCCAACTCCCTCGACGAGAACATCATCCGCGACATCATTCAGCAGGGGGCAAAGATCGATTCCTTCGGCGTAGGCGAGCGCCTCATCACGGCGAAATCCGATCCCGTCTTCGGCGGTGTGTATAAGCTCGTCGCCAAGGAAGAGAACGGCGGCGTCGTCCCGAAGATCAAGATCTCGGAGAATCCCGAGAAGATCACCAATCCCCACTTCAAAAAGGTCTATCGCATCTACGATAAAGCCACGGGCACCGCGACCGCCGACCTCATGTGCGTCTATGACGAGACCATCGACGAAAGCGAGCCGCTCGAGCTCTTCGACCCGACAGAGACATGGAAGCGCAAGACCTGCACCGACTACGTCGCAAAGGAGCTCCTCGTCCCCGTCTTCCGAAACGGCGAGTGCGTGTACACCTCCCCCGACATCGACGAGATCCGCACCTATTGCAAGGCGCAGATCATGACCCTTTGGGATGAGGTCAAACGCTTCGAGAATCCCCACCGCTACTACGTCGACCTTTCGAAGAAGCTCTGGGACATCAAGCAAAAGCTCCTCGCCGAAAACTCGAAAAAATAATTGTGATAATTAAGAATGAAGAATGAAGAATGAAGAATGGTCTGACCCCGTACGGAACAGCGAAAAAAGAGCGAAGCGATCATTCAGAGGCGTAATATGGCACTTGAAAATAAATTGGGACTGACAAATTCCGCCGACCTTGCCCGCGAAGAAGAACGCATCAGCAAAAAGAAGGCGCTTGCGCTTTTTGAAAGCGGTATGCTCGATACATTGGAGGCGGGAAAATTCTCCGCGCTCAAAGCGATTCATCGGTATCTCTTTGAAGAGATCTACGATTTTGCCGGAAAACTCAGAACCGTAAATCTTTCGAAGGGCAACTTTCGTTTTGCTCCGCTGATGTATCTTGAATCGGCTCTTTCCAACATCGATAAAATGCCGCAGTCTACTTTTGACGAAATCGTTGAAAAGTATGTGGAAATGAATGTTGCTCACCCCTTCAGAGAAGGAAACGGACGCAGCACTCGTATTTGGCTCGATCTTATTTTCAAAGCCGAGCTTCATAAAGTCGTAGACTGGAGCAAAGTCGATAAGGAAGATTATCTTCTTGCCATGGAGCGAAGTCCGATCAAAGATATCGAGATCAAACACCTTTTGAAAAACGCGCTGACCGACGATGTGGATAGCCGTGAAGTTTATATGAAAGGCATCGACCATAGCTATTATTACGAAGGGTATACAACATTTAAGACGGAAGACCTGTAAACGGACGAGCCCCGGTATCGCCACGGCAAGCAAGCTGTTTTGCTTTTACGCATTTTTGCAAATAATTCTTGACATAATCTGCCTTATGCTCGGTACAAATCACGAGCTGAAGAACCGCTACATGCACATTGATTCGGCGGGCGAAAGCAATTCCCAAAGTATCAACCAAAAAGCTCCAAAGTATCAATTTGATACTTTGGACTGCACGTTTGAGAAAACAGAGCGAAGCGATAAGCGACGCTCTTTTTTTCTTTCGCCGAAGACCCGAAAAAATTCAAAAAACATGACGATCTCCCGTCCGAAACCGACATGCCCAGCGCTACCTTTCGCCGCCTTCGGTCTCCGCGCCGTCCGAAACCGACACGCCCCCGCGCTTCTTTCCACTGCCTTCGGTCTCCGCCCCGTCCGAAATCGACACGCCGCCGCGCTTCCTTCCGCCACCTTCGGTCTCCTCCCGTCCGGAGATCAACACATCCCCACGCACCGAATTCATAATTCTTAATTGTGGGTTTACAATATAAGTGCAACACTTAGAAAAAAAGTAATGACACAGAAAGAACCTCG
>CAVEOF010000073.1:0-8038 GCA_963617165.1 Coriobacteriaceae bacterium | reverse complement strand
TAATATGATACCATAAAAGAACGGAAATGTCTGTAGATTCCCTGCAAACATTTCCGTAACCGCCTGTAAATTAAACGTTTTTAATATAAAATTCCCGGTTTGGATTCCTTAATTGCCTTTGGTTGTTCAAGCTCCAAGCCCTCGAGTAGCCAACGGATTTCCTGTTCGGTCAGTAGCCTTGCCTCGGTTTTATTCCGAGGCCAACGGAATACTCCGTTATCTAAGCGTTTATACAGCAAAAGAAATCCGTCTCCCTCCTATAAGAGCCCTTTGATACGGTCTCTGCGTCTGCCGCAGAACAGATACAGACTTTTGCTGAACGGATCCCCGGACAGCGTTCCCTGTACTACCGCGGCAAGGCCCTCGATGCCTTTTCGCAGATCGCTGTAACCCGTAACGAGGTAGACCGTGGAATGTAACGTGAGTTCCTTTAACATACCGGCTTATTGGCACCCATCAATGCTCCCAAAACGACCTTTAACTGTTCTGCATCGGGGCTTTCGCCGAATCTGATCTGCAACTCTCCAAGCTGCATTTCAATCGCGGCTTTTTCTTTCGGCTGTACCCTACGAACAGGGACAACGGCAGTAGATTGAGGCATCCCGTGGGATTCGATACCTCCCGTAACCCCCATCTGTTGACACAGATATTCCCGAACCTTTCGCAGCCGATGATAATATGCGCCTTTACCGATCCCCATATTTGCACACCACTCGTCTACCGTTATTCCTTGTTCTTGCCGCGCTTGTATCTGACACTGCCATTCTGACAGCTGCACCTTTCGCTTGACCGCTGCGATTGCCTGACTTGTTTCTTTCATCTTTCCTTTTCCTCCTGTGTGTTCTTGGACTTTGGTCTTCATTATGCTTCCATTGCAGTTCGTTTCAGTTCCTTGAAGTCGCTTCTACTTCATTGTACCACAGCGAAAAAGATTTTTTAAGACGCGGGGTTATTTGGGGCTTACAACAAATCAAAGAAGGCAGAAGACAACCCCACGCTTCCCGATCATAAAGCCGGAAAAAGAAAGAAATCGAAAAAATCAGCCAAGACGATTTGCCGCTCCATGAAAACGCAAGCTATCAGTCAATTCATAATTCATAATTCTTAATTCTTAATTCATAATCATCACTTGTGATACCTTTTCCCCGCCAAAATGGAGAAGGAGCGATACAGCGCCTCCGCCAAAATGACGCGCATGAGCTGATGCGGAAAGGTGAGACGGGAGACGGAAAGGCGCTCCTTTGCCGCCGCCTTGATCGCGGGGGAGAGTCCGTGGGAGGAACCGATAATCAGGGTGATCTTTCCCACCGCGTCCGCCGCACGACCGAGCAGTGCGGCAAGAGACTCGGAGTCGTATTCCGTCCCCTCGACGCACAGGGCGATCGGGTAGGAGCCCTTCGGAATTTTCGATAGGATCTTCGCACCCTCTTCCGCGAGCGCGCGTTCGATCTCTCCCGCATCGTCTTCGTTTGCGATGCGGACCTCTTTGATCTCGATCTCTTCGACTCTGCAATAAGCGCCGAGCCGCTTTTTGTATTCGGCAAGCGCCGCCGCAAGGTAATCCTCCTTCAGCGTGCCGACGGTAATCAGGGTCAGCTGTGTCATGACGTCACCGTATGCGCGAGAGCTTCGCCAGCCCGCGCAAAAGCGCCGCGACGAGCAGGTCGACCTCTTCCTTTGTGTTGCGGTAGGAAAAACTGACGCGGATCGATGTGTCCGCCTCTGCCGCCGTCCGCCCGAAGGCGATGAGCGCGGAGGAAAGGTGCCCCCCTCCGTTCGAGGAACAGGCAGAGCCGGACGAGACGCAGATCCCCTCCGAGGAGAGATAGTGCAGCATGGTCTCGCTCTTGATCTTCGGAAGCGTCAAATTCAGAATGTGCGGCGCGTGCCGCGGAGGGAGAACGGGACGGATGTCCGCAAGGGAAGGCTCGCTTGCGAGCCGCTCGAGCAGATACGCCCGCAACGCCTCCGTCCTTTCCGCCCGTGCGGAGAATCCCGCCGCACCGTCGGTCGCCGCGACGGCAAAGGCGGCGATCCCCGGGACGTTTTCCGTCCCCGAGCGAAGTCCGCCCTCCTGCCCGCCGCCGAGGATCCACGGGGCAAGCCCGCGCTTTTTCAGAAGCTCGGAGGAAACGTAGAGCGCGCCAACCCCCTTCGGACCTTCGATTTTGTGAGAAGAGATCGTCATCATGTCCGCCCCGAGCGCCCGCGGCGACGAGGGAATCTTCAGATAGCCCTGCGTCGCGTCAATATGCAACACCGCCTCGGGCGATCTTTCCTTCATCAGACGGGAGACGGCGGCAAGATCGTAGAGCGCGCCCGTCTCATTGTTGACGAGCATCATCGTGATCAGTACCACGTCGGGCGTCATTTCCCGTTTGAGTGCCTCGGCGTCGAGCACGCCGCCCGCCGTCGGGATCTCGACGACCTTGACCCCCTCCGCGCCGAGGGCACGAAGCACCTCGGACACCGATGCGTGTTCTCCCGCCGTCGTCAGGATCTTCGCACCGCGGCGGTATCGTTCCTTCGCGTGAAGACGACCGAAGATAGCGAGATTGTTCGCCTCGGTGCCGCTCGCCGTAAATACGAGCGTCCCCGCAGGAGAGCCGAGCGTGCGGAGGATCGCCTCGCGCGCCGCCGTAATCTCCCGCTCCGCCGCAAAGCCGAGCGCGTGCAGGGAAGAGGGATTCCCGAAGACCGTGCGGGAGACCTCGATATACTTTTCGAGTGCTTGCTCCGAAATGCGGGTCGTTGCACTGTTGTCAAAATAAACGGTATTCATCGGATGTGAAGCTTCTCCGTCATTTTCGTTACTTCGTCGAGATGCGTCGCATAGACGCCTTCTTTTGCCGTGTAGGTGAAGACAAAGCCCTTGGTCGACGTCACCGCGAGCACCTGATAGACGTGATAGACCTCCCCTTCAAAAAGGTAGGTGTATTCGTAGGCAACGGCGCGCTTCGCATTGGCAAAGGTGAGCTCTTCGTTTTCTCTCAGAACGGTAAGCTCTGTGACAAAGGTCGAAAGCTCTTCCTTGCGCTCCTTGAAATAATCCGCGACGCTGACTCCCGTGCGGGTCGCCTCGGACATCGTGACGCTCGCCCCGTCCGTCGCGACCGCACCGATGATGCCCGTCGTCAGCGTTGGCGTGAAGGTCGGCGAAAGATAGAAGTCAAAGCCCGCGACCACTCCGTCGGAGATCAGAAGATAGCCGTCCCCGTCGCTCTCATATACCTTGTCGTCGGGAGCCTTGTCCGTCTTTTCGATGAATTTGATCGAAGATATGACGCTCCGCGCCTTCTCGACATAAGTTTCATACGGCGTCTTGTCCGCCCCGTCCGCCTTGGTGTCGGGCGCGGTGTAGGTGTAAAGGTAGGCTCGTCCCTCGAATCTCGCGAGGATCTGCAAGGTACGGAAGCTCTTCTCCTGATAGGTATAGGTATAAACGTAGGAAACGGCGTCCTCCGCATTCCCGAGCGTGCAGGCAGTGTCCTCTTCTACCTTCGTTACACCGAAGGAGGCGGGGAAGGAAGCAAAGCTCCTCTCGAAATACTCCGCCGTGCTCTCCCCGTCGGAAAGCTCGGTCGCCGTGAGCGAGACCGATGCGGGCGTCAGGGGAGAAACATAAGCGGCGCTGACGTCACCGAGGTTCGATACCGTCCATTCCTCGGGGACGAAGAAATAATAGCCGAGCTCGCCTCCCCCCGCCGCGAGTTGCATCCCGTCGGGGATCTCTACCTCGCTCTTTTGCCCGCAGGACACGAGAGAGAAGAGTAGAGTCAGCGTGAGCAGAAATGGTAGCCACCGTGTTTTCATGATCTGTTTTCCTTTTCTTTTATATTTCCTCGGGAATCTCCTTCGTCAGCGAAAGCACTTCCTCGCGGAAGACATCGCCGCGCTCTTCGAAATTCCGAAATTCGTCAAAGCTCGTGGAAGCAGGGGAAAGAAGCACCGTGTCCCCGGGCTCTGCCCCGCGGACGGCGAGACGCACCGCGTCCCGAAAATTCTTCGCCCGCAGTACGGGCGGTTTGCCCTCCCGATCGCAGGCGGCGAGCAGAGAGAAGATCTCCTCTCCCGTCTCTCCGAAAAGAACGATCTCCTTCGCTCTCGATAACAGGACGGGAACGAGCGCGTCGAAGGGCACGCCCTTTCCCTTTCCGCCGATGAGCAGGATCGGCGATCCCGCTACCGCCGACAGCGTGGAGAGCGTGCGGGCGGGAGAGGAGTCGATGGAGGAATCCACATATCGCACCCCGCCGCGCACGGCAACCGTTTCGGTGCGGTGCGGGATTCCCGAGAAGGTGCGGGCGACCGAAAGAATCCGCTCCTCGTCGGTAAACCCGAGCGTGAGCGCGATCGCCGCCATGAAATTCTTCACGTTGTACATGCCGGGAAGACGGATCTCCGAGAGAGGGAGGAGCCGCTTCCCGTCAAGGCAGATCACCTCCTGCGACAGCGTGAGAACGTGTCGCGCCCGATAACGGAGAAGAGAAGCCGCCCCCTCCCTGACCGAAAAGACGGCAAACGGACGAATGCCCGAAAAGAGGGAAACACATCCCTCGTCGTCCGCCGAAAGCACGGCGTCCTCGGCGTTTGTCAGAATATGGGACTTCGCCTCCCTGTATTCCGCGAGGTCCTTGTGCCAGTTGAGATGGTTCGGCGTCAGATTGGTGATGACCGCACGGCGGGTACGCGGCGCGAAATATTGAAGCTGAAAGCTCGAAAGCTCCGCCACGGTGACGGAATCTTTTCCCTCGGAGAGAAGAAGAGGGGAGAGCGCCCGCCCGATGTTCCCCGCGAGACGGACGTCGCGTTCCCCGCCCGAAAGCAAGAGAGAGGCGAGCGTCGCCGTCGTGCTCTTTCCGTCCGAGCCGGTGACGGCAAAGACGGGAGCGCGGGTGTTGTCGAAAAAGAATTCCGCATCCGACGAGAAGCGACAGCCACGCGCCGACGCGGCAAGCAGTCGCGCATCCTCCCGCCGCGCGGAAGGGGAAAAGAACAGAATGTCCTCCGATAATTCGTCGTAGATCGCATCCCCCGTATAGCATCGCACCGCGAGAGAGGGGGAAAGGCACGCGGGTACCGCGCGCTCCGTGCGGAGCGTCAGGGCACGGGTGCCGAAATGCTCGAGCACACGCACGATTCCGCGCGTCGAGGTGCCGAGCCCGAGAAGTCCCACCTTTTCACTTCCTTTGAGAGGGAGAAGAACCTTTGACATGCGCCTCGTCCTTTTTCGGTGAAATGGAACGTTACCACTTTCTATTATAGGAGACTTGCACGGAAAATGCAACCGGATGAAGAAAAATTTACAAAGTACACGGGACTGTTGCCCGTGCGTCCGAGAAGGTTTCTCCGACACACGGGTAACAGCCCCGTGACCGAACTTGTAAGCCGGGTTCTGTACGTCTCGCGACGCGGCAATCATCTATCTTCACCGCGGATCGCTCCACGGTTCAAGCCTTGCGGCTCTGCCACCGGATGTGTTGCGACGGGCAGCCGCTGCCGCTTGCGCGGCAAACATCGGGTGTTGCTTCGGATAGGGTTTACAGCGGATCTATGTTGCCATAGAAACGGGTGAGCTCTTACCTCGCCTTTCCATCCTTACCGTCGGAAGACGGCGGTTTCTTTCTGTTGCACTTTCCCGGAGGTCGCCCTCGGCGGACGTTATCCGTTATCCTGCCCTGTGAGGCCCGGACTTTCCTCACGATACGACCTTTCGGCATAATATCGCGCGATTGCCCCGTTCGGTACTAACAGTATAACAGTTTTTTTCGCCGTTGTCAAGTTTTTCTTTTCGGGTGATTGAAAAATTCCCGCCAAGGCATAATAAAAGAAAAACGGCGAGGAGAAATCATGGAGAAAACAAGAATCTTCGGCGTGCGGGTGGACATCGGCGACAGGGAAGAGATGGCGCTTGCCGCCCTGACGCGCCTTTCGGAGGGCGGATGTATCTATACCGTCAATCCCTTGATGCTGATGTATGCGAGACGGCACCCCGATTTTGCCGCGGTGCTCAACCGCTCCGACTATAATTTTCCCGACGGTCACGGCATTCTCGGCACGCTGAAAAGCCGCGGGGAGAGAAGCGAGACGCTCCCCGGCGTGGAACTCGGCGAGCTTCTTCTTTCCGCGGGCGCGCTGCGCGTCGCCTTTCTCGGCGGACGGCGCGGAACGGCAAAGCGCGCCTTCCGTAACCTCTCGGCAAAATACCCCGACCTGACCCCCGTATTTTTGCAGGACGGCTATCGTTTCCGCGAGGAGCGCGTTGCCGAACGGCTCGAGCGCGGGACGCCCGACGTTTGCTTTGTCTGCCTCGGCTCTCCGAAGCAGGAGCGTCTGATCGACCGCCTCTCGCACTATTCGCCGAGCACCCTGTTCCTCGGACTCGGCGGAAGCCTCGATATCTACGCGGGCGAAAAGCGCCGCGCGCCCGCCCCTTTCCGAAAATACGGGGCGGAATGGCTCTTTCGTATGCTCGCGGAGCCGAAACGCCTCCTGAAGCTCCCGACGCTTGTCCGTTATTACTTTCTCTCCCGTGCGGAGAGCGTGTGGCTTTGGACAAAAAAGCCGAAGGAAGAGAAGCCGTTTTGAGAATTTTCCACAAATCTGATAAAAATTTCTCAATCCTCTTGTATAATGAGAAAAAGTGTGCTATAATCTAAGATCGGAGAAGGAAGGATTCCGCACGGCGTTTTTTGGCGGAACGAGCCTTTTTCGCGAAAAGTGGATCAAAATTTTATTATATTTTGGAGGATTTTCAAAATGGCAGTAAAAGTTGCTATTAACGGTTTCGGCAGAATCGGACGCCTTGCGTTCCGTCAGATGTTCGGCGCCGAGGGCTACGAAGTGGTTGCGATCAACGACCTCACGAGCCCGAAGATGCTCGCGCATCTTCTCAAGTATGACACCGCGCAGGGAAGCTACGTTGCGCAGGGTCACACCGTTACTTACACCGATGCGAAGCTCGGTGAGGACGGTAAGACGGTTGTCGAGCCCGGTTCCATCACCGTAGACGGCAAGGAGATCAAGATCTATGCCGAGAAGGACGCGAACAACTGCCCTTGGAAGCAGCTGAACGTGGATGTCGTTCTCGAGTGCACCGGTTTCTACTGCTCGAAGGATAAGTCCATGGCGCACATCAACGCCGGCGCAAAGAAGGTTGTTATCTCCGCTCCCGCGGGCAACGACCTCAAGACCATCGTCTTCAATGTCAACAACGAGACGCTCACGAAGGATGACCGGATCATCTCCGCCGCGTCCTGCACCACCAACTGCCTCGCTCCCATGGCTAAGGCTCTGAACGACGCATACCCCATCGTTTCGGGTATCATGACGACCGTTCACGCTTACACGGGCGACCAGATGATCCTCGACGGCCCCCACAGAAAGGGTGACCTCCGCCGTGCTCGCGCAGGCGCGCAGAACATCGTTCCCAACTCGACCGGTGCCGCAAAGGCGATCGGACTTGTTATCCCCGAGCTGAACGGTAAGCTCATCGGCTCCGCGCAGAGAGTGCCTACCTGCACCGGCTCGACCACGATCCTTGTCGCTGTCGTGAAGGGCAAGGACATCACGAAGGATTCCATCAACGCCGCGATGAAGGCACAGGCTTCCGAGTCCTTCGGCTACAACACCGACGAGATCGTTTCCTCCGACGTTATCGGTATGCGTTTCGGCTCGCTCTTCGATGCGACGCAGACCATGGTCGCGAAGATCGACGACGATACCTATCAGGTACAGGTCGTCGCTTGGTACGACAACGAGAACTCCTACACCTCGCAGATGGTTCGCACCATCAAGTATTTCGCGGAGCTCGCGTAAATTACTATCAAAAAAACGGCACTCCCGACACCCGATACCGCGTGTCGGGGGTGCTTTTTGCATTCGATTGGCTATATTCGACAAAAATAATAGGGAAAAATCGTGAAAAACGCCAATTGAAATCCGCGAATATATATGATAAAATATAAACAACCGATAAAGCCCTGTCAGGAAAAGTATAGGTTTCCTGACAGGTCGGGGAAAAGAAAAAAGAGCCTGC
>CAVEOF010000072.1:0-8130 GCA_963617165.1 Coriobacteriaceae bacterium | reverse complement strand
CAATTATGATTACTACAGAGACGGTTTTGTTAGAACTATAGAGAAGCATAAATTGAAAATCTCGAAATATAAGGAAAATCATACAGGTTACAAAATGATATTTTTTGTTTTTGATGAATCTTCTGCGTATTTTCAATCGGATGCAACTGTTCAAAACTTGACTAAAGGACAGAAATTTACAGGAAAACCTCATTGCTGGTTTTTAGATAAAGCATTTATGCAAAGTGTTATTGATTCGGATATTGATTATTTGATATGGTATACGCCATACAAGTATTGTAATTTAGTTTCATCACTTAACAGCGAAATTGAACTTCCAAAAGCTACTGTTATTGACATTAAAAAAATGAATATGTCGCTTTTAAGCTATCCTGCGTCAAAAATGATTAGTTCAGAAGTATAAAGGAGACATCATTATGCCATTCACCGAATCTACATACGAAAATGCCGTAATACAATTGTTTGAAGGCATGGGTTATACGCATATCTACGCGCCGGACATGGGGCGGGAGGACTTTTCCGACCCGCTCATGGGTGGCGTTTTGCGTGACGCTCTGGTACGGCTGAATCGCGGCTTGCCTGTGGAGGCGATCGGTGAGGCACTCTCCAAAATCCGCAATTTTGAGGGCGGGAGCCTCGTGGAGAAGAACCGCGTCTTTACGGGCTATTTGCAGGACGGCGTGGAGGTCAACTATACTGTGAACGGCGAGACCCGCGCGACGCTCGTCCGTCTGGTGGACTTCGAGAAGCCGGAAAACAATGATTTCGCGGTAGTCAATCAATATACCTACATCGAAAACGGCAACAATCGCCGCCCCGATATTATCCTGTTTGTCAACGGTCTGCCGCTCGTGCTGATGGAGCTGAAAAGTCCTGCCAAAGAGGACGCGGGCGCCGAGGATGCCTATAACCAGCTACGCAACTATATGCAGGACATCCCGTCGATGTTCATCTACAACGCCATCTGCGTGATCAGCGACCTTTCCACCAACCGCGCGGGCACGATTACCTCGGGGCTTGACCGCTTTATGGAGTGGAAAACCAAGGACGGCAGATACGAAAACACCGCCTATGCACAGTTTGACACCTTTTACGAGGGAATGTTCCCGAAAGCCCGCCTGCTCGACATTCTGAAAAATTTTATCTGCTTCTCGGGTGATGCGCAGAAGCCGATCAAAATTTTAGCGGGCTATCACCAATATTTCGCCGTGCGAAAAGCCGTGGAAAGAGCCGCAATCGCCACCAAAACCGACGGCAAAGGCGGCGTTTTCTGGCACACGCAGGGGAGCGGGAAATCGCTTTCGATGGTCTTTTATGCGCACCTCCTACAGGAGGTGCTACATAGCCCGACTATCGTTGTGATGACCGACCGCATCGACCTTGACGATCAGCTTTACGCGCAATTCTGCAAATGCGCGGGCTTTCTCCGTCAGACCCCCGTGCAGGCGGAAAGCAAGGAGCATCTGAAAGCCCTGCTTGCCGGGCGTGAGGCAAACGGAATCATTTTTACCACGCTTTTCAAGTTTGAGCGGGGAGAGGAGCCGCTCTCAAAGCGCCGCAACATCGTTGTTATGGCGGATGAAGCCCACCGCGGGCAATACGGCTTTGACGAGCGGGTGGTGATGTCCGAGGATAACAAAGAAGCCCATGTGGTAGTCGGCAATGCACGGATTTTGCATGACGCACTTCCGAACGCCACCTTTATCGGCTTTACGGGTACACCCGTTTCCATCAAAGACCGCAACACCCGCGAGGTGTTCGGCGATTACATTGATATTTACGACATGACCCAAGCGGTGGAGGACGGTGCCACCCGCCCGGTCTACTACGAAAGCCGTGTGATTCATCTGAAACTCGATCAAAACACACTCCGTCTGATCGATGCAACCTATGACGCACTCGAGCAGATGGCCGACAGCGCCACCATTGAGAAGAGCAAGAAAATGCTCGGTCAGATGGAAAGCGTGCTCGGCGCGGATGCGACCATTCAATCGCTGTGCGAGGATATTATCACGCATTACGAGCAGAACCGCGCAAATCTTCTGACCGGAAAAGCCATGATCGTGGCGTATTCCCGCCCGATTGCCATCAAGATTTACCGCAAAATCCTCGAGCTGCGTCCCGCATGGAGTGAAAAAGTCGCCGTTGTGATGACGGGAGGCAACAAAGACCCCGAGGATTGGAAGGACATCGTCGGCACCAAAGCACACAAGGAAGAACTGGCACGCCGCTTCAAGGACAACGACGACCCGCTCAAGATCGCGATTGTCGTGGATATGTGGCTGACCGGCTTTGACGTTCCGTCGCTTGCCACCATGTATGTGTACAAGCCCATGCACGGTTACAATCTGATGCAGGCGGTTGCTCGTGTGAATCGGGTATTCAAGGACAAAGAGGGCGGGCTGATTGTCGATTACGTCGGCATTGCTTCGGCACTGAAGGAGGCAATGAAGGAGTATTCCGCCCGCGACCGTCAAAAGTACGGCGATATGGACATCGGAAAGACCGCCTATCCGAAATTTCAGGAGAAATTGCAGGTCTGCCGCGACCTGTTCCATGGGTACGATTTCAGCAAATTCTACACGGGATCCCCTTTGGAGATGGCGCAGGCAGTAACCGGTGGTGTGAACTTCGTTCTTGATGCAAAAGCACCGAAACGCAAAGAATTATTTGCAAAAGAGGCGCTTCTGTTGCGGCAGGCGCAGTCGCTTTGCTCCGGTATGACCACCGAAGAGGAGCGGCACACGGCAGCATACTTTGAAGCGGTGCGTTCCGCTGTGATGAAGATCACCATGGGTGGTGGGGGCGGCAAGCCGCTGTCACTGAAAGAAATCAATTCGCAGATCAACGAGTTGCTCAAGGCGAGCATTCAATCCGAGGGCGTGATCAATCTGTTTGAAAGCGCGAAGATGGGAGAGAAATTCTCTCTGTTCGACCCGTCGGTGCTGGAAGAAATCGCCCGGATGAAGGAAAAGAACATCGTGGTGGAAATCCTGCGCAAGCTGATGGCAGAGCAGATCGCCATTTATAAGCGCACCAATGTGGTGCAAGCGACTACATTTTCCGATAAAATCACCCTGCTGATGAACACTTATTATAACGGGCTGATCACCAATGAGGAGGTCATCAAGGAGCTTCTGAAAACGGCGGAGGAGATAAGTGCCCTGCGTAAAGAGGGCGAAAAGCTCGGCTTATCTGAGGAGGAACTGGCATTCTACGATGCGCTGACCAAACCGGAACATATCAAGGATTTTTATGAGAATGAGACGCTGATTGCACTGACACGGGAACTGACCGATATGCTCCGTCGAAACCGTACCATAGACTGGCAGAAGAAAGAAACTGCCCGCGCCGGGATGCGGAAGATGGTGAAGCGGCTACTCAAAAAGTATAAATACCCGCCGGAGAAATACGAGGATGCCATTGAAACCGTCATGAGCCAGTGCGAGCTTTGGACGGATCAGGCGGAGATGGGATAAAAAGGTACTGTACCTGTACGATTTTTTGATTGCACCGGAGGTTTTATGGGAGACTGTAAGAACAATGATAGCATACAGCACATCAGGCAAATAGTCTGGGATTATCACAAAGAAGACGAAATATTCAAAAAGTATTCTTTCCCGGAGTTGAGCTATCAAATAACTTGTGTTGCCGAACAGCTTTTTATAGGCACAATGAATCCTGTGAATGTCTTATGTAACTTATATGATGGCGCTGATATCGGTCATCAGCAGGATCAGATTCGGCATAGCTATCGGGAAGTGCTGAAGTGGGCATACCGCTTTTGTAGGCATGAATCATCTTTTCGTTTTTCGCCTCTCACTCAAAATGATATTATAGCAATTTGTAAATTGTTTGAAAGCGCCTATACATATAATCTTGTCAGAAAAGCATTTGATGATTTGGGAATCTCAAAGTATTCTGCCGAGGTCAGAAGCGAAAAGGAGATAGCATTTTCTCTTAATCCTACTGCAAGAGATATGGGGGCGGATGTGTATGCGCATTGGGTAGACAGTGAAAAGCCGGAAGATCAGCTTGATCAGAATAAAAGCGAAGCGACGAAAGCAACTGCTCGATTCCTTTCTGATCCCCGTCTCGGAGAAACGTGGAAACTTTATCAGAATAAACCGGTCAGTAAAGCCATGTTTGAAAAGTACTATCAGGCTTGCCTGTCTAAAGTGATGGCTGATGCAGAGGAAAAAGAAGATTATCGGATGGAAGGATATACCCTGCAGCATTTCAGAATGGTTTATGCAGGTCTTATGGCGCTCGGCTTAATGCGCTTTCATGAAATATACCGCAATCAGTTACCGGTGAAAAAAGTAGACACTTTTGACTCCACTCGTCCGATTGTCTACGGTACCACGCAGTGGTTGGTGTCATACTTGTCTCGCTCATTGAAAATTGACGAAAACGAGATAACGTATATCTTAAGGGATTTGACATACGATGCAGATTTTCACAAAAATCGGATTACAATCATACAGCCTTTATTTGTTTTTGAAAAGTTTTTCTTTTATTCTCCGACAATTGTATATCTCAGCATGCAACAGGATAAGTTGTTTTTCTTATATAAAGCGAAAGACGAATATAGGTTCCTCTGCGATGCCGCTTTAGATATTCCAAATGCAACTGCCCGTATTTCCCGATTGCAGTCGTTTTCTGTTCCGGTAGGGTAAGATCGGGATACAGGATATCGTTCTTTTTACTGTATGTAATTTTGTTTTTCATAATCAGTCTCCTTTATTTTCCGAAAACGCGGTCGAAGGTATCGGCGGCGAGCCGGTCGGTTTCGGTGATGGCGTGTACATAGATATTGGTTGTGTCAATATCGCTGTGCCCCAACCGCATGGAAACGGTTTTGATGTCGCATCCATTGGCAAGAAGCATAGTGGCACTTGTATGCCGCAGACCGTGAAATTTCAGGTGACGGATGCCGTGCCGCTTGAGAAAGTGGTCGAACTGCTTGGTCGGTGTCTGCGGATTCATCACATGACCGTCGAGTTCGGTGAAAATCCATCCGTCCGGATTCCATCCGGCACCCATCATAGCGGCGTATTTGTTTTGATTCTCCCGGTAGGTGCGGAGTGTTTCCAACAGTCGTTCGGGGATCACCATATCCCGTTTGCTGTTTTTGGTCTTCGGCTCTTTTTCAAACGCTTTGCCGCTCTTTGGCTTGTAAATGCTGCGGCGTACATAAAGCCTGTGCGCAACAAAATCAATGTCCGACCATTTCAGACCGACAATTTCTCCGCGACGGCAACCGGTAAACAGGGCAAGTTCCACGAGCAACTTGATGTTGACCGATTCTTCTTCCAAGGCTTCGAGTATCTGCCTGACCTCGTCGGCGGAGTACACTTCTACCTCTTTTCGGTCGTTTTTCGGAAAGACTAACCGGCGGGAAGCACTGATGTCATTGTCGATGTATTCCATTTTGTAGGCAAGGGACAAAATGGAGCGAAATACCGTCGCATAACGTTTTACCGTTGCCGCAGCCATTTGTTCGCCGGGGTGATGAATATCCTGCCTGCCCTTTGCTATGACAAACTGGATATAGTCCTGTACGTGACGGACACGGAATTCTTCCAACCGCATCATGCCGTAAGTCGGAATCAGATGTGTTTGAATGATCTGACGATAGAAGGCAAGAGTACCGGGGGCTATCTCGCTTGCCTTGATCTCCAAAAATTTTTCGCAGAAATCCCGAAACAGCGTTTTGCCTGGAGAGTTTGGTGCGATTTTCCGCCCGCTCGCATCCAGAATTTCGCCGTTCAAAATCTGCACCTGAAGATGTTCGATAAAAAGGTTCATTTCTTTCTGGAGAGAAAGATAACTGAGTGTCGGCTTCGATGGAGTGAAGGTACGGGAGACGGTGACGGGCTTGCCACTGTCATCCTTACCTGCCGAAATGCGAATGAGATAGGTTCCGTTTGGTTTTCTGACGATGTTTGCCATTTTGTTTTCCTCCTTTTGATGGCTCACAATTTTGATTTGGAGAGACAAAAAGCGGCGCATGAGAGAAAACTTTAAACCTGCAGCCTCTACCATGGGAGTTCTGTAAAATCGGCAACATATGTACCAAAATATGCACCAACCGGAGTTTTGGGCATTTGGTGCAGAAAAATACAGAACAGATCCGCCCCGAAATTCAGAGCGGATCTGCTTCGAAAATGTGAGAAAACGAGAGAAAAACGGCGAAAAACAAAGAAAAACGGAGATCTTACGATCTCCGTTTTTCTGGTCTGAGTGACAAGACTTGAACTTGCGGCCTCTACCACCCCAAGGTAGCGCGCTACCAACTGCGCCACACCCAGTAACCTGACAAATAATATTATACCACAATGAAATTGGTTTGTCAAGTGGTTTTTGAGATTTTTTCAAATTTTTGTTTCGGCGTAAATTTGCAAAGTAAATGCAAGAATAGCATTAACCGATTGCAATAAGTCTGGCAAAGAATTTATGGTAGCATTTAGTCTGAGAAATCCACCAAAGGAGAAGCAGATAAATGCAAGCAAAGAAGAAAAATTCTGATTCCGGGAAGAACAAACACCTGACGCTCAACGACCGTATCGATATCGCCGAATACCTCGCCAAGGGGCTGAACTTCAAAGAGATCGCCCACGCCCTCGGCAAAAGCCCCTCAACAATCTCCCGTGAGATCAAACGCCACACCTACATGGAAGCTAACAGCTTCACCAAACAGTCTTCGACTGTTTGTCCGCTGTTAGCCGCTCCGCCGTTCGTTTGCAACGGCTGCCCGAAAAAGAGCCGTTCAAGCTGCAAGCTCACCCGCCACGTCTACATAGCACGCCGTGCGCAAGAGGAATACGAAGCTCTCCTGAAAGACTCACGCAGCGGAATCCCGATGAAAAAGAGCAGCTTCGACGAACTCGATCGCGTAATCTCCGGCGCTGTCCGCTCAGGTCAGCATATCTACCACATAACCCAGACCTACCATCTTCCGGTATCCGTCTCGACTGTTTACCGCCACATAAAGAAAGGCTATTACAGCATAGCACCGATTGACCTCCCGCGTATGGTCAAATTCAAACCGCGAAGACGCAGACATGAAGATCATATTCCTCCAGAAGCGAAAACCGGGCGTATGTTTACTGACTATATCGACTATAAAGCAGAAAACCCGGGTCTTCCGGAGATACAGCTCGATACAGTGATCGGACGTATCGGCGGCAAAGTCATTATGACTATCCATTTTCTGAGCAGCGACTTCATGATCGGACTGCTGCTCGAGAACAAGACCTCAGCCGAGGCGTCAGCGAAGATACTCGAATTCAAGAAAAGGCTGCTCGGGAATGGTTTCTCATTCGGAGAGATCATTCCGGTCATCTTAACTGACAATGGCGGAGAATTCAGCGCGGTATCAACATTTGAGAACGCACCCGATGGTGTTCCGGAGACGAAGATGTTTTTCTGCGATCCATATTCACCGTATCAGAATCCTGAGATCGAAAAGAATCATACGCTTTTCCGTGACATAGTCAAAGCGGGGACATCATTTGATGATTTCACACAGGATATGGTAAATGTGATCTTTTCGCACGTCAACTCGGTGAAGAGGGCGCAGTTCAACGGAAAGAGTTCTTATGAGATGTTTTGCTTTACGTATTCCGAGGAGTTAGCGGCGGCGATGGGGATTCGTAAGATATCTCCGGAGGAGGTCATACAGTCATCTGCTTTACTGAGAAAACTTTTCTCGGAGTAAATGCAACCGCCATTTGCGTTTACTCTGAGGAATTCGAGCGGATGCCTGTACTTGCATAGCGAAAAAGTCCCCGTGATATGGGGACTTTGGGAAAGCATACTGATCATAGCAGGTTGTTAGAGACTTGAAAATCCGCTTTCTGCCTGACTTTTTTGCCTATTAAACTGTGGTTGCATTTACTTTGCAAATTTACGTTTTTTGAAATCCCCCGGCAAACGCTCCGGGAAGCGCGGTCGCAATCCGCTTTTTCTCAGCCGACAAACCGCCTCAGATACTCGAAATCACGGTTCAGCGCGCCGAAGTCCACCTTCCCGTCCGCGCCGAACCCGGTCGACTCAACAGTGAAGTCCCCGCGGTATCCACGTCCCGCGAGCTTCCTGAAGAAATCCGCGAGCGGAACGTTGCCC
>CAVEOF010000071.1:0-8272 GCA_963617165.1 Coriobacteriaceae bacterium | reverse complement strand
TTCCTCTCTCCGCACGCAGGGCGTCATAGCTTCCTTTCGTCTCAATTATTTTTTTTAAAATTTGGTCTCACATCATTGACAAATATACAAAAATAAAACGGAGGAATACTCTCTGCACATTCCGCATATCTTGTGACGGAGGGGGACATGTTTCTCCTCCCGATCATGAAAAAATTCGCATTTTCTCCGTGATAAATTACATTTTTTCCGAAAAACCCATGCGAAAAATGTGAAATATGATTAACTTTTGAAAAAACTATTGACAAATCCGACAAGTTATAGTAAGATGGTATGGTACAAATTCGATTTGCACCGAATACAAAGGAGGACATGACATGTTTGAGAATCTCAAGAAGTTTCTTATAGAAGAGCTTCGCGTAAACGCTGATGATATTACCATGGATGCGGAACTGGCAGGCGACCTCGGTATCAATTCACTTGAGCTTGCCGATCTTGTTTATCTTTGCGAGGAAAGATTCAACATCGTAATCGATGACGAGGATCTTCATCATTTTAACACCGTCGGTGACATTGTCAAGTATCTTGAAGCCGCTCAGAACTGAGTGATGTTCCATACGAAAAAAGGACTGTCTGCGTTCATCGGAACCGACAGTCCTTTTCCGTCCGTTAAAACATTCTTATAGCTTAATGTAAACATCCGTGGCGGCGAGCGGTTCGGCGCCCTCCTTGCCGTCGAGCGTCGGATATTTGTTCAGAAGGTATGCCGCCTCTGTCGAATCGGAGGACAATGCCTCCGCATAGACGTATACCCCGATCTTCCGCTCTCTTTTCAGGCGGCGCAGATGCCGTGCGGCGGCAAGCGACAGCTTTTCACCGTCCGCCTCCTCCTCGGGGAATATGACGAGCCGCACGAGCGTCTCTCCTCCCGTTCTCGCGACTGCGAGTGCGTAGAGAATTTCCGTATACAATGTATCGGCATCCGTGCCGCGAATTTCAAAACGACGGTATTCCATGGATCTCCTCGTGATGTTTTCTATTTTTTACAGTATATCATGTTTTACAAGGATTGTAAAGTCCGAATTTCAAAAAGAGGTAGATTATGACCGATTTCCTTTTACGAATCTTTCTCGGAGACAGACGGGATATGGAGGACGCGAAAACGCGTGAACACGCGGGGACGCTCTCGGGCATCGTCGGCATTACCGTCAATCTCCTGCTCTCCGCCGCGAAGCTCGTCGCGGGAATTTTGTCCTCATCCGCCGCCGTGGTGGCAGATGCCGTCAACAATATGTCGGACGCGGGCTCGTCCCTTATCTCGCTCGTCAGCTTCCGCATCTCGGGTAAGCCCGCCGACCGCAAGCATCCCTTCGGACACGCGCGGATGGAATACATCGCGTCCATGATCGTGTCTTTTTTGATCCTGCTCGTAGGTACCGAGCTTCTTTTCGACTCCTTCCGAACGCTCTTCGGGCTCGGTGACGGCGGAACGGTGGAGATCACGCTCCTTACCATTCTCATTCTCGTCGCCTCCGTCCTCGCCAAGCTGTGGCTCGCCCTCTTTTATCGCAAGGTCGGAAAAATGACCGATTCCTCGGTCATTCGTGCCGCGGCGGCGGATTCCTTGTCCGATTGCGCATCCACGCTTGCCGTGCTGATCTGTTCCTTGATCATCCGCTATACCGGATGTGTCATCGTCGATGCGATCGTCGGACTCGCCGTCTCCGCGCTGATCCTGATTGCGGGTGTCCGCATTCTGAACGAAACGAAAAACTCTCTGCTCGGAGAAGCCCCCGTCGATGAGACTGTCAAAGCCATCGAAGCCATCGTCTCGGAATATACCGAGGTCGTCGGCATCCACGACCTTCTCGTGCACAATTACGGTCCCGGGCACCTGTTTGCTACCTTTCATGCCGAGGTCGACGGAGACGGCAATATCTATCATCTCCATGACGTCATTGACAATCTGGAACGCGAGATCCGAGAAAAGCTCGGCATCCTCTGCACCGTCCATATGGATCCGATCGCCCTGCACGACGAGCGCGTGAGCGCCCTCTGCCGCATTGCGGAAGAATGTGCCGCGGCAGTCGATCCGAGCATCACCATTCACGACTTCCGCGCGGTGATCGGCACGACGCATACCAACCTGATCTTCGATATCGTCCTTCCCTTTGAAAGCCGCATCACTCCCGACGAGGCATGCGAAGCCATCGGAAAAGAAGTCGCCGCCCGTCACCCCGATTACTATTGCGTTATCACCGTAGACAGAGGCTGACCGAGCGCAACGACCATCGGCTCCAGATCATAATTCTTAATTCATAATTCTTAATTCTGAATTCGATCATTCTGCCCTTAAATATCAAGGCGATTTTTGATTTTTCCACCAAGAAACGCCGTGATATTTTCACATACGACCGAAAGACAGCGCTTGCGTGCCTCATAGGCGCCCCACGCCGCGTGAGGGGTCAGAAGAACGTTTTCCCGCTCGCGGATCCGATAGAGCGCATCCTCTCTTCGCAACGGCTCTCCCTCGTATACGTCGCTGCCGAAGGCACCGAGCCGTCCTTCTTCGATGGCGCGGGCAACTGCCTCGGAATCGACGACACCGCCGCGCGCTTCGTTGACTAAGATCGCATCGCGCCGCATCAGGGAGATCCGCCGATCATCGATCAGATGCCTTGTTTCTTCGGTCAGCGGACAGTGGAGCGTAAGAATATCGCTCTCACGGCAAAGCGTGTCCGCGTCCACGCAAGGATAGCGCGGATCCTTCTTCCGTCGATGAACGATCACGCGGGCGCCGAACGCCTCGGCAATTGCCGCGACCCGTCCCCCGATGTTCCCGCAACCGACGATCCCCCACGTCTTCCCCGCAAGCTCGTGATAAGCGGGCGTCAAAAGGTTTGGCACGCCCGATTCCGTATACCGCCCGTCTGCAACGTAGGCGCGGTATTCGGGAAGATGCGTCATGAGCGAAAGCACCGTCGCAAAGGTAAAGAGCGCCACACTGTCGGTGGAATAGGCGGGAACGTTCGCTACCGCGACCCCGTGACGCTTCGCGTCGGGAATCGAAATGTTGTCATATCCCGTCGCGAACTCGCAGACGAGCCGCAGCCGCTTTGCCGCATCGAATGCCGCACCGTCGAGCCGCACCTTGTTGATAAGCAGAATATCCGCGTCGGCGATCCGCTCCGCGACCTCCTCCGGCGAGGTCGTATCGTAAACGGCGACGGAGCCGACCGCCTCGAGCGGGGCGAGCGAAAGGTCGTCACCGAGCGCCTTTCTGTCAAGCACTGCAATTTTCATCGTTATCTCCCGTGTACCTGTTTTTTGTATTCCGAAAAGCTGATCCCCATCGTATTGCGAAATACGCGGCTGAAATAGAAGGGATCGGTATACCCGACCTCCGCCGCGATCTCGTACGCGGGCGCATCTCCCGCCTCAATGAGGTTGCGCGCCTTTTCGATGCGATAAGAGGTCAGATAATTGATGATCGTCACCCCCTTTACCTTCTCGAAGATCCGATGAAGATAGTTCACGGACAGCCCCACCGCGTCGGCGATGTCGGGCGCCGTGATCTTTTCTTTATAATGCTCCCCGATGTAGGCGATGGCGCGCTCCACGCTTCGGACGGCGGAGGGCGGCACGCTGTCCCCGTATTCCGCCCGCGCGGTCTGTACGGTGATCCTCGTCAGCTCGGAGAGCAAGAGCAGATACCGCGCGACCGTCTCCGAGCGTCCTCCGACATCCCTGCGCGCAAAGTGCCGTGAGATCCGCTCGAGCATCGGCAGGACCGTGGAGCATTCGCGATCGAGCCGACCGCGCTTCGGAAGCAGAAAGCAGTTTTCCGTGTCCGCGGACGAGACAAGCTCGGAAAATTCCTCCCGTGACAGTCGGTTCGTGTCAAAGTGCTCGTACGTATAGGGCACACGCACAAGCGTCGTCGTGTGACGGTTCAGCTCCCCGGGCGACGTGGAGGTCTCCCCCACCATGTCGGGCGTGATGAGCAGAAAAGAGCCCGCGGGATAGACGCTCATCTCTCCCGTCACGGAGCGAAAGGTGATGTCTCCGTCCGTCAGCGCCGTCGTTTCAAGATATTCGGCAATGCCGCGCATACGGTTACGGTATCGGTAGGATGCCACCGTACAGGAAATATGAATTTTCGGCACCGCAAGCAGTGTGATCTTATAAAACTCCATATTCTTGATGAGAATTCTCCATTCATCTTTCATTCTTCAATTGTCTGCAAAAAGAAATTCTGCTATACTGGGAATGACGATTTCATTGTAGCACACTTTGCCGCCAATGTAAAGACACAGGAGTAAATTTTCCAAACTTTTTGTTCGGAAAAAGAAAGAGGATCATGAACACTTACGCCAAACGAAAAACCCTGCCGCTCGGATGCATCCGCGCCCGCGGATTCCTGAAAGAGCAGCTTCTGCGTAGCAAAAACGGAATGGGAGGACACCTCCCCGAGATCGAGCCGGGGATGATCGCCGACCCCTATCTTCGCAAGACCGTCGTCAAACAGTGGGACGGCGGCGAGATCTCCGGGTGGGGCGCCGAGATCTCGGGTAACTATTACGCGGGACTCATTCAGCTTGCCTTCACCCTGAACGACAAGGAACTGAAAGAAAAAGCGAAGACATGGGTCGACGCCGTGTTGAAAACACAGCGGGAGGACGGCTACCTCGGCACCTATCGCGAGCCGGACGCGAAGATCTACGAAGACTATAATGCATGGGGCAATGCCTGCGGGATGCGCGCCCTTCTCTTCTATTACGAGGCGACGGGACGGGCGGACGTCTTCGACGCCGTGTATCGGTGTATGCTTTGGTTTGCACGCGAATGGTCGGGCGATAAGAAGACCTGCTATGCGGGCGCCCTGATCACCGAGCCGGTGCTCTATTGCTACGAGCGCACGGGCGATCGCCGCCTCCTCGACTTTGCCGTCGAATACGCCGACTATCTCTGCGAGCATACCATTTTCGCGAATTCCTACCGCGACTTTGCGGATCCGAAGCTGAAATATAACGCGAACCACACCGCCGCCTACGGCGTCGCCGTACGTCTGCCCGCACTTCTGTACGCGGCGACGGGAGAGCAAAAATATCTCGATGCCTCGGTAACGGGAATCGAAAAGATCCTGAAAAAGGGCATCCATCTCTCGGGCGCGCCCGTTTCGCAGTCGGAATACGTCGCTCCCGTCGACGCGACGGCGGAGGCGGAATATTGCGGCTTCACCTTCTTCAATACGACCTATATCCATATGGCGGCGATCACGGGACGCGCGCATTACGGCGATCTTTCCGAGACCGTCGTCTACAACGCGGCACAGGGTGCGAAGCGCAAGGATGAGCGCGCCATCGCCTATCTTTCCTCGCCGAACCAGATCACGGCGACCGAGGATTCCTCCCCCTGCATGGGGGATATGCAGCTGTACGCCCCCTGTTATCCCGTTTCCTGCTGCCCCGTCAATTCAGTCGCCATCGTCCCCGAATTCATCCGCGGCATGGCGAATACCGACAAAGAGGGGAATCTGTATCTCACCGCCTACGGACCGTCGGAGCTCTCGTGCGAAAGCTTTGAGATCACCGTCGATACGCTCTATCCCTTCCGCGACGACATTCGCCTGATCGTGAAGAAAGCGGAAAAGACCCTCTTCTGCCGCCTTCCCGAGTGGTGTCACGATTACACCGTTACGCTAAACGGTGAGAAGGTATCGATCGCTCCCGACGCGGACGGCTATCTTCGCCTTCCCGATTGCGCGGGAGGGACGGTCGGACTTCACTTTTCCGCCAAAGTGCGGGTGGTACGGGTGGACGATGCGGACGCCGCGAAGAAGTTTCCCCTCGCTTTTCTTCGCGGAGCGCTTCTCTTTTCCCTTCCGATCGAGACAGAGTGGATCCCCTTTTATCCGAAGACCGAAACGCCCCTTACCCCCGAGTGGCCGTGGTACCGTCTGCGCCCCGTCTCGCCGAAGGTGGATTGCCCCGACTCACACGAGCGGCTCGGATATGAACGAGACCTCTTCCCGTGGTCGGTCGCCGTCGACGAGAGATTGACACCCGACGCGCTCACCGTCGAATTTTCGGAGGAGCAAGGCTACCCGTGGGAAGTACCGCCGATCCGTCTTTCCCTTCCCGCCTATCGCGCGCCTCTTGCCTCCGCGCCTTATGCGCGCCGTGCCTTCTTGCCCTACGGCGACCGTCTCGACGTCACGGAGCCGCTGACGCTGACGCTTGTCCCCTACGGTGCCACCAACCTGCGGATCACCTATTTTTCACGCGCAGATCTCGAGGGAAAGGGCTGAAATTTCCTCTTTCCCTGCATGAAAAGCAAGCTTTATGCCACAATGTAAATACCCCGTCCCGCGTCGGAACCGACGGAGGCGGGGTATTTTCAAAGTGTGGTGATAGATATGAACGATCCGTCCGCCGCGGAGATCACGGAAGTGGTCGTGATCCCCGCCTATGAGCCTCCCGCAGATTTTCCCGACTATGCCCGCTCTCTTCTGAAAGATCGGCGTCTTCTTCTGATCGTCGACGACGGGAGCGGTGAAGGCTACGCAGAAATTTTTTCGGAGCTCTCATCGCTTCCGCATACCGTTGTTCTCGGCAAAGCGAGAAATCACGGGAAGGGATACGCCCTCCGCTCCGCCTTCCGATACATCACGACCTGCCATCCGAACGCGTTCGTCGTGAGCGCCGATTGCGACGGTCAGCACCGCCCGTGGGACATCGAGCGGGTGCTCGAGGAGTCGAAACGACATCCGGGCGCCCTTTGTCTCGGCGTCAGAGACTTTTCCGCAGAGGGGATCCCCCTTCGGAGTCGTTTCGGGAACCGTATGGCGTCCTTTCTCTTCCGCCTTCTCTCGGGGATCCGCCTTTCCGATACGCAGACGGGGCTTCGCGCCTTTCGTGCCGATCTGCTCCCCCTCCTTTTGAAGCTCGGCGGCGACCGTTACGAATACGAAAGCAAGATGCTGCTCGCACTCGCCCGAGAGGGCGTCCCGTTCCACACGGTGACTGTCGAAACGGTCTATACGAATGAAGAAAACGAACGTACCCCCTCCCACTTTCGCCCCGTAAGAGATTCCCTGCGCGTGCTTGCCGGGGTGACGAGCGGCATCCGAAGGTTCGCGCTTGCCTCCGCACTCGCGGCGCTGATCGACGTTACGGCGTTCGTTCTTCTTTCCCGCTATGTATTCGGTGCGGCACTCGGCGGTATCGCGTTTTTGCTCGCGAGCATCGTCGCAAGGCTCCTGTCTTCCGTCGTTCAATATAGCGTCAATCGGCGGTATGTCTTCGGAGAAGCCGACAAAGGCACCGTCGCACGGTACTATCTTTTATGGGGTCTTTGCCTGACGCTTTCTTCTTCATTTTCGTTTCTGCTCGGAATTATCACGGATAATTTGAGGATCGTCACCGCAGGAAAGGTGCTGTTCGATCTGATCCTCGCCTTTCTTTCCTTCCGCGTTCAGGAGGGCTTCGTCTTTCGGAAGCGGAAAGAAAAAGCACCAAAGCCACCCCGCTTTTGCGGGATATACTTTCGTATCACCCGTGCCGCGGCACGTCTGTTTCTGCCCCGTTACACCTGCCGCATCCGCCCGACGGAGGGCGCGAGCGTCTATCTTTGCCGACATCTGGATCTTGAGGGACCGCTGATCGCCCTGCGTGCCTTACCCTTCGACGTGCACCCGATGGTTCTCTCTTCCTTCTTTACCTTCGGGAGCTGTTTTCGGCAGTACAGAGATTACACCTTTACGGTGCGATTCAAAATTCCCCGTATCTTCGCGACGCCTCTCGCGTTTTTGGCGGCGCTCGCGGTTGCCCCGTTCGTCCGCTCCGCACGTGCGGTGCCCGCATATCGCGGCGGTATCGATGCGGTGAAGACCTACCGCGCCGCCATGCGTTCCCTCGGCAAGGGCGAGCCGCTTCTGATCTTCCCCGATACCGAATATACCGCGAAAGAAAAGGAGCCCTCCGAGATCTATACGGGATTTTTGTATCTCGAAAAGCTCTATCGCAAAAAATACGGTACCTCCCTGTCTTTCATCCCTTTGAAGATCGACAAGGAGCGAAAAACGCTTACCGCCGCGCCCGCCTGCCGCTATCCGAAGCGCGCCGCCTCCTTCTCCGAGGCGACGCGGCGCGTAGCGTCCGAGATCTCCGCCGCCCTCATGCCCGACTCGTACACATGAATAAAATTGCGTGACTTCCCAAAGTAAATTCCGCCGTGGAATTACTTTGGGAAGTCACTGTTTTTCGGAATCTTCGGAAGTATCTTTAGAATCTTCTTCGACGGTATTGACAAA
>CAVEOF010000070.1:0-8388 GCA_963617165.1 Coriobacteriaceae bacterium | reverse complement strand
ATTCCCGCAGGAGCACCAACGCGGTAAAACTTCGGTTTTTCCGCGTTTTTTCTTTGCCTTCTTTTCGCGGAAATTCCATCTCTTAAAGTCTACCGCATCCGGTGCCGAATTGCAAGGGGAATCGGTGATTTTTATTCATTTTGCCGACGGTTTCGTGCGGTGCCGGACTCGGCTCCGTACCTGTCGAGGGGAGAGAAATTCACAAATTCACGGTGGATCTGCGCCGTCGCAAGGTGAAGGTACCGCTTCACCATCTCAAGCGACGTGTGCCCGAGGATCGATTGCAGGGCGTAGATGTTTCCGCCGTTCTCAAGATAACGTGTCGCGAAGGTATGCCGCAAAAGATGAGCGTGCAAACGCTCGATGCGCGTCTGCTCCTTCAGGTCGCGAAAAAGATCCTTCATCGTCACGATCGAGATCGGCGAACCGTCTTCCTTCAGGAAGAAATATCGCGTGCCGGGTGGCAATCGGCGGGCGTAGCGTGCAAGCTCGTCCCTTGCGGTATTCCCGAAAGGGACGGCGCGTTGCTTCCTTCCCTTCCCGTCGACGATCACATAGCGCTCGGCAATGTGAAGACAAGCCCGCCTGATGGTAACAAGCTCGGAGAGCCGGATCCCCGAATCGAGAAAAAGCGCCATGATCGCGCGATTGCGCACGTCAAGAAAATCCTCGGTGGGAAACACGGCAAAAAGACGTCCGATCTCTTCATCGGTGAGAACGTCGATGGTGGGGCGTTCCGCTTTCGGAAGGCGGAACTTCTTGCAAATATTCTCGGTGATCTTTTCTTCAAGGTATAACCAATTCACGAACGCGCGAAGCTGTCGGATATACGTCTGCACCGTCACGGAGGAGATCCCTCTTTCGTGAAGAGTGAGAAAATACTTCCGACAGAGCGACAACGTCACTTCCTCAAGGGGAATGTCCGTCGCAAAATTGAGAAAATAGGATAACGAGTACCGATACGCCTGCACGGTCTTTTCCGAATTTCCGCGCACCGTCTGCTCGATGAAAAATTCCTCAATCGCTTCCTTCAGCGTCATCGTCTCTACCTCTGATATTCAATAGCTTTTCTCCGAAATACGAATGCTGTCGCGCAAGCTCTTCCGGGGTAGCTTCACTCCCTTCGTAGCTCTTCGAAAGATCGAATTCCCAATCCGTGCGCAAAGCACGCGTTGCCACGATGTCGGAGAAGCAGTCGGTCGCATATCGCGCCGCGCGGGTCTTTTTGAAGCAATTATAGATCTCGAACTCTTCCGGCTCCGCATTGAGATCGGCACCGTCAACGAGCTTGACCTTCATCTTTTGATAGCCGAAGAGCTGTCTCTGCTCTTCGATCTTCGGATAGAACATCTTCATCCATCGACGGATCAGAAACGCAAACGCGTCGGTGTCCGCACGATTGACCGCGCGGGTCGCATACCATCCGAACCACAGAGACTCGAGAAGATCGTAAAAGAAGCGCTCGATCGTCAGGAGCGGATAGGTCGACTTTGTTTGTGAGCTGTCGGAGATCTTCAGAACGTCACAAAGGTCGAGTGCGTCGGCACCGAGTGACGTCGGTCTTTGTTCGTCTCCTATGTACCGGCAATACGGCGTATAGCACGCGGTCGAGGAATGGCGAAGGATCTTGATCCGATCGATCAGCATGTCGTTCTTGATATTCGCGTGCTTATCGGTCGATTTTGCGTCCTTGTTCGTCAAGGCGTTTCCGAAATCCTTTCCCATTTCCGTATGAGAAAGGATGCCGAACTCCCATGCTCCCGCGTTTTCTCCGCTGAAGGTCTTTCCGAGCCGCAGGGTGTCAAAGTCGAGAATGTGCGTCCTGACCGCAACACCGCGAGGATCGAAGGGAGGCGTGCCGAAATAATCCGTCGTCCAAAGAGGCATTTTCCCTTTGTCGGTAAAATCGGCGTCCACACGCATGGAATAACTGGACGAGACCAAGCATTGCACCCGGTACATGTATTGAAGCTCCGCATAGTCTACGATCCTGTCGGACAGATACTTCACGATCACGCCGTCCGTAAATGTACGTTCCCCGGTGTACCCGTAAAAGATCTCGTCTTCCTGTACAAGAGAGGCAAAAAGCGCTCGGGTCGCCACCTTTGAAGGGAGATCTCCGCAAAGGTGCATCACGCCGATCTGACGATCAAGCTCTTCCCACGGATACTCGGGAAATTCCGCACGGATCGTCAGCATCGACTCCCGCATACTGTCCCGCATCGCGTCCTGCATGGAGAGCGTCAGGTTCATATTGTTCTGTGTCTTTCCGACTCCGATCTTTCCCGTGATCAGGATCGCAAGCGGCAGGCGCTTGATAAACTCCCGCAGCTTCCCTTCCATCGCGGCAAGGCGATTCAGAGCGAACATGCGGCGTAGCTTGCAAAAGATATAATAGAAGACCGCGACCCATACATACCACGGGAGCGTCGAGAAGGTGATCGTCAGATCAAGCGCGAGCTTGTAGATCTGGATCCAAAAGCTACGAAGCGAAAGATTCACGGAAAGGTGAAATACATTCGCGAAGAAGCCGACGATCACCGTCAAAAGGTTCGTCCCCGACAGGATCACGAGAAGCATCGTCCAAAAGAGCCACACCGGGCACGCATAAAAGATCGAAAGAACAATGTCGCGCACGTGCCCGAAGAAGCCGAAGACCGCTTCCCAACGTCGAGCCGCCGAAGTCACGACGGAAAAGCTCTCGTTCTCCGCCTTTGCGGCATCCTCACGCTTTACCCGAATGACGAAGACCAAAAGCACAAGCGGCAAAAGGAAGCGTTGAAAAGCCAACATGAAATCGGCAAATCCGACGTTGTATGCCGCGAAGTGTTCCGCATCGAAGAGCAATGCGAAGAAACGATCGAACACCCCCGAAAGCGAAGACGACTCAAGCGGAAGAAAAGGAACGAACGGAACGTCGGGAATGCGGTCGATGGTGGCAGGTAAGAACTCGGTATCGATCGTGCAGATCGTCAGGAAATATTCCGCGACCGAGATCCCGAGGTCCGTGACGCACCCGAGAAGTCGGACCCATGACCAACGGCAAAAATAACCGAAATACCCGACAATGAGGATCGATAGCAGAGCGAGTGCCGCGATCTGCCACCATGTGCGCGGCACCCCCTCGCGCTTTTCCCGATATCGGACGCGCTTAAGACGGATCTCTTTACCGTCCTCGGTGCGGACAGATATCTTCCGTTTCTTCACATGCGGATCGCCTTTGAGCCTTGCTTTTTTCTTCATTTCAGCACCTCAAGGAAGGTCGAGCCGACATATACGAATACGTAAAGCAAAACGGCATACAGGAAAAAGCGGAACAAATACTTGCCGACGGGAAAGCGCTTCATCGCTTCTCATCGTCGACGGAGATCCGAACGTTTACACTCTGCTGCTTCTTCGACTTTCTGGGTGAGCTTGATTCCGACGTCGATCTTTTCGTCGCTTTACGGATCGAGGGGATCAGACGAAGAACGAGGCGAAGCAGAATGAAGACCACCAAGGCGATAACGACAATGCGGATCGCCGTGCGGATTAAAGAGAACTTATCATCCCCCGTCTTTCCCCAATTCCAAGGAAGGAAAGCGGTAATGTCGGTGTTTTCTTTGTCGAGCTTATCACCGCTTTCGATCCCCCCTGCGTAATCCTGCTCCGTATCGTCGACAAGGATCGTCGTGCGGTTGACACGTCCGAGGGTGTAGTCGGTCTCATCGAAAAACAGACGAAGGATCTTAAAGTCTTCGATGATGGCATTTTCGCAATAATATCCGCTACCGATCTCATACTTTGAATCGCCGCTCGGAGACGCGCTGTCAACAATGCCGATGCCTTGATTCAATGTGCTGACCGAACCATATACATTATATTCTGTCGTAAGATAGCGAACAAAGCAAATTTTGTGCGACGCCGATAACGAGGTAAGACTGCGAAGTTTTGGAACCTCATTCACGTCGATGCAATATTTTTTTGAAAGCTCTTCATCCGTTTTCGACCCATCTGCATTGTCAAAAACCGAAATGCCGGGAAGACTGACCGAATCGTCAACGTTCAGACGGAACAGCTTCCCGTCCCAAAATTTATCCCACCAGCTGTTTGCGGACGCATAAGACTCCGATTCTATCACGTCAACCGCCTTTACCGAGGTGCGAACATCTTCTTTGTGACCTTCCCAAAGCGTACACATAAAATCGTCACCGCCGTAAGTAACAAGGGCTGCTAAAAAGACAAGTCTGTCAAGTGCCGCACTATCCGGGGTGACCTTCTTATAAATTTCCCCATCCGCGCTGTTATACAACGATTTGAGTACAGTATTGTACAGCTTAGAGTATTCGGTTAGAGAATTCAAAATTTTCTCCGAGGAAACATCATAATCGCTTCCTTTTTCGGTTCCGATAGAATTGACATAGTAGCAAAAATACGGAGAAAAAGGCAATGTATTGGAGTATGACGCGCCGGAAGGAATAAAAATAGGAGCGTCCGAAACGTGCGTCGGGACAGACCATTCCGTCATGTATCTTTTATCGGTATTCATAAGAGTCTTCATAAACGCTTCGCTGTCCGTTACCACCATCGGCACCTTGTCCCATAGCGAATACTTGTATTCCACCTCGGAAAGCTTCCCGTAGTTCTCGAAATACTCGTTCGGGATCGTTATCAATGCCGTGTTGATCTGCAAGTACTTGTTGGGATCCTTTGTTGTGACGCGCTCGGAAACAAGCGTCGTATTCAAAGTAAGGGTATCATCCTTCAGAGCCTTCGGCGCTTTCATCGTGTACTTCTTCATCTGTCCGTCATCCGAGGAAGTCTTCAACGTCGCTTCGCTCTGATCTACATCGAAGCTCAGGCTCAAGCCGGCGTCCGCCTGTCCGTGAGGCAACCCGAATCCGACAGCGGGGTAACTCGTACCGTTCAGCGAAAAACTATGTATGTAAAAAGAGATCGTTTCCTTCCCGTCATAGTTGACATTATAGGAGCTTACCTTCATGACCGCGAACTTGTACACCGAATTGCTTCGGTCGATCTGTTTCAGATCCCATATCCACGGACTGCTCCCCTTTCCTCTTGAAACGGAGATCTTCGCCGTATTGAAACGACTTACCGAAGAGTTCGGTATGTATACGTAAAAATACAGATTAAAAAAATTGTCCGGGTTCTGCGCATTCCGTTCCGCCGCGAAGGATATCAAAGACACCTGCTGTTGTACGACGCCGTAAAGCTTGATAAGATCTGCGACTTTGTCCTCCATATCCTCATCGATCGTCGTCTCGGAGAAAGAGACCGTCTTCTCTACGAGCTTCTTCTCTTCCGTTTCATCGGCGGCAAAGACGGGCAGAATAATAAAAAACGCCTGCACTATGAGCAATAAAAGGGATAGTACAAGCTTACTTTTCTTCAATCGTTTTCACCTCCTTTCCCTCCCCGGAGCGACCCGAGGAGGGACTATTTTCTTCTTACTTATAAAATTCACCCGCCGTATCGCCTTCCACGATCACGGGAAGGATCTCTACGTTGTTAAACGTGCAATCCTCCATCACACGGATAATGACATCATACGTAGCCGAGGTCGTCACCTGAAACGCTCCCGACTCCGAGCGAGGATTCGGAACGTCTGTCGTCCCCGTCTTACGAAGACCGAGCAGATATGTCTTATTGCTCGAATAGGGCGCACCGGTAAACGTATAGGTTCCTGCTGGAAGTACGATCTTTGCGTAAACGATATCTTCCTGCGCGGATGCCTGCCCGTTCAGCGTAACGACGCCGTTCTCGTCTACCTCGTAGATCACGTCGGAAGTGCTCGACTTTCCGCTCTTCAGCGTGATATCCTCAAGCGTGATGAGGTTATCCGGATTCCGTTTCTTTTCGAATTTAGTCTTGATATCATCGGGCTTCCATACCGTAAAGCCGGAAGTCAGAGCGCCGAGGGCGATCACGATAGCGAGGACAAGGACTGTCCAAACAACCATTTGTTTTGTTCTTTTCATTGTTTTTTCCTTTCGTTTTTAACAGTAAATATAAAGATATGTGATTGAAAACTTTTTACCAACGTTTTCGGGGTTCGGCGCCGCGTAAAATCCGAAATAGGAACTCGCGGTAATGTCCCCCGCGGAAGATGATGCCAAGGAGTAAGCGCCTTTATAGGTCACTCCGACCCAAACCTGAAGACTCTGTCTTTTCAGGTCGACATGGTATTTGACAGAATAGTTGCCATCGCCGACATTTTCGTCGATCTTAACTTCCCCGCGGTTCTTATCCACGGCGTAAAGATCACCGTCACGAATCGTGAGAAGGCTTACCCTGTCTTCCGTTCCGGGTGAATCCTCGAGACTGCAATAAAAGACGCAATCGAGCAGCTCTTCATCCGTTCCTTTCCCCATGAGGAAACTCGCCGAAAATGCCGGATCCTGTCGGTCGTAATTCTTCGACATATAGAACGACAGTGCCCCGTCCGCCGATGTGTTCTCCACAGAAAGCACGCCTCGGGATACGAGGATATCGTAGCCCGAATCGCTATACAGTGCCCAACCGTTGCTTTCCGTGTTCAACGTGAGGGTATCTTCGCCACCTCCGACACCGGCATAGCTCTGCAGCTTCGCCTCTTTGAGGATGATCATACCGAAATCCGTCTCGAGACCTTCGAGAGAGGCACCGCTTCCCGATCCCCCTCCGTTCCCGGCGCCTCCCGACGGTATGTTATCGTCTTTTCGATTGCCGAGTGCCGTCGCCGTCCCCGCGAGCGCGCCGATAAGAAAGAGGATCGCAAGAAGCAGTACCACCTTTTTCATGTCCGAACCTCCGCCTTAGTAATAAACCTTGATATTATCCAAGGTGATCGCACGGTTGACATTCTCGGGATCGGGCGCGGCATAGAACGCGAAATACTGATTCGCCGTCGTGTCGTTCACTCTTTCGGTATCGAGTGTATATGACCCGACATATTTTGCACCGACCCAGATCTGCACCGTATGTTTCAGCATGTCGACATGGTAGGAAATATGAAGCGCGGAGGTATAGGTGATATCCGCGATCTTGACTTCTCCCTTCGTCTTATCGACCGCATAGAGATGCTCGTTGTGGATCGTCAGCAGCTTTGCGGACTGATACGACCCCGCTTCCTCCTCAAGGCTGATAAACACCTGAGACTTCAACGTCCCGGCGGTTGAGCCGAGCACATCGAAGGAGGCGGAGAAATGCGAATCGTTTCGCTTATAATCCTTTGACATACGGAAAGTGAAATCGCACTTCGTGTCAACACCGTCGCTTCCGAGATAGGAATACTGCGTATTCTTCACGTACAGCGCACCCGTCGACTGGAGAACGGTGAAGCCCGGATCCGTCCAGAGCGCCCATTTCCCGTCGTCATTGTTCTTTGTGACGGGAGTGGAGAAATCCATGCTCTGACGCAAGCTCTCGTTCGTGATCACGGATCCGAAGGTCGGATCCTTTTGCGAGGGAGTCGATGCGCTTCCGCTTCCTCCGGAGGAAGGATTCGAAGCCGAGCCTCCCGTCGTGGTGCCGCCTCCCGCGACGATCGTGCCGTCATTCCCGTTCGCCGTCGCGCCACCTGCATTGCCTTTTTCTTTTGCAAATGCCGTGATCGTCCCTGTCAGCGCGCCGATGAGAAAGATTGCCGCGAGAATCAATGCTATTTTCTTCATCAAAAATAATCCCGCCTTTCATACCAATTTTTTTCGTAACGTTCGGGAGATACGTTACCCTTTTTGCCGGTGTTATACTCGACTCTATACCTGAAATTAGGATCGATTCGGCATTTACGCTCGAGGTATTTTATTTGCTTATTCCATTCGCTTTTCGGCACTCTTCTCCTGAAGTCCTCACAGTACACGGAATTCTCGATGTAAGATCTGCACGCCTCATGAAGCCCACGATCGCGAATGGCGCGAGGGTAGCGAGAGTAAGGATCGTAGACAAAGACCCTCTCCCCTACTTTCACCTTCCCTTTTTTGCCGCTGTTCTTGTGCTTTCCCTTGCCTATGCGTAACCCGAAAATTTTCATGGTCACCTCTTCGAAGAAAGCTTCGGGTACTTGGCAGGGCTTTTTCTCATCATCGCACGTCCGCGATTCCAGCCTGCTTGAAAAGATTCTCTCACGTTATCTTTTCTAAACGTGATGCCTTTACCGCAATACGCCACCGCATACCCCATGCCGGAATAATAAGCGTTCGTTTCTGCTGCCGTATGTTTTCTTGCCATACTCTTTCCTTTCCGTCCGTTCATGGCGGACTACCATTTTATTTATCAAAACACTCCTGCGCACAGAGTGGAATGACCTTTTTTTCAAATTTTGTATATTTGTCAATGATGTGAGACCAAATTTTAAAAAAATAATTGAGACGAAAGGAAGCTATGACGCCCTGCGTGCGGAGAGAGGAA
>CAVEOF010000069.1:0-8476 GCA_963617165.1 Coriobacteriaceae bacterium | reverse complement strand
GAAGAAGAATGAAGGTCAGAACGGCGGCGGCAATGAAGCGCACGCGAAGGGAGGCGATCGCATCGACGAATCTGTCCTTGAACGCGAAGCGCTGAGAAAAGCTCGTATAATCCGCACTCTTCCCCTTCTTGCCGTCGGGGGTAAGGATGCTGAGCGGCTCGTCCTCCTTCGGGGAGGATATTTTTTCTCCGTAGATGTCGCTCACGCCGTAATCCATCACGGCGGGGGCGCCCTTTTTGTCGGAGAAGTCATAGACCGTGTGCCCCTCTTCCCCTGCGGGCGTCTTCGCGGTCTGCTCCTCCGCCTTCGGCGCTTCCGTCTTCGTCATGCGTTCGTCGCCGATGATCTCGCGGATCTTCTCCCGCTCCTCCTCCAAGGTGGGCTCTGGCTTCGGCTCGTTCTTCGGTTCACTCTCCGTCGGTCTCGCCGAGGGCTTTGCGACCTTGATGAGGTTCTCCTCGGGGTCGGGATTCGCCGTGTTCACGTTGACCTCCTTCGCCATGGCGACGGGGGTCGTATCGTTCTCCGCCGTGGGGTCGGAGGGGGACGCCTTCCGCGGGGCGGCGGAATTCACCGCCGTGGAGGAGCCTGTCCGCGGACGCGGATCGTTCACCATGCGGTAGGTCTCGCTCACCTCGGTAAACCGCGGAAGATAGGTCGTCCAAATGCGCGGACGATCCTCCTCGGCAACGGGTGTATTGTATTTTTCGTTGACGCTGAAATTCTCGGGGACGAGGAATTCCTCTCCCGCGGGAAGGGGCGTCTCTTCCTTTTTCTTATCCTTTTCCGAATCGACGAGGACGGTCTCTTCGACCTTGGGCGCGGTCTTCTCATGCTCGAGAAGAGAGGGGGTCTTCGGTTTTTCTTCCTCGAATACGAGCCCGTGAGGTTCCTCGCGGAAGACGAACTCGGTCGCGCCGTTTTCGTTTTTGCTTTCGGTGATGTTACCGACCTTATATTCTTCCTTGATCTTCGACAGGATGTCTTCGATCTCTTCGGTCGGCTTTCCCCGATTGTCTGCCATTTTCGGAGTCTCCTTTCGTCTGTTTTTTCAAAAAAGCGGTCAGATGCTCCGCCGCTGTCTCGCGACCTCTGCCATCAGAACGGCACCCGCCGCCGAAACGTTCATGGAATCCACGTGTCCGCGCATGGGGATCGAGAGGGTGAAATCGCAATGCTCTCCGACGAGGCGGGACATTCCGCTCCCCTCACTCCCGAGCACGAGCGCGACGGCGCCGCGGAAGTCCACGGTGTCATAGGGTGTACCGCCCATGTCGGTCCCGTAGATCCAGACGCCCTTCTCCTTTAACTCTTCGATCGCCTGCGAAAGATTGGTCACGCGGGCGACGCGCATATATTCGATGGCGCCCGCCGAAGCCTTTGCCACCGTGGCGCTGAGTCCGACGGCGCGCCGCTTCGGTATCACGACGCCGTGAGCGCCGAGGCATTCCGCACTGCGGATGATGGCGCCGAGATTCCCGGGATCCTCTACCCCGTCGCAAATGACGAGAAAGGGGGCTTCCCCGCGCTCCTTCGCGACCTCGAGGATCTCTTCGAGGGTACTGTAATTTCTCTCGGCGGCGAAGGCGACGATCCCCTGATGCGTGCCGTGCCCCGAAAGGGCATCGAGCTTCTGACGGTCGACCTCGTGGATCGGGATCTTTCTCGCCGCCGCCTCTCCGAGGAGGACGCAGACCGAGCCTTCCCTCTCGCCCGACTGAATGTAGATCTTATCGATATCGCGCTCGGAGGCGAGGAGCTCCCGCACCGCGTTTCGTCCGAAAATGACGTTCTCCGCGACCTCTTCCTCCGCGCGGGTCGGCGCGCCGTTCCTTTGCGGATAGGGGCGTCTCTTCTTATCCGAACTGCCTTTTTTGAAATCCTTTTCTCTTTTTTCCATATACGATACGCTTTCTTCCCTTTCGGGAGCAAGTCAAAAATCAAACGATCGTCCGTGCGGCTGTGCCGACGCGGCTCTGTTCCTTTTTTATTATAGCATACTATTTTCTTTTTGTATAGGGGAAAAACGAAAAAAAACCACTTTTCGACCCTCTTCGCGTATTCGTCCTCCGAGCGGTCCTTCGCGGCGGCGGGGTGAGGGCTCGACCTTCTTTTCCCCCTTTCCGACAGAAAAAGGGCGGTCACGGCGACCGCCCTTTCGCAAATTCCGCCCGATGCGGCATCCGTCCTTATTGAGAGTCCGTCTTCCTCACGGTCACGTACCACGTCCCGCTGCGATTCACGCAGACGAGCTCGGCATCCCATTCGGTGCCGTCCTCGACCGAGGCATGTAGCGTCAGATACGCATAGCTGCCCGCGCGGCGATACCCGGTAAGGCGATAGTCAATCTTCGAGTCGGGGTTCATTTCCGTGGTGTTAGTGGCATACTGAACCAGACGGGAAAGGGACGCGCCCGTCGCCATCTGCGTTCTGCGGATCGAGAGGCGCTCGTTCGGGTCGATGCAGTCATAGAATGCGGTCGTATCGTTTTGCTCCACGGCGCCGCGGAAGCGAAGTGCCATCGGGAACGGGGAGGTAAAGTAAACGATCAGGGCGACGGCGATCAGGGCAAGCAGTACCCCGAGCAAAACGAAGAGCGTGATCTGCGTCTTTTTCTTCATTTTCTTATGTGGACTCGTCTCTGCGACAGCGGCGTTCGGCTTTGCCTTTGCCATTTTCAAAATTCCTTTCTCACTTCCGCGGACATTCGTCCGAGGGTAGCTTTTCTTCTCTTATTTTTAAGCGCCGCGCACCATAGCCGCGACGGTCAAGCTCTTTTTACGAAAAACGAGCATTTTCTGTTCGAAAATGCTCGTTTTCCACTGGAGAGAGATTAGGCGTTTCTCATTGCGGCGAAGCACTCGCTGCAGTAAACCGCCTTGCCTTCGGTCGGCTTGAAGGGCACTTGGCACTCTTTGCCGCACTTCGCGCAAACCGCATCGAACATCTCTCTGGTGCCACGGCTCGCGTTCTTTCTTGCGGCACGGCATTCCTTGCATCTCTGGGGCTCGTTTTCAAAGCCTTTCGATGCGTAGAATTCCTGCTCACCTGCGGTGAACACGAAATCATTGCCGCAGTCCTTGCACTTCAATGTCTTGTCCTGGTACATGGTTCCTTTTTTCCTCGCTTAAAATAGGTAATTTTGCCCGTGACGGATTCCAACCGACGCCTTTGTAAACAACGCTCTCCCTTAAGCTACCTGGGCATATAGATACTAATCGTTCTCACCCTGCAAAAGCTCTCTGTGTGCGCGAAGTCTACGGAACAGGCGATCTCTCGCGTTCCCGACAGACTTCTCGTCCCTCCCGAGCGCCTCTGCCGCCTGAGAAACGGAATAGCCGTGAATACAGAGAAGAAGAAACACGCGATACTCGTAATCGGACGCCAAAGCCTTCACACGTCCGAGCAACGCGGCATACGCCTCGTCACGAAGAAGTGCCGCCTCGATCCCGTCGGGCGCGGCAACCGACTCGGTATCCAGCGCATCGAGAGAACCCGCGACCGTCTGCTCCTTGCGCACGACCCGCGTCAGCCGACGGCAGACACAGATCTTCGCATAAAGACCGAAGGAGACCGCCCCCTGCTCCGTCCGATAGGTGCGCGCCGCGTCGTGCAACGCGATCTGCGCCTCCGCGAGCGCCTCTCTGAACGAGAGCCGACCGTGGCAGATGTCCTCCGCCGAACGCGTCATCATGGGCATATAGCGGCGGGTCAACTCGGCGAACGCCTCGTCTTCCCCCTCCCGAACGGCTCGTATCAACGCGTTGATCTCGGTATCGGTATAGGAACGCATCTTCGCTTCTCTTTCTTTTTCTCTACCTACTATTATACCGTTTTATAAATTTTTGTCAAGTGTTTTGTTAAAAAAAAATCATTTTTGTGAAAGTTTTTTTCAATTTCGAAAAAAAACAGGGGGAAAAGAGCGCCGCGATGGCGCCCGAAAAGCGATTTTCACCTCCCAAAAACGCGAAGGCACGAAAAACGGATGCCTCCATCATGAAAGGCCGCTCAATAACCTTTTCCCTGCATACACGAAAACGGCAAAGGTTCTTCACCCGACTTTTTCCGAAAATATCGAATTTCCTGTTGATATTGAATCACGAATATGCTATAATAAGACAAGAGAGGAGATGAGCACATGCCGATCATTTCAATGTTTCGCGGTATCAAGGTCTGCATTTATTGGAAAGACCACATGCCGCCGCACTTTCATGCGTTCTATGGCGGTTCCGAGGTTCTCGTATCGATAGAAGAGTTGGAGGTTCTGGAAGGCATGTTGCCCTCCAAGCAATTGAAAATGCTCTTGGGTTGGGCAGCTTTTCATCAAGAGGAACTTCGCGAAAATTGGGAGCTTGCAAGAGAACAACAGGAGCTATTCGCAATCGAACCGCTGAAATAAGCGATTCTTACCGGAGGTGAGAGCATGGCGAATACGGTAGAGTATTATCTCTCGAAGGGCTTCGACCGCAAAGCGGCGGAGTATTTCGCGAGCGGAAAAAAGAAAATTATCGGGGTCGTTCCCAACAGTGACTTTACATTGACGATCCGCTTTGACAACGGAGAGGAGCGCCTTTACGACATGCGCCCGTATCTCAAAGCGGGAACCGTGTTTGAGCCGTTTATTCAGCCGGAGAATTTCCGTCGTGTCTACGTGGACGATACTCACTGCATTGCGTGGGATATTGACCCGAATGTTGACAGCGACAAGGTGTGGAGCAACAAGGTCGACCTCTGCCCGGACAGCTGCTATATCGATAGCGTGCCCGTAAAGGATGCCCTCGGTGGCTAAAATCGCCCTTCGATACTCGCAAACAAAACCCGCGCCGAGCGTTTTGCTTCTCGGCGCGGGTTTTTTATGTCTTGACGTCTCTGCCGATGTCCGATCACGAAGCCTCTCAAAAACGGTCCGCCGTCCCGCGTGCGGTTTGGCATACGGGACGGCGGAGGTTTTAGGGAAGGTATGCGATCTTTTGCGTGGTGGCGAAGAGGATCCCGCGATAGATGTCGTCGGGCTTCGCCTCGAAATTGCGACGTGCCTCCTCTGCCTCCGTGCGGGAGGAAAAGGTCAGCGTGGTGTTCATGAGCTCCCCCGTCGCGTCCGAGACGACGAGACCGACGGCATAGCGCCCGTTCGGAAGCTCTTCGATCGAAGAGGAGATGTCCGCCTCGCGCCTTGCGAGGGAGAGATACTTCGCCGCGGCGTTCAGGCTCTTCTCGCGGAAGGCGGGATCGAGCGTATCGTAGAGCTCCGAGGCGATCATGCGCCCGCTCTTCGAGATCATGTAGTAGGTCTCGCCGTCGACGGTATCGCTGTACAGATGCCCGTCATCGACAAGCTCCGAGAAGGCGACCTCGTACTCAAAGGAGAGCATATAGGTGTTCTCCGCGATGATGCGCATGAGCGTCGTCTTGTCGATCGGATACGCGATCTTCTCGAGCAAAAACAGGAGAAAGACCTTGATGTCCGTCAGGGTGCGAAGACGAAAATTCTTTTCTTTTTTCATGGTTTCGGATGTTGGATCAGTCCGTCTCGATGAAGCGGTCGCGGTAATTCTTCAGCGATGCCTTCGTGAAGGAGAAGAAGCCGTAGCCGTCAGACTTCAAGCCCGAGAGCTGATTGCTGATGTATGCGTAATTCTGTCCGTAGAGAACGGGGATGATCGGCATATCCTCGCAAAGCGTCTTCTCTGCCTCGTGAAGGAGCTCGGCGCGGCCCTTGTTCTTCGTTCCGAGTGCGTAGGCGTCGTGGATCAGCTTATCGTAGGCTTCGCTCGCATAGCCGCTGATGTTCTTGCGGTAGGTCGCGTTGTCCTTCAGGTCGGCGGTGCCGTTTCCGTTCATGTCGGAGGTGAACGCCGAGAGGGCGACGAAGGCATCCTTCGAATACATCTGCCACTCGATGCCGATCACGTCAAAGTCTCTCTTTCCGACCGACGCTTCCTTGACGAGCGTCTGTATCTCGGAATCGAGGATCTCGAGGCTTTCTCCGGTCGAAACATCATATACGCCCTGCGTCTTTTTCGAGCCGACGGGTTTCACGGTCACGGTAAAGCCGAGAGACTCCCACGCCTCCTTGGCGAGTGCGGCGAGCGCGAGGTTCTCCGCATCGTTGTTCACCGTCAGGGTAAATGCCTTTGCAACGTCGGCGGGGAGCTGTGCCTTCGCGAGTGCTTCTCTCGCGGCGGTGAGATCCGCCTTCGTCCCGATCAGGGCGTCCCCGCGGAACTTCTTCCCCGTCGTGACGTCAAGGATGGTGTCGGGGAGGAAGCCGTTCGCCGCCTTTGCGAAGGTGACGGCGTTCGCCATCGCCTCACGGTCGAGCGCGAGGGACAGGGCGAGGCGCACGTTCTTGTCCGCAAAAAGCGGATTTTCGGTATTGAATACATAAGTATAGGTGGAAAGCGTATCGTTGACGGTCGCCTTCGACGCGTTCGCCTGTCTGTCGGCGAGGATGTCATTCCCCTCGCTCATCGGTACGGATGCGTTGCCGATATAGAAGAGGGTGTTGTTCTCGATGGCGTTGTAGTCGAGGTCGACCTTCTCCATATTTTCCGTCCAGAAGGAGGCGAGGAACTCGGGCGTGACTTCCTTGACATAATTGACCTCGGTGGTCTTCTGATGATACCCGATGTTGCGCTGAATGGCGAATTCACCCGTCGCGTCGTTCATCGAGCGGATGGAGAACGGTCCGTTTGTCATCATGGTATTCAGTTGCTTTGTCCAATAAGAAGAGGAAGACTTTGCGATGTCCTCACGAACGGGCGAGGTTGCAAGCGCCGAGAGATTCGCAAGCAGCGTATCGGGGTCGCCGCCCTCGCGGTAGCGGATCGTGATCTCGTAGAGTCCCGATGCCGACGCACCGAAGGTATAAAGAGACGCGTCTCCGCGCTTCACCTCGACGGCGCCCTCGACGTCATAGAAAAGAGCGGCGGCGGGGTTCGCGTTGTTCGGCTCCATGATGCGGTCGCGCCATGCGTAGATGAAGTCCTCCGCCTTCACGCGCACGTTGTCCGACCAATAGGATTCGCGAAGGGAGATCACGATCTCGCGATCCTCCTTGTTCACCTTATAGCTCTGCGCGGCGGCACAGGAGAGATTGCCGTTTTTGTCAAGAGAGAAGAGCGGCTCGAAGAGCAGGCTCATCAGCTGCGCGGCGTTGTCGTTCACGTAATAGTCCGTCGGGTCGAAATCGTAGATTTCATCACCGAGATACACCTTGATTTGCGGTCCCGCGTCCTTCGGCGCCCCGCACGCGGTCAAAAGCACCGCCGTACCGAGCAGGAGGCTGAGGGAAAGGATAAGGCTCACGATTTTTTTCATATGTTCCTCCGAAAAGCATAAAACGCTTTGTATGGGTAATATTTTATCATATTTTTTATTTTTTTGCAATCCCCTGCCCGCATTTTCGGGAAGAATTTTGTTTTTCGTAAGAATGCACAAACGCACATTTCTTTTCCTGTACAAAATGCCCAAAGGCAGGCTCTGCCGTATAGAAAGCGTCGGAGCGGGAATACTTCCGAAAGATTCCGATATTCTATCGGACGCGCGGGATGCCGCGCACATCCGAAAAAGGAGAGCGAGCATGGGACTTGATTTTGCGAGAAAGGATAATTTTTACAGCGACCTCGCCTGCGAGCGGCGGCGCGCCGACATCGAGACGCCGGGCGTCGAATTCACGCGCGAGGAGGTCGGCGCCCTCGTGTGGGAGCGCATCCGTATCACCTCGAGCGAGGGAGAACGGAGCATCGGACGTCCGATGGGGCGCTACTATACCCTTCATCTGCCCGAAAACGCGGCGGACGAGGAGATCCGCGAGAGTGCGACGGAGGAATTGTCCGCCGCGATCCTCGGTCTGCTCGAGGAGCTGCCCTACTTCCCCTCCCGCGTGCTCGTCGTCGGGCTCGGAAACGGGGAGCTGACGCCCGATGCCGTCGGCGTACGCGTCGCCGACCGCGTGCACGCCACGATGCACCTTGCCGCATACGACAGGCGGACCTTCCGCGCGCTCGACTGTGCGGAGATCGCGGTTCTCTCCCCCGGCGTGGCGGCGGAAAGCGGCATGGACGCCGGGGAGGTCGCCGAGGCGGTCGCGGAGAAGATCCACCCCGATGCCGTGATCGCCGTGGACGCGCTCGCGGCGAGAGAAAAGGCGCGGCTCGGCAGAACGATCCAGCTCTCGGACACGGGGATCTTCCCGGGGAGCGGGGTCGGCAACCGCAGGCGTGCGCTCTCCTTCGAGACGCTCGGCGTTCCGGTGATCGCCGTCGGCATCCCGACCGTTATCGATGCGCGCGCCCTCGCCGCGGATACGGCACTTTCTCTCGGCGCGGATGCGGACAAGGTCAACAAATTCCTATCCTCGGAGGAAGGAAAATACTTTGTCACGCCGAAGGATATTGACGAAATTGTAAATAATAGTGCGCAGATCATCGCGAATTCCGTCAATGCCGCCGTCGGCGTCGTGATATAGAGCGGT
>CAVEOF010000068.1:0-9596 GCA_963617165.1 Coriobacteriaceae bacterium | reverse complement strand
TCAAAGACCGCGCGTGGTTCGGCGGCGGCAATCAGCACGGCGGCATCGGGCGCGTTTCGCACGATGAGACGGTCATGCGTTGGCTGTTCGGGAGATGAAAAGCAGAAAAAGGCGGTGAGTCGAGCTGTTCCCTCGCGGTACCTGCATCGCTCATCGCCAAGACAAAAAAATCCGAACCCGGATCCATAAGGATCGGGCTCGGATTTTTTGGTGCACTTCACTAACGCTCTTTCAAAATGATTTACAAGTACCATTGTTTTTTAATTGCGGTTTTCCGCCATCTGTGCCGTCAGAAGCACGATTTCTTCCGGTGTTTCGGGCATACCCTGACGCATCCATTCATCCACCCAGCCGAACAGAAGTCCCGCAAGCATGGATTTACCGTATCGCTCCATATTGCTCTGCGATTCATCCAGCTTGCAGGCAGTCCGGAGCGTTTCGTAGATCATATCGGAAAGCCCTCGGCGGTAAAGCAACAAATAAAAATTCTTGTATTTATAATAATGCTTCAGCAGCGTTTCGGAAAAGCGCGTCCCGTCACCGAGCGCTTCAAACTCCTTGCCCCATTCCTGTATCAGCGTCAGAAGGTGTTTTGCCAGCACATCCTTTTTGCTGTCAAAATTGCGATAGAATGAATTGCGCGCTACACCCGCTTTTTTAATGAGATCGATAATAGAGATCTCTTCAAGGCTCTGCGTTTCCATCATTTGCAGCAGTGCCGTGGTGATACATTCCTTGACAAACGCATTTGCCTCCTGCTTCTTATTCATGTGGTACAAAATCACCTCTTTGTCTCTCAACCGCTTTTTGCCATTGACAATCGGCTGAAATTGTAGTACACTTGTTCCACATTCGGATGTGGAACATCTGCTCCATATCAATAGAATACACCGAAAAGGCGAAAAAGTCAAGAGGAAAGCGGGAAAATCTGATGGAAAACATTTTGGAGACAAGGTCGCTGACGAAAAAGTACGGCGACAAAATTGCCGTAAACGGCATGTCGCTTCATGTGCGGCGCGGCGATATTTACGGACTGATCGGCAAAAACGGCGCGGGAAAAACCAGCCTGATGAAATTGCTCTTGGGGCTGACGACGCCCGATTCCGGGGAAATGGTACTGCTCGGTGAGCGGAATGCAGACCATGCAAGGCGCAGGATCGGCTCACTGATCGAGGCACCGGCTCTTTATAAGAACGAGACTGCGTTTGAGAATATGAAGCGGTTTGCCATTCTGTCACCGACCTCCGATGCGGATATCCGCAACCTTTTGAAGCTTGTGGGACTTGACAACACAGGCGCGAAAAAAGTCGGCGCATTCTCACTCGGTATGCGCCAGCGGCTCGGGATCGCAATCGCTTTGCTCGGGAATCCGGAGGTTCTGATCCTCGATGAGCCAATCAACGGACTTGACCCGGCAGGCATCAAAGAGATTCGTGATATCATCATCGAACTGAATCGTCGCGGTGTAACCTTCCTGATCTCCAGCCATCTGCTGGACGAACTCGGGAAGATCGCCACCAATTACGGCATTGTGTCGGGCGGCGCTTTGGTGGAGGAGATCACTGCCGAGGCACTTTCGTCAAAATGCCGCACCTCGCTGAAGCTGACGACGGACAACGTCACGGGAACGCTCGCCGTGCTGAAGCGCGATTTTGCGGAACTTACCGCAGAGCAGGACGGCAAAACCGTCCGTATTACCTCGCCCGTTTCCGATCCGTCGGAGGTCAATGCTGCTCTGGTGAAGGTGGGAATCCGAGTGTATGAAATGACAAATGAAAGCATGAACTTTGAAGATTTCTTTATCGAAAGGTTGGACAGATGATATGGGGACGCTGATGAAATTTGAAATGCACAAACTGAAAAAGCAGAAGAGTTTTTACATCTGCACGCTGATTATGGTTGCTTTGCTGTTTCTCTCTGCCATGACGACGAATGCGCTTATGAACGGTAGTCCGGAGTTTGCCGCGCAATTTAGCGGATCCGGTATCGACTCCATGATCGGTGCGCTCGGAAACTGTTCGTTTTTGCTGATTGCCGGGATCTTTACAGCACTCACGGTTTGCGAGGATTACGAACAGCAGACCGTCAAAAACATTTTCTCGCGCGGATATTCCCGCGGGAGCGCATATACGGCAAAGCTCATGACCGTGTGGATCGCCACCAGCGTGATGTTTCTGATTGCCGAACTTGCCGCGCTGATCTCCGGCAGTCTGTATTTCGGCATCGGAGAGGTGGAAAGCCTCCGATTCCTTGCAATTCTCGGAGTGCAATATGTTGTGGCAATGGCAAATGTCGCATTATTCTTTGCCTTCAGCTCGACGTTTCGGAAAAACGGTTCTTCGATTGCCGCCACTATCGTGGCACCCATGCTCGTCAATGTGATGTTGTCGCTTGCGGACTCGCTTTTGAAGCTGAAAGATGTCTCCCTGACAAGCTATTGGCTGTCCTCCTTCCTCGGCGATCTGACGCTGTCGGTCGGTTTGGAAAGAATGACTGTCTGCCTTGTAGCGTCGTTGATCTACATTCCCGTGTTCGTGTTTGTCGGAATGAAGGTCAACCGGGACATCGAACTGCAAAAAACTTTTATAGCAACAGCCACCCGATTTTTGCGTTCGAGTGGCTGTGTTTATGGTTTACAGTTTGACTTTCCCGATGAAGACCACTATTCGTGAGATGGATGACAGTTATGAGCTGGCCGTCGATCTTCCGATGAGATCAACCTTGATATCAAAGACCGGGATCTGACCGTCAGTATGGTAAAATGATAATGATACAGAACTTTTAGGCGGTTCTTATTGATTACATCTGTCTTGTCGTTGCCTCGCTCCTGCACAATCAAATATATAAACGCACCCGTGACAAGTCACCGAGGTAAAAAGAAAATCCGAACCCAAAATCCATCAGGATTAGGTTCGGATTATTCTTGTTTGGTGCGGGTGAAAGGACTTGAACCTTCACGAAGTTGCCCCCACAAGAACCTGAATCTTGCGCGTCTGCCAATTCCGCCACACCCGCGTAGCCTGCTTTTGCGTTCCCGCTCACAGGTACTTGTTTATTTTATCACAGGAAAACGGATTTGTCAAGACGTTTTTGAAGATTTTTTGCTTTTTTGCTTTCTTTTGCTTTTTAGCTTTTGCTTTTTCCCTTTTCGGGCGAAAATTTTGTCTTTTTCTCCGTTCTCTTTACCGTCTGACGCGGAGAAGGGCTTTGGCTGTGTTCTCCCAAACGCTCGGGAACGGCGTGCGCTTTTTCTGTCTTTGTGCTTTTACTGTCTGACACGAAGGGCAAGCTTGCCCGTGTTCTCGAAGCGCTCGGGAACGGTGTGTCCGCTTTTGCTTTTGTGATATTTACTGCCTGACGCGGAGGACGACTTTGCCGGTGTTCTCGAAGCGCTCGAGGATGGCGTGCGCTTCCTCTACTTCTTTGATATCGAGCACGCGATAGACGGTGGGGCGCAGGGTTCCGTCCTCGAAGAAATGCCACATATTGTCACGAAGGGCGGTAAGGAGGGTGCGCTTCTCCGCATTGGAGCGGCGGCGGAGCATACTGCCGACGAGGTGCAAGCCGCGCGTCAGGAGGGGGAGGCGCCAAAGTTCGTAGGAGCCGTTCAGGTAGGCTTCCCTCACGAAGAGCCCGCTGTCGCTCGGGCTCGCGGGAATGACGCTGAGGCAGAGGTCTCCGACAAGCATGAGGAACGCACCGAGGGCACCGAGCAGGCAATGTCTTCGATAGCGTTTCTTTTCGATTTCGGTTTCCATAGGGGTTTCCTTTCTTTCGGTGGTTTTATGGTTAGCTATGGCTAACGTATGGGGCAAGAAAAAACTGCGTGCGGGCAGTCGGGGCGGAGGGTGCGCCGCACTTCGGCGATTTCTCTTTCGTTCATAGTCTGTTCCTTTGGTATCCGTCTTTTTGAATTTCTACCATAGTATAGCACATTTTGCGGCTTTGTGTAGGGGTATTTGAAAATTTTTATATTTCCGAGAGAAAAACCCTCCCGCCGTGTCTCGCGGTGGGAGGGTTTTTGTATGCGGGGGCTTGGGGCTTTTCCGCGTTTTTTGCGATCAGAGGCTCGATCGGGCGGAGCGTTGCGGAAACTCGTGAACGCCCTTCCGAGGTTTCTCTTTGCGTCTTCCGAGATCACAGAGTGGCGGCGGCGCCGTCCTCGGTGAGGGAGACCGTGTAGGTGTGCGTGCCGTGCGCGTCCTCGACGGTGATCTCGTAATCGCCGAAGAAGCCGCGGAAGGTGAGCTCGCCGCTGTCGCAGGTGCACGCAAGCTCGGTGTGCCACTCGTGGTTGATGAGGCGATCGAGGACCTTGTAAGCGGGCTTCTTCGTCATGTCGAAGCGGACAAGTCCGCCGCCATAGCGGTTCTCCCCCTCGTCGCTCCCGAGGGGAGCGTAGGCGGCGTAGCCGTCGACGAGGTTCCACCAGACGATGCTCTTCATGTGCTTTGTCGCGAACCACGTGCGATAGAGCGTCTCGACGATCTCCGCCTGCACCTCCTCGTTCTCCGCCACGCGTCCCGAGCCGGGGATCGTGATCTCGGAGATGTGCATCGGGAGATCGAATTCCTCGTAGAGGTCGAGGATCTCGAGCATATTCTTCATATTCAGATAGCCGTCCCGCCATCCGTCCTCCGCCATCTCCTCGGTGCGGGAGAAAATGTGGTACTGGATGCCGATCTCGTCGATCGGAAGCTTCTTCGGCAAAAACTCGCGGAGCTGCATACGGAACGCCATGTATTTGCCCTGCGTGCGGTAGTTCTCCCAGACGGCGAGGTTCGCCTCGTTTGCGATCTTGATATTGTTCGGCAGGTACTTTCCGCCGAGACGGAAGCCGTACTCATCGTACTCGGGGAAGAGGGACTCTTTGCCGCGGCGGTAATTGGTCGCCGACTCGTTCACGACGTCGAAGGAGGGGATCTTGTCGGCGTATTCTTCCGCGATCTCACGCACGCGGCGCTCGAGGATCGCGCGGCGCTCGTCCTGCGTATATTTTTCAAGCCATGCGGGGACGAAATGATTCCAGACGAGGCAATGCCCCTTCGGCTCGAGGTGATACTCTCTGCAAAAGTCAAGGACGATATCGGGCGCGGGACGGCGGTAGACGTTCACGCTGTCACGGTGAAAGCGCGGCTTCCCTTCCTCGGGTTCGAGATCCGACCAATAGAAGGGGACGATTGCAAGATTGAATATATTTGCAAATAATTGTTTGTATTTTTCTTCTTTTTCCGGGGCTTCAAAGCTTCCGAGCATGAACGCCGTCGTTCCGAAGCGGAAGGCGTGGCGAAGCTGTTTTACCTTCACGCGGGAGGCTTCACGGTTCGGCAGATGCAGGATGAAGCTACCCTTGCGATAGGCTTCGATGCCTTCGGCATTTCTTTTTTCGAGAAGCTCGCGGTTCTCGCGGATGCTTTGCAGAATTTTTTCCTTTTCCATTTTGACGGGTCTCCTTCCGTTTTTTCATGGGATATTACAAGGATAATCCATTTTTCGCTACAAATCAACCTTAAATTCGCTATCAAAGGGTTGATTTTCGCTACTTTTTCTGATATACTGGGTTTGGCTTTCAAAAGATAGAATCTTCGAGTAGGCAGAACAAAAGAAACGGAGGATATACGGATGCTTCAAAAAACGGCGGTCAAGCTGCTCGACATTCTGAAGATCACCCTTCCGCGCGGGAGGTGGCATACGGGGGCGCGCAATTTCTCCGCGCTCTCCTTCCGCCTGACGGGAGAGAGTGAGACGCGCTTTCGCGGGGAGCGCGTGCATATGGCGGCGGGGGACGTGCTCCTTGTGCCGTCGGGGGCGGACTACGATGCCGTAAGACGGGAGGAGGAGACGCTCATCGTCTTTCATTTCCTCGTCGTGGGGGAATCGGAGGGGCGGCTCGAGGGCTTCTCTTCCCCTCGGGTGGCGGTGCTCGCCGATCGCTTCACCGAGGCATACGAGATCTACGAAAAGAGGGATGTCGGCTACTACTACCGCGCGTCGGCGATCCTGTATGAGATCCTTTCGGTGCTCGCGGCAGAGGGGGCGGGGGCAAAGCCGAGCGACACCGTTCTGCGTGCGAAGGAATATCTTGCGAGTCACTTCGTCGAGGCGGAGCTGACCGTAGCGAAGGCGGCGCGGGCGCTCGGCGTCAGCACGGCGCTCTTACGTCGGAGGTTTGCCGAGGCGGGTGGCGGTTCACCGAAGGAGGTGCTCGACGCCCTGCGCATCGAGCGGGCGAAGGCGCTTCTCGAGGCGGGGTATTTTTCACACGTGCAGATCGCCTCGATGTGCGGGTTCTCCGACGTGAAATACTTCCGCACGGCGTTCCGACGGGCGGTCGGAGTAACGCCGTCGCAATTCCGATACCGTTTCTCCTTCTGAAAGGTGGGATCGGATGTTAGAAATGTTAGGATCGGACCTTGACTTTTTTCGCGCGATGCGGTATACTGAAAGTACTTCGGTGCTTTCCGATTTTAAGATTTGGTTTTTCAATATTTTTTGGAGGTTTACCCATGAGATCGACAGCGCTTTTGCGCCTTTACGAGCATTCCCCTTTTTATAGCGGCAGGCTTTCGACCGACCGACTCTTCTCCCTCGGGGAGGGGTCGATCCGAATGCGCGGCGAGCTTGACGATGCCGTCCGCTTCATCGAGGACTATCAGCTTCTCGACGCCCCGCTTTGGGAAAAGTTCGTCACCCAGTTCCGTGACACCGACCCGAAGGCGGACGACGCCGACCACGGCTGGCGGGGAGAATACTGGGGCAAGATGATGCGCGGTGCGTGCTTCGTCTATGCCTATACGCAGAATCCGACGCTCTACCGTGTGCTCTCCGACACGGTGCGCGACATGATGAGCACGCAGGACGCGCTCGGCAGGATCTCCACCTACTCGGTCGAGGGGCAGTACCACGGGTGGGACATCTGGGCGAGAAAATACGTTCTGCTCGGGATGCAGTATTTCCTCGAGATCTGCCGCGACAAGGCGTTTGCCGCAGAGATCACCGACTCGATGTGCCGTCAGGCGGACTATATGATCGCGACGCTCGGCAGGCGGGAGGAGGGCAAGACTCCGATCACGAAGGCGTCCGACCACTGGCTCGGCATGAATTCCTCTTCCCTTCTCGAGCCGATCGTCAGGCTCTATCAGCTGACCTCGGAGAAGCGGTATCTGGACTTTGCGACCTATATCGTCGACTGCGGTGTGATCGACACCCCGGAGCTTAGCCTCTTCGAGCTTGCCGCCGAGGACAGGATCGACCCGCACGACTATCCCGTCGTCAAGGCGTACGAGATGATGAGCTGTTTTGAGGGACTCCTCGAATACTATCGCGTGACGGGCATCGAAAAGTGGCGGCGGGCGGTGGTCAATTTCGCAAAGCGCGTCCGTCTGACCGAGATCTCCGTCATCGGCTCCGCGGGGTGCACGCACGAGCTGTTCGACCACACCATCGTGCGGGAGGCGAACACGAAATACGACGGTGCGATGCAGGAGACCTGCGTCACCGTGACGTGGATGAAGTTCTGCTATCAGCTGCTTTGTCTGACGGGAGATGCGGCATATGCCGACGAAATGGAAACTTCTCTTTACAATGCGATGCTCGGATCCATCAACTTCCGTAAGGATGCGCGCAACGGGAATCTTCCCTTCGACAGTTACAGTCCTCTGCTCTTCAACACGCGGCTCCGCGGTGTCGGTGGAAAGCAGGTCATGGCGGACGGCAGCTTTTACGGTTGCTGTGCCTGCATCGGCTCTGCGGGACTCGGGCTTCTCGGCAAGGTGGCGGTGATGGCGTCGCCCGAGGGTGCCGTGCTCAATCTGTATGCACCGATGACGGTGCGCCTTCCTCTGCCTGACGGTGAGGAGGTCACGCTGCGGATGACGACCGATTATCCCGTAACGGGGGATGTGCGCATCTCCTTTGACGAGGCGACGCCCGAATTCGACCTCACGCTCAGGATCCCCGCCTTCTCGGCGCGGACGGTGCTCACCGTCGCGGGAGAAGATATGGCGGTCACTGCGGGAGAATACGCGCATATCCGTCGCGCGTTCCGTCCCGGGGAGGAGATCGTCCTGACGCTCGACATGCGGACCAAGCTCCATCATGCGCTCCCCGACGCGACCGACGAAAACGCGTTTTACCATGTGGCGCTGACGCGCGGTCCGATCACCCTCGCGCGGGATGCGAGGCTTCCCGGAAAGATTGAGGAGGCGCTCACCTTTGCGCCCGACGAAGAGGGCTTCGTCCCCTGTCGTCCCGATGCGGCGTGTGAGGTAGAGCATACGGTCGCCTGCCTTGTCACGACCGCGGACGGTCGGGAGATCCCGATGATCGACTACGAGCACGCGGGCAGAACGTGGGACGAGCGTTCCCTTCTCACGGTATGGATCCCGACGAAGGACTATTTCACGGTGAAGCTCGACGAGCCCTTTATCATCGAGGCGCCGAACGTCTGGGATCTTTCGCCGAGAACAAACTATCTTGCGAAAAAGGGCGATCGGCTCGTGCTCTCCGACGTGGCGGACAGCTTTTCACTCGAGTGCTCGAGAGACGGGCTCACAAAGATCCGTCTTGCGGACGGCAGCTATCTTACCGTAACACCCGACGGGAAGTATCTGACCTTCGGGGAGGTGGGAGACGACTTCCGTCTTTCGCCCGTAGCAACGGGGCGGTATCACATCTACACGACGGGCGGTATGGCGCTTGCCTTCAACGGAGATTTTGAAGGAAAGACGGATGAGAGGATCTTTCTCATGGAGCCGTCCTTCCTCCCGAAGCAGATCTTTCGTCTTCACAATGTGAAGTGAAGTTTACGATATCAAGGAAAACGAACGTCAAATGTCGGAAGAACCGATGAAGATCATCGCGACGATACGAACGGGGTACAAAGAAAAATTCGGGATCCCGCGGCAGAGCGGAATTGCGGACGAGGCGATTGGAGAGATCGTTTTTCTGCCCCCTTACAACCGAGCGGAGGCGGTGCGCGGCATTGAGGGCTTCTCGCACCTCTGGCTCCTCTGGGAATTCTCCGAGGCGAAGCGGGAGGGATGGTCGCCGACGGTGCGGCCGCCGCGGCTCGGTGGAAATCGTCGGGTCGGTGTCTTCGCCACCCGCTCTCCCTTCCGTCCGAACCCGATCGGGCTCTCCTCCGTGCGCCTTCTCGGGGTGGACTGTCGCCCCGAGGGTCCCGTCCTGCGGGTGGCGGGCGCCGACCTCCTCGACGGGACGCCGATCTACGACATCAAGCCGTATCTCGCCTACACCGATGCGCATCCCGAGGCGGTGGGCGGCTTTTCCGACGGGGTGAGAGATCACGCGCTCCGCGTCGACTTCCCGAAGGAGCTTGCGCAAGGGGTGCCCGAAGACATCCTCGAGGTATTCCTCACGATCCTCCGGCACGACCCGCGTCCCGCCTATCAAGAGGACGACGACCGCATTTATTATTCGGACTACGGCGAATATGAGGTCGCGTTTCGCGTGGCGGGAGGAGTCGCCGTGGTGACGGATGTCAGAAAACGACCGTAATTTGAAAATTAAGAATTGTGGGTTTACAATATAAGTGCAACACTTAGAAAAAAAGTAATGACACAGAAAGAACCTCG
>CAVEOF010000067.1:0-9845 GCA_963617165.1 Coriobacteriaceae bacterium | reverse complement strand
CACGCCGTCGCTATATCGATATGTATGGGTTTCCGTTTCGCCATACTTGTTGGTGGATGTTTGTGCACCGTAGTATTTCGGCTTTGCCGTGATCTTAGCGTACTCCTTGCCTTCATACTCATAATAGCCGAGGGCGTTCGGCTCGGTCAAGGCGTTTAACGCCCGAATCAAGGCTTCATCGCCGACATGCGACTGCGGATACTTGCCGTACTTTACATACTGTACGCCGTCGACGGTATAGATTTCTGCCTCGGCAACCTCGATCTTGGGGATTGCTTCGGTTCTCGTCCCATTACATACAGAGCAAGTATAGGTCATTACGCCGTCGGCGCCTTTGGTCGCGGGAGTCGTGATCACGCCGTCGTCCCACTTGTGACCGAACAATGCGCACATGTTAGACGTGGCGATTGCGAGGATCCATTCTTCTTCGGTGCCCGTGTACTCGGGGTAGTGCTTTTTGAAAATTTCGTATGCCGAAAGCCCCTGCTCGCCTGTGTCACCTTGAGCACCGGGGTCACCTTTTTCTCCCTTTTCTCCTTGGGCACCTTGCGCTCCGGTATCGCCTTTCTCGCCCTTTTCTCCTTGGGCACCTTGCGCTCCCGTGTCACCTTTTTCGCCCTTCTCGCCTTGGGCGCCAGTGTCACCTTTCTCACCCTTCGGTCCGACGAGTTTTTCGATGGCTACGAGGTCATACCATGTCTCGGTGCCCTCATAGCGCCACTGAATTGTCGTGTCGTTCGTGCGGAATTCGAGGGCAAGTCCGCGGATCGACTCGACAAACTCGGCAAGCGTGCCGTCAAAGCCGTTTTTCACCGCGACCTCATATGCCGTGCTCAGGGTGTAAATGCCAGATTCGACCGGTTCCTTTTCTTCCGTGTTCCCGCACGCCACCATGCAAAGAAGCAGGGTCAGCGCCAAAAGAATCGGAGTCAGAAGATGCAACAGTTTTTTCATAGAGAAAGCCTTCCTTTTTTGTCAGGAAAAGTATACCTTTCCTGACAACCTTTTCCTGCATGAAAAACGGCGCAGGAAGGGCAAAAAATGCATAAAAAATACCTGTCAGGAAAGGTATACTTTTCCTGACAGGTACATTGCTATTATACTCGATTCCTCTCCGTTTGTCAAGTGGTCAAAAACTATTTCCACAAAAAGCGAAGAACAACCGAAGGGCTTTTTGAGTCCGAAAACACCCCCTGTCTCTGCGGTAGTGCGGAGGCAGGGGGCGTTTTTCGGTGCGTTCGTTTGTCATTTGCTATCTTTCACATGTTTGAAGGTGAGGCTTCGGACACGTTCAACGCGGGCTTGTTATTTTCGTATATTTCGAAAGCGAGACATTTTTCGGCACTTCTCAGAGGCAAGGCTCGGGACGTGGCGGAAAATGTTTTTTATATATTCTGTCAGCTATCTTTTCTCCAGACCATCTTATTGACGATGCCCGTATAGGAGCGGATGATCTTCACGACCTTGGTCGATACATTTTCTTCGACGTAATCGGGAACGGGAATTCCGAAGTCCCCTGCCGCGTTCATCCCGACCGCGGTCTCTACCGCGCCGAGGAGAGACGCCTCGTCGATGCCCGCGAGGAGGAAGCACCCCTTATCGAGCGCCTCGGGGCGCTCGGTCGACGTGCGGATGCAGACGGCGGGAAAGGGCTTCCCGATCGAGGTGAAGAACGAGGACTCCTCGGGAAGCGTCCCCGAGTCCGAAACGACCGCGAACGCATTCATTTGCAGGCAGTTATAGTCATGGAAGCCGAGGGGATCGTGACGGATGACCCGCGGATCGAGCTTGAAGCCCGTGGACTCGAGCTTCTTTTTGCTCCGCGGATGGCAGGAATAGAGGATCGGCATATCATAGGTCTCGGCAAGGCGGTTGACGGCGCCGAAGAGAGACAGGAAGTTCTTATCGGTGTCGATGTTTTCCTCTCTGTGTGCGGAAAGAAGGATATACCCCTTCGGCGTCAGACCGAGGCGGGTGAGAATATCGCTCTTCTCGATCTCGGCAAGATTCTCGTGCAGGACCTCTGCCATCGGAGAGCCCGTCACGTAGGTGCGCTCCTTCGGCAGTCCGCAATCGGCAAGGTAGCGGCGCGCGTGCTCGGAATACGCGAGGTTCACGTCCGAAATGATGTCCACGATCCTGCGGTTCGTCTCCTCGGGAAGGCACTCGTCCTTGCAGCGGTTCCCCGCCTCCATATGGAAGATGGGAATGTGAAGCCGCTTCGCCGCGATGGCGGAAAGGCAGGAGTTCGTGTCGCCGAGAATCAGGAGGGCATCGGGCTTCACGGCGCACATCAGCTTATAGGAGCAGTTGATGATATTGCCGACCGTCGCGCCGAGGTCGTCCCCGACCGCGTTCATATACACCTCGGGATCCCGAAGCTTCAGGTCGCGGAAGAAAACGCCGTTCAGGTTATAGTCGTAATTCTGTCCCGTGTGCGCGAGCAGGCAGTCGAAGTAGGTGCGGCATTTGCGGATCGTCGCGGCAAGGCGGATGATCTCGGGGCGCGTACCGACGATGATAAGAAGCTTCAGCTTCCCGTTGTTCCGGAAGTGGACGTCAGAGTAATCGAGTTTCATTTCCATGGTCTTTTCTCCGTTTCTTATTCTTTTTCCACGCGCTCGCCGAAGGTATCGGGGTGTGCGGGGTCAAAAGGCTCGTTCGCCCACATGAGGGTAACGAGATCCTCGGTGTCCGAAAGGTTGATGATATTGTGCGTATAGCCCGGAAGCATATGCACCGCCTCGATCTTCTCTCCCGAGACCTCGAATTTCAGCACCTCGTCGCTCCCGATCTTCCGCTCCTCGATGAGGGCATGTCCCGAGACGACGATGAAGAATTCCCACTTGGAATTGTGCCAATGCTCCCCCTTGGTGATCGACGGCTTCGAAACGTTCACCGAGAATTGTCCCGCGTCCGCGGTGCGCAAAAGCTCGGTGAAGCTCCCCCTCCCGTCGACATTCATTTTCAGCGGGAAGGCGACCTTCTCGGGCGGGAGATAGGAAAGATAGGTGGAATAGAGCTTCTTTTCGAAGGAGCCGCTCGGGATCTTCGGCATGTTGAGCGTCTTCGGCTGTTCGGTAAACGCGGTGAGAAGATCGACGATCTCACCGAGGGTGACGCGATGGGTCACGGGCACGGTCGCGAAGGTCTTCCCCTCCTCCGTCACCGTATGCTCTTCCCCCTTCAAAGCGAGCAACAGCTCGTCGACAAGGTCGTCGATATAAAGAAGCTCGAGCGTCACGGTCGGGTCGTTGACGCGGATCGGAAGGTCGTGCGAAAGATTATAACAGAAGGTAGCGATCACGCTGTTGTAATTCGGACGACACCACTTCCCGAAAAGGTTCGGGAAGCGGTAGACGAGCACCTTTGCCCCCGTCTCCCGTCCGTAGGCGAAGACGAGATCCTCTCCCGCCCGCTTCGACCTTCCGTACGGATTGTCGAGGCGCGCCTGAATCGAGGAGGAGATCATGACGGGTGCGCGGTTGTGATATTTTTTCAGCGTATCGAGAAGCGTCGAGGTAAACCCGAAGTTCCCCCGCATGAAGTCCTCCTCCTTCTCGGGGCGGTTCACCCCCGCCAAATGGAAGACGAAATCCGCGTCGCGGCAAAAGCCGTCGAGAAGCGCGGGGTCGGTATCGAGGTCGTAGGAAAAAATGTCGAGATCGGAAGAGATCCCGCGCGTGCGATCCTTGCCGTCACGGATATTTTCAAGTGCGGCGACAAGATTTTTTCCGACAAAGCCTTTGGCTCCCGTCACAAGAATGTTCATAAAAACCTCACTTTTAGTAAATCATCGTTGTCATTTATCAAATCCGAGCGCATCGAGATTGCGCTCTACCACCCGTCTGCCTCGCCACGCGAAGGCGCGCTCACGGAAGGTTTTTCCATCCATCGCATCGAGGATCTCACGGGAGAGATGCGGAATCCTTTCCTCGCGGAAAAAGGAGATCGGCGTCGGCTTCGGCGCTTTGTTATGCGGGCAGGCGCTCTGGCAGAGGTCGCAACCCCATACGGTGCGATACTTTTTCATCATGGCGATCTCGTCCTCGGTCAGCTCTCCCTTTCTCTGCGTCACGGCGGAAAGGCAGTCCTCCCCCTCCCCGCGCAGAATTCCCGTCGGGCAGGCACGACGGCAGGCGCCGCAGCCCTCGCAACGGACAAGCTCTTTCGGCAGGATCGCGCCGAGCGTCTCTGGGGGGATGTCGGTCAGGATGTCTGCGATAAAAACGTAGGTGCCGTATTCCTTCTCGATCAGAAGCCCGTTGTCGCCGAGGATCCCGAGCCCCGCGGCAAGCGCCGCGTGCCGTTCGTCGATCGGCGAAGAATCGCCGAAGCCGGCGCTGTGCGACCCCGGAAAGCCTGCCGAGAGGCGGGAGATCAGGCGCCCCGTGACCTCACGGATGGCGATGTGATAATCCCTTGCGGCGGCATAGACGGAGAGGTTGTCCGTCTCCCCGGCGTAATACGGCAGGAGAAAGACGAGCACGCTCTTCGGCGAAAAGGAGGCGCGGGCGAGAATATGCGGCGCGATCACGCGCACGTCGGAAAAGGAAAGCGCCTCGGCGCACTCGATCCCCTCTTCCCTGAAAAAAGCGCGAATTTCTTCTTTCATTCCGTCCTCCCGACTGTCTTTTCTCCTATTATATCGCATTTCGGCGCAAATTGCAAGATATTTCTTGACTTTCCCTTCTTTTGCGTGTATAATTTACTGTATGGGCGTCAAACGACCCCGAGATCCCTACCGAAAGGATAGTTATATGTATTCTCTGAACGTCGGCGGGCTTTTCACCTACCTTCTGAACGTCTGGCAGATCACTGCCGAGACGAAGCCCTTTCCTTACTATGCACTTTTTCTCTCCCTTCTGCTTGTCACCATTGCTTCGGGATACCTGCTCGGAAGCATCAATCCCTCCATCATTCTTTCCAAGGTCTTCTATCACGACGACATCCGCTCGCACGGCAGCGGGAACGCGGGAATGACGAACGTCATGCGCACCTACGGGAAAAAGGCGGCGCTCTTCACCCTCGCGGGCGATACGGTCAAGACGGGACTTGCCGTCCTGATCGGCGGAGCGCTCTTCGGCTTCGGTTACGTCGGCGGCATCGCGACCTCGGAGGGACCGTACCTTGCGGGGCTCTTCGCCGTCGTCGGGCACGTCTACCCCGTGTATTACAAGATGAAGGGGGGCAAGGGCGTGCTCGTCACGGCGACGATGGCGCTGATCCTCACGCCGATCCCCTTTGCCATTCTCTTTTTGCTCTTTGCGGGCGTGCTCGCTTTGAGCAAATACGTCTCGCTCGCGTCGGTCAGCGTCGCGGTCATGTACCCCGTTACCGTCTACGGCACCTTTAAGGTGATGTTCGCGGGGAGTCCGATGCCCGGGCTGATCGCGCTTTCCACCATTCTGATCGCCTGTCTGATCGTCTACTCGCACCGCGGCAATCTTCAGCGCATCTCCGACCGCACCGAGAGAAAGTTCAGCTTCGGCAAGCAAAAGGAAGAAGAGAACGGCGAGAGCCGCACGGACGATCATGAGTCTTGATTTTGCCTCCCTCGTCCTCGCGGCGTTCCGCAAGGAAGCCTTGCGCCGCCTCGCCTTTTCCCGTCCCGAGGGGGGAGAGATACCGAAGGTATCGGGCAGACTCTGCGCCCACCGCGGACGGCGCATCCTCGCGCTTGAAGAGACGCGGGGCGACACGGTCGCACAACGGAATATCAAGGAAGAGGATGTCGAGGCGGAAGTGCGCGGACTGCTCGCGCTCTACCGTCAATGCAACCTTCTGACGCCCCTCGGCGACGCGGAATACAAGCGTGCAAAGGACGGAGGCGTCACGCTCCTCGGGGCGGACAAGCTCGCCCGCCGTCTTTCGGGAGAAACGCCCGCCTTCGTCAGCGCCGTGGAGTCGCTCGACAAGCAAAAGAATTATATTTTAAGCGGGAGCGAGCCTTTTCTTCTCGCCCTCGGCATCAGCGATAAAAACGGACGTGTCCACGACAAGATGCAGGGGAAGTTCCGTCAGATCCAGCGCTTTCTCGAGCAGATTGAGGAGATCTATCCGCACCTGCCCGAAACGGGGGTGCTCACGGTCTACGACCTCTGTTGCGGGAAGAGCTATCTTTCCTTCGCCGTGTATGCTTATCTGACCGTCAACAAGGGACGGGAGGTCGACATGCTCGCCATGGACAGAAAACGGGACGTGATCGCGTATTGCGAGCGCTGTGCCGCTTCCCTTTCCTATCGCGGGATGCGCTTTCTCGTCGGGGATATCCGCGACCTGCCGAAGGAGGGGCGCGTCGATCTTGTCATTTCCCTTCACGCCTGCGACATTGCGACGGACATCGTGCTCGACACCGCCGCCCGTCTGCGCGCGACGGTCATTCTTTCGACTCCCTGCTGTCATCGGTATCTTTCGACGCGGCTTGCGGCTTCGTCGCTCTCCTTTGTGACGCGCTTTCCGCATCTGCGCGGCAAGCTCGCCGAGGTGCTGACCGACGCGCTCCGCCTGTCAAAGCTCGAGGTGGAGGGCTACCGCGTCTCGGCAGTCGAGCTGACCGACCCCGAAGACACGCCGAAGAATACGCTTCTTCGCGCCGTGCTCCGTACGGCGCCCGATCCGAAGGCGAAAGCCGCTTACGAGAAGCAGCTTGAATTCCTGCTCGGAGACGGGAAGGATTCGTATTTATCGGGAATTTTGTAAAAATTTCTTTTCAAAAGAGGAATTATGACGATCACTTTCTCTTCCGATTCAACGGAAATGACGGAAACTGTCGGAGCGGAGCTTGCCTCCTCTCTCAACAAGGCAGGTATTCATCGCATGATGATCGCGCTCGACGGTGAGATGGGCGTCGGGAAGACCGCCTTCACCCGCGGCTTTTGCCGCGCGCTCGGGATCCGTGCGGTGAAAAGCCCGACCTACACCGTCGTCAACGAGTATCGGGACGGGAAGCTCCCCGTCTTCCATTTTGATATGTACCGTCTTGCGGACGAAGACGATCTTCTCTCCGTCGGATACGAAGAATATCTCACGCGCGACGGGTATCTGCTCGCGGAATGGTCGGAGCGCGCCGGCGGGTTGCTCCCCGACGAGCGCATCACCGTGACGATCTCGCGCACGGATGCCGAGACGGGACGGAAGATCGACATCGAGGTTCCCGACCCGCTTGCAGACCGTCTGCACATTCACGCAAAGGAGTAATCATGTACATTCTCGCTTTTGACAGCACGGCGAAGGTCGCCTCCGCCGCCATCCTATCGGACGACCGCGCCGTCGCCTCCTATCAGATCAACGCGGGGCGGACGCAGAGCGAGCTGCTTTTGCCGATGGCGGAGCACATGCTCGCGTCCCTGTCCCTCGGCTTCTCGGACATCGGGCTGTTCGCCGTCTCGGCGGGTCCCGGTTCCTTCACGGGGGTGCGCATCGGCGCCGCGCTCGTGAAGGGGCTTGCCTTCGGGCGCGGGGTTCCCTGCGTCGGCGTTTCCACGCTCGAGGCGCTCGCGGAGAATCTCGCGGGACTGCCGGGGCTTCTGCTTCCCGTCATGGATGCGCGGCGCGCGCAGGTCTACACCGCGACCTTCCGCTCGCAGGACGGGATCCCCGTTAGGCTCTCCCCCGATCATGCCGTCGCGATCGACGCGCTCGTCGAGGAGCTTCGCGACACGACGGAGACGGTCTGTCCCGTCGGCGACGGTGCCGCGGCGGTGCTTTCGGCGCTCCGAGCGGCGAATATTCCTGCCATCCCTCCCCCGCCCGTTCTCGCGGAGGAAAATGCCGTCTCGGTCGGGCGCGTCGCCTACCGCAATTACCTTGCGGGGCACTATGTCGGCGACGAAGCACTTCGCCCCGTATATTTGAGGCTCCCGCAAGCGGAGCGCGAACGGCTCGAAAAAGAGAAAAGCGCGTTGTCTTAACGCGCTTTCAAAGATCGTCCGTCTCGGGTTTTCGAAGCTTTGGGCTTTCAAGGGTTCGGGCTTTCAAGGCTATTTTTTTCAAAAAAACATATACAGAAAGGCATCCCATGGAAAAACGCAACATCTTTATCGGCGCGGACAGCGCAGGCTACCGTCTCAAGGAGGAGCTGAAGTCTCACCTCATCGAACAGGGCTACAAGGTCACCGACTGCGGCACGGACTCCGAAGCCTCCTGCCATTACCCCGTCTTCGCCTCCGCGGTAGCGGAAAACGTACAGAAGGCACCCGACAAGGTCTTCGGCATTCTCGTCTGCGGGACGGGCATCGGCATGTCGATGTGCGCCAACAAATTCAACGGCGTGCGCGCCGCCGTCTGCGGTGACACCTATTCGGCGAAAATGACCCGCCGCCACAACGATGCGAACGTGCTCTGCCTCGGCGCCCGCGTGATCGGCTCCTGCCTCGCGCTCGACATTCTCGACGCGTTCCTCGAAAACGACTACGAGGGCGGAAGACACGCCATCCGCGTCGCAATGATGGACGAGATCGAAAAGAAGCAGTAAGCGCCGAGAGGTTCAGTTCTCCGCCGCGAGTGCGGCAAAGCGCGAAATCGCGTTTTTCTCGGCAAGACAGGCACCGTGCTCCCGTATGTAATCGGCGAGCGTCGTCGGCACGGATTCTCCGTATTCGAGCAGGCGGGACGCCCCGTCGACGCCTTCGTTCTTGCCGCCGCGTTCCTCGACGAGCAGATAATACCGCCCGTCGTCGGCGAAATAGGCATCGCTTTCCCTGACGGAGGGCACGCCCGCGACCGCGCGCGACGCGAGGATCAGATCGGCAAGTCTTCCGAACGCGTACACGCCGCGTCTCGCCGCGAGCATCGTCACGCGATTGGATCTTGCGATGGTCTTTTCGGCGAGCGGCGGGATCAACCCGAGCTTCGTCACGAACAGCTCGCACCCGCCGTCTCTCGACGGATAGAGCTGGATCAGGACCTTATCGCTCGCCGCGTCGAAGCCCGTGCGGTGCTTTGCCTCGTCGAGGATCTCCCAAAACGCGCGGCGCGTCTCGGTATTGTCGTAATCCACCTTTTCGGCATTCAGATCGTACCGTCGCATATCCTCTTCGGTCAGCATGACCTTCAATTTGGAATCGCTGATGAAAAGCAGTTCCATACCTACCCCTCCCGTCCCGTCCGACTTCTCTTTTTCATTATACAGCATCCTGCGGATTTTTGCTACCGCCGCTTTCTTGCAGGCGGGGGAGATTCGGGAAAAAATCGTGGTTCGCTCCCGCCGTGCGGCAAGGCGGGATAATTTTTCCGGTGAGTTCGCGACCATCCTCACCGCGCCCGACTTCGGGCAAAACAACAAAACTATGGAGAGTATTTCATGAAAATGCAAACAAAACAACTCACGCGCGCGGGTTTGATCGCGGCGCTCTACGTCGTTCTGACCTATCTTTCCTTCCTCGTCGGACTTTCCTCCGGAGCGATCCAGTTCCGCATTTCCGAGGCGCTCTGCGTGCTTCCCGCCTTTTTCCCCGAGGCGATCCCCGCATTGTTCATCGGGTGCGCGCTCGCCAATCTTCTGACGGGCTCCGCCATCTGGGACATTATCTTCGGCTCGATCGCGACCCTCATCGGCGCGTTCGGCACCTATCTTTTGCGGAAATTCAAAAAGAAATGGCTTCTCCCCCTCCCGACCGTGCTTGCGAACATGCTGATCGTCCCCGCCGTGATCATTCTGTGTGCGGGCGCCGAGGAGAGCTTTGCCTCATACCCGTACTTCGCGCTGACCGTAGGGATTGGTGAAGTGGTCACGGCAGGCGTGCTCGGTACATTGCTTTTCTATGCGACGGAAAGGATCTTGATGAAGAAGAATTAAGAATTATGAATTATGAATTAAGAATTGGTCTTAATTCTTGCGTTGG
>CAVEOF010000066.1:0-9871 GCA_963617165.1 Coriobacteriaceae bacterium | reverse complement strand
TGGAGCGAGTGATGGGAATCGAACCCACGCGGCCAGCTTGGAAGGCTGGAATTCTACCATTGAACTACACTCGCGTCGTTTTTGCTTCTCGTCACTTGAAATCGCTCTCAATTGACAGCTTTATTATCATAGCACATCCCGAAGGATTTGTCAATAGAAAAACGCAAAATTTTTCAAAAAAATCGGGAAGGGGAGAAAGCCGCCGCCGACATGCGAAGGAAATGTCGACAAATCCGAAAAAAATCCGCCGTGCTCAGCTTTTTTTCGTTCGCACTCTTGCCAAAAGGGAAAAAATATGCTACAATAATATGAAATGTAAGGGAGGGGTGCCATGCGATTTTCTTTGATGCCGAACGAACGGTTTGAGAGCTTTCGCGACGTCGATGCGGGCTTTTTGCGTGCTTCGGGCGTGCGGGCACTGCTTCTCGACATTGACAATACCTTGGAGCCCTATGAGAATCCCGAGCCGGGCGAAGAGGTCCGCACGTGGCTTGCGTCCTTGACGGACGCGGGGATCGGCGTCGCCTTCGTGTCCAATAACAACGAAGAGCGCGTCTCCCGCTTCAACCGCACGCTCGGCTATCCCGCCTTCTGCAAGGCGAGAAAACCGCTCGGCAAATTCATTCGGCGCGCCATGCGCACGCTTGGCGTAACCTCACGCGAGACCGCGCTCATGGGCGATCAGATCTTCACCGACGTGCTCGCCGCACACCTCGCGGGGCTTCGCGCCTATCTTGTTCCGCCGATACGGGACAAGCGCGACCTTCTGACCAGATTCAAACGGCGCCTCGAGCGCCCGATCCTCAAAAGATGGGAGAAAAAACACAGAAAATGAATCCGTTTTTCGGCCCCGGAGGGAACGGCAACGCGTTCCGCCTCGCGGGAGGAAAATCCACGGTGGACGCACCGCATTTCGTGCGGAATTTCGGGCTCACCGCCTATGAATACGAAGCGGGGAACGGAATTTCCTCGTCGCCCGAGACTCTCACCCGCATCGGTGAGGAGGCGGCGAAGGAGGGGATCCACATGTCCTTTCATACCCCGTATTTCATTTCGCTTTCGGGCGTCGATCCCGAGAAGCGATTGAAAAGCATTTCCTATATTCGCGACAGCCTTGAGGCGGCACATCTTCTCGGGGCGAAGACCATCGTCGTGCACACAGGCTCCGCCGCCAAGATCGAGCGGTCGGAGGCAATGCGCCTCGCCGCCGATACCCTCGTGAAAACGCTTGATGCGGTGGACACGCACGGGATCGCCATCGGACTCGAGACCATGGGAAAAAAGAATCAGCTCGGTACGCTTGACGAGGTCCTGACACTCTGTAAGATATCCCCTGCGCTCGTCCCCGTCGTGGATTTCGGACACATGAACGCACGCGAGTGCGGCGGCGTCTTCCGCACGGCAGAGGATTACGCCCGCGTCTTCGAGCGGATCGGGGAAGAGCTGTCGGACGAGGTCGCGCGGAATCTGCACTGTCACTTTTCCAAGATCGAATGGACGGCGGCGGGGGAAAAGCGGCATCTCACCTTTGAAGACACCGTATACGGCCCCGATTTCGAGCCGCTCATGGAGACCGTCGTCCGCTACGGGCTTTCACCGACCTTCATCTCCGAATCCGCGGGGACGCAGGCGGAGGACGCTTTGGCAATGAAACAATATTATGAGGAGTTGATAAAAAAATGAATCATCTGAAAAAATTGCGCACGGCACTGTCCGAGCGCGGCATCGACGCACTTCTCGTGCTCGACGAGCTGAATCAGCATTACCTTTCGGGCTTCGCGTTCACCGACGGCTTTCTCTTGATCACAAAGGAGAATGCGTATCTTGTGACCGACTTCCGCTATTACGAGAACGCGGGGAAGAACGCCTACTCCGATTTTGAGGTCGTGATGCCGAGCGATCGGAAGGCTTTCCTCGACGAGAAGCTCTCTGCCGCCTCTGCGAAGACGGTCGGCTTCGAGGGCGGCTTCGTCTCTTATGAGGCCTACCTCGCATATAAAGAAGCGCATCCCGCCGTCGAATTCGTCGACATCGGCGGACTGATCGAGGAGCTTCGTCAGCTCAAGACTCCCGAAGAGCTTGAGAAAATGCAGAAAGCACAGGACATCACCGACCTCGCCTTCTCGCATATCGTCAAGGTTCTGACACCGAAAATGACCGAGATCGAGGTCGCGGCGGAGATTGAATACGTCATGCGGAAAAACGGTGCGGACGGCTTCGCCTTCGATACCATCGCCGTCTCGGGTGACGCGAGCGCCCTGCCGCACGGCACCCCGCGCGCCGTTCCCCTGAAAAAGGGCTTCCTCACGATGGACTACGGTGCGAAATTCGACGGCTATTGCTCCGACATGACGCGTACCGTCGTGATCGGACGCGCGGACGAGGAGATCAAAAAGGTCTATCATACCGTTCTCCGTGCACAGACGGAAGCCATGGCATACCTGAAAGAAGGCGCGGACTGCGGTGAGGCGGACAAGATCGCCCGCGACATCATCGACGCCTCCTACAAGGGCACCTTCGGGCATTCGCTCGGTCACTCGGTCGGACTCTACATTCACGAAAGCCCGAGACTCTATACCCGCGGCTTCGGAAGAAAGCTTCGCGCGGGAGAGATCGTGACGGTGGAGCCCGGCATCTACCTCTTCGGAAAATACGGCTGCCGTATCGAGGATATGGTCGCCATCGAGAAGGACGGCGTGCACGATTTCACGCGTTCGCCGAAGGATCTGATTGAAATTCTGTGATTTTTTTCGAAAAAAACGAAAAAAATCTTCTTTCCCCCTTGAAAAAAATAAAAAAATATAGTACAATAGGTAAAGTATGATAAAAGCGCGGTATGCGCTTTTTCGGAGCGTCGCTTCGGGCGGGGTGCGGTGCTTCTCTGAAAATTCAAAGAAAGCCGCCGAAAAGAAAGGTTTCTATGTTAACAGCAGGCGATTTTAAGAACGGTCTGACCTTCGAGATGGACGGAAAGGTCTATCAGGTCATCGAATTCCAGCATGTAAAGCCGGGTAAGGGTGCCGCGTTCGTCAGAACGAAGTATAAGGACGTCGTGACCGGTGCCATCCGTGAGGCTTCCTTTAACCCCACGGCGAAATTCGAGAATGCGGTCATCGAGCGTCGCGACCTCGAGTATCTCTACAACGACGGCGAGCTCTACTACTTCATGGATCAGGAGTCCTACGAGCAGATCCCGCTGAATAAGGACAAACTCGGCGACAACTTCAAATTCGTCAAGGAAAATACCGTTTGCCGTATTTCCTCTTGGAAGGGTAACGTCTTCTCGGTAGATCCTCCCACCTTCGTGGAGCTTCGCGTTACCGAGACCGAGCCGGGCGTCCGCGGCGATACCGCGACCAACGTCACGAAGCCCGCGACCCTCGAGACGGGCGCGGTCATCAAGGTTCCGATCTTCATCAATGAGGGCGATCTGCTCCGTATCGATACGAGAACGGGCGAGTATCTCGAAAGAGCATAATTTCGGAATCCGGCATCCCGCATTCCGTAAAAAAAGCGGGGCATTCCCGCTTTTTTTATTCAGAAAAAAGATAAAGGAGAAACATCATGAACATCACCGAAAAGGCTGCATATATCAAAGGTCTTGCCGAGGGGCTCGGCGTGACGAAGGAAGGAAACGAGGGAAAGGTCATCTCCGAGATGCTCGACCTGCTTGCCGAAATGTCGGAGGAGCTCTCCTTCCTCAAAGGTGAAAACAAGGAGCTCCGCGATTATATCGAAGAGCTTGACGAAGACCTCGGCGCCGTGGAAGAGGATTTCTACTGCGGTGAGGACGAGGACGATTACGACGAAGAAGAAGACGAAGACGAGGACGAAGAAGGCGGCGACGGATATTACGAGGTCGTTTGCCCCTCCTGCGGCGAGACCGTCTGCTTTGACGAGTCGCTCGACCCCGACGAGCTGGTCTGCCCCGCCTGCGGCGAGAAGATCGGCGGCATCGAGCTTTGCGACGGCGAGTGCGACGACTGTGCGCGGGATTGCGACGACAGAAAAGAGTAATTTTCACCTCACAAGCCGCGGTGGCTTCGCCCCTGTGGCTCTCTCTTTGATTTTTGCTTGACGAAAAGGCGAAAAACAGAAAGGCTTCAAAACGACAGCCCGCCCGCATCACACGATAGGGCAGACACCTTGTCCCGCTGTCATACGGGCACATAGGGCGTGCCCGCGGTCGAACCGGAAGATTTTTTCTGAAAAAGCAAAAAAATCGAAGAAAACCTCTTGACATTATAAATAATATATGATAGAATAATGTGACGCTTGTCGGTAGGTTCTTTTCAAGTGCTTCGCACGCCTGCCACAGCGATTTTACACGAAAGTGAGGTGCTTTTCTATGTTCGCTATTTTCGTAACGGGTGGAAAGCAGTACAAGGTTGCCGAAGGGGACGAGATCTTCGTTGAGAAGCTCGGCGTTGCCGAAGGCGAGAAGGTCACGTTCGATAAGGTTCTTGCCCTCGGTGGTGAGAAGCTGTCGATCGGCACTCCCTGCGTTGAGGGTGCTACCGTCGTTGCCGAAGTTCTGAAGAACGGAAAATCGAAGAAGATCGACGTGATCAAGTACAAGGCAAAGAAGAACGAAAAGAAGAAGATCGGTCATCGTCAGGCCTATACCAAGGTCCGCATCGAGAAGATCGAAGGTTGAGCTTGAATGACAACCATCACCTTTTATAAGACAGACGGCTTCTATTACGGCTTTGAAGAGCAGGGACATACGGGCTACGGCGAGTCGGGGGACGACATCCTCTGCGCCGCACTGTCGAGTATGACGATGCTCCTGATCAATGCCATCGAGGTCTCCTACGCGTGCGATGTGGATTACACCATCGACGACGAGAGCGGGGATATCAAGGTCATTGCCAAGTCGGCGCTTCCGAAGTTCGAAAAGAACGAAAAGAAGCAGTTTGCCGTTTCGGGTCTTATACAGGCTTATTTCTTCCAGCTGATGGACCTCGTCGAGGACTATTACAAGTTTCTCGACGTCAAAGAGGTAGAGCGGAAGCTTTGAGCCGAGGCACGGCGCAAGCCGAAATTAAAACGGAGGTATGAAAACATGTTGAAGATCAGTTTGCAATTTTTCGCCCATAAAAAGGGCGTAGGTTCTACCAAGAACGGCCGTGATTCCGAGTCTAAGCGTCTCGGTGTCAAAAAGGCGGACGGTCAGCTCGTTCTCGCCGGCAACATTCTTGTCAGACAGCGCGGCACGAAGATCCACCCCGGCACGAACGTCGGTATCGGATCGGACGACACGCTCTTCGCTCTCGTCAGCGGAAAAGTGAAGTACGAGCACATTTCCGGTGGTAGAAAGCAGGTCAGCGTTTACGCTGAGTAATAACTTGACAAAAAGAGCGGGGATTTCTTTCGCTCTTTTTCGTTTTATCACGCCTATTACGAAAGGAAGGTAAAAACATATGGCAATTCTTGTGACCGGCGGTACCGGCTTTATCGGTTCCCATACCGTAGTCGAGCTTCTGAATGCGGGGAAAGAGGTCGTTATCGTCGACAACCTCGTGAACAGTAAGCTTTGCGTCCTCGACAGAATCGAGAAGATCACGGGGAAGAGACCGAAATTCGTGAAGTGCGACCTTCTTGATAAGGAGGCACTCGATCGCGTTTTCGTAGAGAATCCCGCCATCGACTCGGTGATCCATTTTGCGGGACTGAAGGCGGTCGGCGAATCCTGCCGTCTCCCGCTTCTCTATTATCATAACAACCTCACGGGTACCTTCAACCTTCTCGAGTGTATGCTCGCGCACAAGGTGTATCGCATCGTATTCAGCTCCTCCGCCACCGTTTACGGTATGCCGAAGAGCGTGCCGATCCGCGAGGATTTCCCCCTTTCGACCACTAACCCCTACGGCGAGACCAAGCTCATGATCGAGCGGATCCTGACCGACGTCGCCGCCGCGAATCCCGAGCTTTCGGTCTGCCTGCTCCGTTACTTCAACCCGATCGGCGCGCATGAGAGCGGATTGATCGGAGAGGATCCCTGCGGAATTCCGAACAATCTCCTTCCTTACGTTGCGAAGGTCGCGGCAGGGAAGCTCGAGTGCGTCAACGTCTTCGGCAACGATTATCCCACGCCCGACGGTACGGGTGTGCGTGACTACATCCACGTCGTCGACCTCGCCCTCGCACATCTGAAAGCGCTCGACTATACGGCAAAGATGCACGGCGCCGACGCCATCAACATCGGTACGGGCAACGGATATTCCGTTCTCGAGATCATCCGTGCATTCGGTAAGGCATGGGGCGCTCCCGTTCAGTACCGCATCACCGACCGCCGTCCCGGCGACATCGCGGAGTGCTACGCCGACCCCTCGAAGGCGGCGCGCGTCCTCGGCTGGAAGGCGGAGCGTGACCTCGACAGAATGTGCGTGGACGCCGCCCGTTGGCAGCGCATGAACCCCGACGGTTATCCGAACGACTAATGAGACACGGAAAAGGGGTCGCACCCGACATCGGAATTTTTCGCTTGCGACCTCTTTTTCTTATGCCGAAATTCGAATTTTTGTAAAAAGACAGATCCGCAAAAAAAACAAGCGATCTTTTTGCAAAACCCTGACACAAATCGTCGAAATAAAAAGAATAGTTTACATTCTGATACATTTGGATGAGAAATATGAAGGAACTATCCGAAAAACGCTTCTTCCTCTTGGATATGGACGGTACCATTTATATCGACCGTACTCTCTTTGACGGGACGCTTGACTTTCTGTCTCATGTGCGCTCGTCAGGCGGCAAATACCTCTTTCTGACGAACAATTCGTCAAAGAGTGCCGAAGACTACGTAAGAAAGTTAGAGTCGCTCGGCATCCCCTCGACGTGTGACGATTTTCTCTCCTCGACCGATGCCACGATCCTCTATCTTATCGAGCACTACCCGAGCTCGCGGGTGTACGCGATGGGAACGCGCTCTTTTGTGAAGGCGCTTCGCGGCGCGGGGATCGACGCCGTGACCGAGCTCTCGGACGATATCGACGTCCTCCTGACCTCCAACGATACCGAGCTGACCTTTCAAAAGCTCGAGGATGCCTGCATCCTGCTCGGACGGGGCGTGCCCTATCTCGCGACCAATCCCGACTACGTTTGTCCGACCGCCTACGGTTACGCGCCCGATTGCGGCTCCTTTTCCGAGATGCTCTGTCGCGCGACGGGACGAATGCCCCTTTTTATCGGGAAGCCCGAACCCGCGATGATCACCCTTGCACTGAAAAAATACGGCTTTTCCGCGGAAGATGCCCTGATGGTGGGAGATCGGGTCTATACCGACATCGCCGCGGGCGTGAATGCGGGCGTGGACACCGTGCTTGTCCTTTCGGGCGAGGGGACGCGCGCGGACACGGAGAAGAGCGAAAAGAAACCGACGTATATCCTCGAGAATATCCGCGCGCTCGACGACGCGGTGTTCGGCAGTCGTCGCGACGCCTGAACCGTCGCGTCCTCCGTGTGATCCTGCACACCCGCAAGATCTTGCAAGATCCCGTCGCCCCCGACAACGCGACGAAATCCCACGCGCGATACCTTCGCAAACAATAAAACGGAAACGAGAAAATTATGATTACAGTCAATAACTTGAGCTTTCAATTCGGCGGTCAGTTGCTTTTCAAGGACGTCGATCTGAAATTTACTCCCGGGAACTGCTACGGCATCATCGGTGCCAACGGCGCGGGAAAATCTACTTTTTTGAGAATTCTTTGCGGTGAGCTCGAGCCGACGAAGGGGGAGGTCATCATCCCTCCGACGCTTCGTATGTCGGTGCTTAAGCAGAACCACTTTGCCTTTGAAGAATATACCGTTCTCGATACCGTCATCATGGGCAATGCCCGCCTCTATGAGGTGATGAAGGAAAAGGACGCCATTTACGCGAAGGAGGATTTCACCGACGAAGACGGACTTCGCGCCTCGGAGCTGGAAGGGGAATTCGCCGAGCTGAACGGTTGGGAAGCCGAGTCGGATGCCTCTAAGCTGATACAGGGACTCGGACTCTCCGAGGACAAGCTCTATCTTTCGATGTCCTCCCTCAAAGAGAGCGAAAAGGTCAAGGTCCTGCTCGCACAGGCACTCTTCGGCAACCCCGAGATCATCCTGCTCGACGAGCCGACGAACGGTCTTGACATTGACGCGGTGCTCTGGCTCGAGAACTTTCTCTCCGACTATTTCGGTACCGTTCTCGTCGTTTCGCACGACCGCCATTTCCTGAACGACGTCTGCACGAACATCGTCGATATCGACTATTCCGGCATCAAAATGTATGTCGGTAACTATGAATTCTGGTATGAGTCGAGCCAGATGATCCAGCGCATGATCAAAATGCAGAATAAGAAAAACGAGGAGAAGATCGCCGAGCTTCAGGCATTCATCTCCCGTTTCTCCGCCAATAAATCGAAATCCCGTCAGGCGACTTCGCGCAGAAAGCTTCTTGATAAGCTGACGGTCGAGGAGCTGCCCGCGTCGAGCCGTCGCTATCCCTTCATCGGCTTCGATATGGATCGCGAGCCGGGAAAAGAGATCCTCTATGTCGAAGGACTCTCGAAGAGCATCGACGGAAAGCCTCTTTTCAAAAACCTGACCTTCCGTGTCGGCAAGGACGATAAGATCGCCTTCCTCGGCAACGAGCTTGCGATCACGCATCTTTTCCGCATCCTGAACGGGGAAGAAGAGGCGGACGCGGGGGAATATAAATTCGGCGTCTCCATCACCACATCCTATTTTCCGCACGACAATTCCGCATACTTCGAAGGGCATAAGGAGTCCATCCTCGATTGGATGCGGCAGTATTCGAAGGATCAGACGGAGAGCTACCTCCGCGGCTTCCTCGGGAAAATGCTCTTTTCGAACGACGCGGTCTTCAAGTCGGTCGAGGTGCTCTCGGGCGGTGAAAAGGTACGTTGTATGTTCTCCCGTATGATGATGTTCGGTTCCAATCTTTTGATGATCGATCAGCCGACCGACCACCTCGACCTTGAATCCATCACCGCGGTGAACAACGGGATGCAGAACTTCCGCGGCAACATCCTCTTCTCGTCTCACGACTACGAGATCCTGAACACCGTCGCGAACCGTATCATCGAGATCACCCCCGACGGCTTCACCGACCGCGCGGGGAATTATGAGGATTATCTTGCCTATAAGAAGTCCCTTGCGGAAGGATGATCCGCCATGTGTGAGGAAAGCAAGCAACCGCCCGTCGAGACCGAGCGAAAGTTTTTGATCGATATGCCAGACGTCACCCTCTTGCGGGGACAGAAGGGGTATCGGAAAAGCAAGATCGAGCAGGTCTATCTTCCCGATGCCAAGGGCGTCACTCACAGGATCCGCAAGAGAAGAACGGGGCGGAAAATCGTCTATACCGAGACGATAAAGACCCGACTTTCTCCGATGAGCGCGATTGAGGAGGAGAAGAAGATCACTGCCGAAGAATATGAAAAATTGCGCCTGACAAGAGATAAAAAGAGAAGAATTGTTTATAAAACGCGCTATTTATTCTATATCGGCGATCAATCCTACGAGATCGACGTCTATCCGCAAAAGAACCGCTCCTGCATCCTTGAGACGGAACTTCCGTCCGAAGATTGCGAGGTGGAGATCCCCGATTTTCTTCACGTGATCCGAGAGGTAACGGGCGACCGCCGCTATACCAACGCGTCGCTCGCCAAAGAATTCCCCGAAGACTGGAAAGAGAAATAAACGAAAAACGGCTATCGCAAACAGGAAAAACCTGTCGGCGACAGCCGTTTTCTATTGAAAGCGTGATGAACATTCGCAAATAAAAGCCGCTCATGAAAACAAATCGTAACCCCAAAATAACCCCGCGTTCATTATAAACAGAAAACCTCCGAGGCGGTTGGTCTCGGAG
>CAVEOF010000065.1:0-10451 GCA_963617165.1 Coriobacteriaceae bacterium | reverse complement strand
ACTGAATAACCGCTTTTTCTTCTCTTGAGGACTCTCTCTTATTGCGACAGCCCCATTTTGTGCGGCGGCAAACGAGGCTTGTTATAACACAAACTTCATCCGCCGCGTGTGCACACCTTTTCCATTATCGGTATATTTTTCTTCTGAAGGGAGGAAAATAATCTATGAAAATTATGAAAGAACGAGGTAATTGAATGGGGAAAGTTTTAACCAATGAAGAACGCGAAAAGCGTATGGCAGAAGATATATGGTTGAATTATTTTAACCGCTATCTCTTTGAACACGGCGCAATTTCCGAAAAGGAATATAAGAAAATGACCGAACTCATTGCCATTAGAAAATCGAAACACTCTCCCGAAAGGGATGCAAGGTGAGCATATTCACCTCGGAAGTTACCGCAAGGTACTTCCGATACATAGCGCCGCCAAAAAATCTTTTGTCTATTTTCGATTTTCCTATTGCGATATTTGGTCGAATGTGATATAATGAAGTCGATAGATAATGATAAAACGAACTTTTAGAAAGGATGATACAATGGATATATTAAGTATTAGAACAATGCTACGAACAAAATCAATATACGATATTCCTCTGCGAGTGACTTATTACGCCCGTGTTTCCTCGGAAACCGACGAACAGCTAAACTCACTTGATAACCAAATTGCTTATTACGAAAACTTTATAAAGAAAAACGAAGCGTGGACTTTTGTACCCGGCTACGTTGACGAAGGATTATCGGGCATATCCACAAAGAAAAGAAAGCATTTTAACGAAATGATTTCAGATGCAAAAGACGGGATGTTCGACCTCATAATTACGAAGGAAATCTCCCGATTTGCCCGTAATACGCTTGACTCCTTGCAATATACGAGAGATCTGCTCGGATGGGGAGTCGGCGTATTCTTTCAAAACGATAACATCAACACACTTGATGAGGACGCAGAACTCAGACTCACGATTATGTCCTCTATCGCACAGGACGAGCTTCGCAAGCTGTCCTCGCGTGTGAAATTCGGTCATCAGCAAGCAATTAAATCCAACGTGGTGCTTGGCAATAGCCGTATCTTCGGATATAAGAAAGAGGATAAACGCCTTGTCATAGACGAGAGCCAAGCACCAATGGTACGCGACCTCTTCCGTCTGTACGCTACGGGTGAGTACAGTATGAAACAGCTTGAAACGCTGTTCTACGAGCAGGGTTACCGCAATTATAACGGCAACAAGATAGCCCACACCACAATGTCGGGCATCATATCCAATCCTAAGTATAAGGGATATTACGTTGGTAACAAGGTGCGTATCGTGGATATGTTCACCAAGAAGCAAAAATTCTTACCGCCCGAAGAATGGGTAATGTTCAAGGACGAAACGGGTGAAATCGTACCTGTCATCGTATCCGAAGAAATATGGGATAAAGCAAACGAGGTGTTGGCGCGCAGAAGCGAGGATGTGAAAAACCGTCAAGGTATTTGCAACCACGCAAATTTGTTGACGGGCAAATTATACTGCGCTCATTGTGGCGCGGCATATTATCGCAGAGAATCCAAGAGTAAGGATGGCAAGGTCAATTCCAAATGGGTCTGCTCAAATAAGATCAACAACGGCGCGGATGCCTGCCCATCCTTCCCAATATACGAGGACGAGATAAAGCCCATCTTGTTCGAGGTGTTCAGCGAAACGAGAGTGGACGTTGAAGCACTCCTTGCAAGCTACGAGGAAATGTTCAAGTCAATGGAAGCCGACACCGAAACCACCAAGCAGATGGAAGAACAGAAGCGTATTATCGAGCTTGCCGACCAAAAGAAAAACAAGCTCCTCGAGCTTGTTACGACGGGTGCTATTACAACGGCGAATTTCAAATCTATGACCGCCACCTGTGACCGAGAGGTAGAAGAAGCACAAAGAAATCTCGCAGAGCTTGAGGAACAGCTATTCACCAAAGAGGAATACCGCAAGCACATCGGAGAGGTCAAGGCAAGGCTTGATGCGGCGGTAAGGGATGCAAGCACGGGCGTTATTTCAAATGAATTTGTAGCCCAATATATAGATAAAATTTTCGTCACATTAACCGACGATGATACGGCGAAGCTTGAAATCAAGATATTTACGGGCAAAAACACGGAAAAATGGCTAAAAAAGCTCAGTGCAAGAAGTAAAGGTCGTACGGGTGTCACGATGAAGAAGATGATCGAGTCCTACGAGAATTCGATCAAAACCAACGGCTAATTTTCCGCTGAAGAGTTTTGTTTTCATTCCCTCCTTTTTTGTGACATTCGTAAACGTGTACTGCTAACTTTATCCGCCTGCTGTGCCCGCGGTTAAAGGACCGCGGCGCCCCGAGTTTTCGGAGCGCCGCGGTTTTCTTATTTCAAAAAGAGGAAGTAGGCGCCGACGGAAAGAAGCACCGTGAAGAGAGAGGAAAACAGGTTGACGAGGTCGTTATCGAGGAACGGAAGACCCGAGACACGCTCGGTCTTCATTCCGTGGCACTCGGTCTTCTCCGTTAAGCGACGACAGACGACGCAACGGTACTTCACCTGAAAAAGCGAGCCGAGGAAGCTGTCGAACACGGAGCCGAGGAAGGCAACGCCGCCCGCGATCAGCGCGCTAAGCGGTGAGACGACGCCGAACAGGCAGGTGAAAAAGGAGAGCGCAAACGCGCAAAGAAGCGCCGTGCCCGTTCCGAGCCACGACATCCCGCCGCTCATCCCCCGCTCTCCCCGACGGAATCGGAAGAGGTCAAACGTAGCGGGAGACAATACGCCGATGGCGGATGCCGCGGTATCGGCGAGCGCTTCCGCCATGCCCGCAACGAACGGCAAAAGAAACATCGGCTTCCACGTCGCGAAATAGAAGACCGCGGACGCCACGGGCAATACCGCGTTGGCAAGCACCTGATACGCATCCCGCCGCGTTCCCTTCGCCTCTCTCGCGGCAAGGAATTTTGCTTTTTTCTCCTTCTTCACGCCATCCGCTAAAAGGGCGACGGCAAAGAAAAACAAGAGGGTCAAAAAGCCGAAATTGCCGAGGGCGACGGAAACCGCCGCATCGAGAAGCAAAGCCGCCGCGACGCCGCCCGGAGTAAGCGCTTTCCGCCGCAGAACGATGAGAATGACGAAGGGTGTCGCGAGGATCGGAACGAGATAATTCCCTGCCTCGGGCACTTTCAGAAAGAAGAAGGAAAGCGCCGCGGCGGCAAAGGTAACGGTGATATTATCGAATCCGTGCGAGGTCAGAAGCTCGGCTCCCGTCGCGAAAACACCGATGGCGAGCGCATGAAGGATACCGAGCGGCGCGCCGTAGATCAGGAACAGGAGAAAAGAGGTCAGCGTCGTGACGGCAAAGCAGGTCAGCGAGCCGAACAGCGTCTTTTCTCCGAAGAGCTTCGGATTCTTTTTCCGAAACGCCTGTCCGACCGTCCCGGCGAGTCCGTCGCCGAAGGAGGTCGCAAACACACCGACGCCGAAGGACAGTGCCAGATCGGGTACAAAATAAGTAATAAGAGCAAGCACCGACATCGCGACGGCATAATACACGGTGCCGAGCGCGTTTTCTCCGTCGGATGCCATCATCGGTAAAAGCCGTTTGATGTAAACGAGAAGCAGAAGCAAAAAGAACAGAACGCACACCGCAAAGAAGTGTAAGCTCGTCCCCATGAAGTGATACAAGATCACCCACTCGAACGCCACGAAAATGTGGATGAATTTTCTCGTATATACCTTCGGTACCCCGAAGCGATAGAGCAATGCCGAGGCGCCGACGACCAGCGCTACATAAAGAATCGAAAATAAATAACCTAAGCCTATCATAACCCTCCCGTTCCGCCGCCTTGGCGGCATCAAACGATATTCATTCTTTTACCGAAACGCCGTCCGACAGCGGGTATATCGGCTGTCGGACGGCGTAAAAATCAAATTTCCTCCGCCTCGGTTCCGCGCGAGTCGTCCTCTTTCGTTTCCTGCGGGATCTCTTTTCCCGGAATGACGATACCACGCGTCCTTGCGCGCTCGTTTTCTTTGTGCTTTTCCTCGATCAATTGCTTTTTCGAAGCGTGAAGCGCATCGAGGTCGGCACGTATCTCCTCACTCACCGTACCGTCGGAGAGCGTAAGAAAGCGTTCGAACACATCGGGGTAGACGAATACTTTTTCTCCCCCGCCGAATTTCACCGTAAAATATTTTCCGTTTTGAGAAGTGACAACACCTTCGCCGAAGACCTTGTGCTTCACCGTTGTCTGTTCAAGAAGCATTTTGTTTACCGTTTTCAAACGCCCGCGACTGCACCGCTTGGCATACATCCCGGGCGATTCCCTTTCTTTCTGAGTTTGAAATGAGGCAAGCCGAAGCTCCGTCGGTCGCAGAAATCCGCGGCGGGACGGAGGCGTGTAGTTCTTCGATGTCTTTTGCCGAAAGCACGTGCGCGGTCATTTCGCGCACTCGGCTCCCATGCGAAAAGCGAGAGCAATTATAGCAGATAATTATTGCTAAAGTATGAATATCGGGAAGATTTTCTGAATATTTTTTCTTTTTCCGAAAATCCCCGTCATTTTACACGAAAAATGCAGAAAAAAGTAGGCATTTGCTACAAATCGTTTTGCCTCATAGTATCTCAAGTTTATGCAAACATATACAAAATGTTGTCTTGACTTTCCGCCTTTCGGGCTTAACGGAAAACCCGCACCCCCGAGGTGCGGTCGGCGCCTCGGGGGTGCGGGCTCGGAATACACGATCATTTCAGACGGATCATCGACTCGTTCCACATCTCGGGAGCATCGTATCCGAGAAGGTTCACCGTCGTGGCGGCGACGTTGGAAAGTCCGAAGGAACCGTCCGCCTTCACCTCATAGTGATCGCGGTAAAAGTTATCATAGATGACGAAGGGCACGGGATTGAGCGTGTGGCTCGTCTTCGCCTTCAGGCTACCGTCCTTATTGTGCTTCGGCTCGCCCGTCTTCTTGTCCATCTCGTACATTTCGTCGGCGTTGCCGTGGTCCGCCGTGATGAACGCAACGCCATGCAAGCGATCCACCACCTTCAGAAGGCGTGCGATCTGAAGATCGAGTGCCTCCATCGAGCACTCTGTCGCGAGGAAGGAGCCGGTGTGTCCCACCATGTCACCGTTCGGAAAATTGACGCGCAGATAGCGATATTTACCCGATTCGAGACATTCGATCAGCTTATCGGTGATCTCGGCGCACTTCATCCACGGACGCTGTTCGAACGGAACCACATCGGAGGGAACCTCGATATAGGTTTCAAGCTCCTCGGAGAATTTTCCGGAGCGGTTTCCGTTCCAGAAATAGGTGACGTGTCCGAATTTCTGCGTCTCGGAAATGGCGAGCTCGGGAACGCCCGCACCGACAAGATATTCACTCATCGTATTGGTGATCTCAGGCGGATTGACGAGATAACGGCTCGGGATATGAAGGTCGCCGTCATATTCGAGCATACCCGCATAAACCACCTTCGGCACGCGGTGACGATCAAATTTATCGAAGTCCGCACCGCCCTCGAATGCCTTGGAGATCTCGATCGCACGGTCGCCGCGGAAATTGTAGAAGATCACGCTGTCGCCGTCCTCGATCGTACCGACGGGCTTCCCGTCCTTCGCGATAACAAAGGGAGGAAGATCCTGGTCGATAACGCCGAGCTCCTTACGATAAGCGGTGATCGCCTCTTCCGCCGAGGCAAACTGTCTGCCCTCACCGAGGACGTGGGTCTGCCAGCCGAGGTCGACCATATGCCAGTTCGCCTCGTAGCGATCCATCGTGATCTGCATTCTGCCGCCACCCGACGCAATGGCAATATCGATGCCCTGCGCGCGGAGCGCCGCGAGATATTCTTCGAACGGAAGAACGTAGTCGAGAGCGCTCGTCTCACCGACGTCGCGTCCGTCGAGCAGAATGTGGACGCGAATGCGCTTCACGCCGTCCTTCTTCGCGCCCTCGATCATCGCTTTCAGATGGTCGATGTGCGAATGTACGTTGCCGTCCGAGAACAGTCCGAGAAAATGAAGGGTGGAATCGTTTGTTTTCACATTCTCCACAAGGGCGTGCCATGTGTCGGAGGTAAAGATCTTCCCGCTCGTGATCGATTGCGAAACGAGCTTCGCTCCCTGTGCGAAGATCTGACCCGAGCCGAGCGCGTTGTGTCCGACCTCGGAGTTGCCCATGTCGTCGTCGGTGGGAAGTCCGACGGCGGTTCCGTGTGCCTTGATCTTCAATGTGGGATAGGTCGCCATCAAGCGATCGAGCGTCGGCGTATCCGCCGCCGCGACCGCGTTCGCCGCATTCGCGGGTGCAAGTCCCACGCCGTCCATCACGATGGTGAGCAGCGGACCCTCAATGCCGGCAAAATGTGCATTCTTTTTAAGTTCTGCCATGATTTATAATCCCCTTTTCTTATTATTTCATTATATATCCGCTTCGTTGACATACAGATGACCGTATTCGCCGATAAAGCGTTTTCTCTCGGCGAGTGCATCCCCGAGAAGGATATCGAACATTCTCGCCGTCTCCGCGGCATCCGCGGGAGTCACGGCGACGAGGCGACGTGTCGCGGGACACATGGTCGTCCGCCACATCATCTCCGGCTCGTTTTCTCCGAGTCCCTTGGAGCGTTGCAGCTTATATTTTTTGTCCCCGAGTTTTTTCAGGATCTCGATCTTTTCCGCCTCGTTATACGCAAAATAGGTGTCCTGCCCGCAGGTGATCTCGAAGAGCGGTGACTCCGCGATGAAGATCTTCCCCTTCTCGATCAGGGTCGGGAGCAGACGATAAAACATCGTCAGAAGAAGCGTGCGGATCTGGAAGCCGTCCTCATCCGCATCGGTGCAGATGATGATCTTGTTCCACTTCAGAAGATTGTAGTCGAAGGTCGCGAGTTCTCCCGGCTTCTTGGTCTTGACCTCGACGCCGCAACCGATGACCTTCAGAAGATCGACAATGATGTCGCTCGCGAAAATCTTCTCGTAGGTGCTCTTCATACAGTTGAGCGTTTTTCCGCGCACGGGAATGATCGCCTGGAATTCGGCGTTTCTTCCGAGCTTACAGCTCGACATTGCCGAATCGCCCTCCACGATATACACCTCGCGGAGCTCGGGATCCTTCGAACGGCACGGAACAAACTTTTCCACGCGGTTGGAGACATCCATCGTGCCCGTGAGCTTTTTCTTGATGTCGATCTTCGTGCGCTCGGCAGATTCTCTCGCCCGCTTATTGACAAGCACCTGCGACACGATCTGCGAGGCAATGGCGGCGTTTTCGGTCAGATAGATCTCGAGCTTTTCCTTCATGAACTCGGTGAGCGCCTTGGCGATGAAGGCATTGGTGATCGCCTTCTTCGTCTGGTTCTCGTAGGAGGTCTGCGTCGACGCGGAGTTGATGATGATGGTGAGGTTGTCCGCGATGTCGGCAAAGGAAATTTTCGACTCGTTTTTATTATACTTGTTCTGCCCCTTGATATACTTATCCACCGCGTAGGTAAACGCCGTGCGCACCGCTTTATCGGGAGCGCCGCCGTATTCAAGGTAAGAAGAGTTATGATAATATTCGGCAGAACCGCTCTTTGCAAAGCAGAAGGCGATCTCCGCCTTGAGCTTATAATCCTTCATGTCCTCACGGTCTCTGCCGCGGGTCTCGATCTTCCAGAGCACGGGCGGTGTCAGGGAGATCCCCTCCGTGATCTCGGAGAGGTAGTCGGCAATGCCGTGCTCGTAATAATACTCGCTCTTCTCGAATTTCCCGGAAGCCGTCTCCTGCTCGAGGATGAAGCGGATCCCCGCATTGACGAATGCCTGACGGCGGAGCGTCGCATCGAAGAAGGAGGTCGGAATATCGATCTCCTTGAATACGTCAAGGTCGGGACGCCAGCGAATGACGGTTCCCCGCTTTTTCTGCGATGTCGCGGGAATGGGTGTCACCTTAAGCTTTCCGACGGGCTCGCCGCGTTTGAAATTCATCTCCGACAGCGTTTCCCCGTTGTAGGAACGCACGTTCATGAATTCGCTCGAATACTGTGTCGCCGTCGCGCCGAGTCCGTTCAAGCCGAGGGAAAATTCATACGCGGAATTTCCGTCGTTGTTATCGTACTTTCCGCCCGCGTACAGCTCACAGAAGACGAGCTCCCAGTTCCAGCGCTTCTCTTTCTCGTTATATCCGAGCGGCACACCGCGTCCGCAGTCCTCGACCTCGATGGTGGCATCGAGAAAATGCTTGACCGTAATCTTATCGCCGTAACCCTCGCGCGCTTCGTCCACGGCGTTCGCGAGGATCTCGATGAACGCGTGCTGACAGCCTTCCAAGTCATCGGAGCCGAATATGACGGCAGGGCGCTTTCTGACGCGCTCGGGACCCTTGAGCGATTTGATGCTTTGGTCGTTATATGCAACTTTTTTATCGGTCTTTTCTGCCATGATGCCCCCCGTACTTTTGTTTTCCGACTATATATTGTAGCATATCTCCCGCCGTTTGTCAAGGTTGTGCGGTGACGGTTTTTCCCTGTTTTTCGGGCTTTTTTCCGAAATTTACCGCAGGTTTTCATTTTCTCTTGTATTCTTTCGCGGAATGTGATAGAATAATACCGAAAACCACACGGAGGATATAAAAATGAAATTACTGATCGCTTCGGATATTCACGGTGACATCGATGCCGCGCGGGCGGTGTTCGACGCTTTATTACGCGAGGGGTGCGAGAGAGTCCTTATGCTCGGAGACCTTCTCTATCACGGTCCGCGCAACGATCTGCCGAGCGCTTACGCACCGAAGGAAGTCATCAAATTGTTGAACGCCCACAAGAACGAGATCCTTGCCGTCCGCGGCAATTGCGAGGCGGAGGTCGACCAGATGGTGCTCGACTTCCCCGTTCTCGCCGATTACGCATTCCTGTCGCTTGACGGCGTGCGCGTCTTTGCGACGCACGGGCATCTCTTCCATCTCGAGCACCTGCCGCCCATGCTCCCCGGTGATATCCTTCTGCACGGGCATACCCACATTCCCGCCTGCGAGCCCTTCGGCGACGGCAACGTGTACCTGAACCCGGGATCGGCGGCATTGCCGAAAAACGGTTTTCCGAAAAGCTACATGGTCTTCGATTCCGGAGTCTTTGTCACAAAGGACTTCGACGGCAACATTTTTTTTACCCACACGGCAAAATAAGCGATCTCGCAAAAAAACGCGGAGCGGTCAAAGCGCTCTGCGTTTTTTCACTTTCAAGCAGAGCTTGCAGAAAAGTGAAAGTTTTTTCTCATATCTCTTCCTTTTTCGGTCAAGGTGTGATAAAATGAAGAAAAGAATTCTTTGAGGTGAAGAAGGGCCTATGGATATTTTCGATCTGAAAGAAAATCTTCCGTTCGAGCGGGGACGTACAAGCCGACATTACGCGGATACGGCAGGCGCTCGAAACCATCGCTGCCGACAGCGGAATAGAGATCCACATGAAGGATTTTTCGGTTGCTTTGCGACACAGCCCTCCTTCAAACCGATGTGCGACTTTTTTCTCTTTCACGCCTGCCCCTTCTGTTCCTATGTGAAAAGTGAGCCGAGTGCCGCCGAAGCGGATCGTTCACATGACGCCGGAGATGATTCGACTCCGAAAGCCCAACCTCTCTATGACATCGGAGAATTTCTATATCACGCCGCCTTCCCCTTACGGAATTCCCTATCGCGTGCTATACAGTCGAAATGTGAAGAATCTATTCTTCACCGGTCGGAATAACAGCATGACTCACGCGGCGATGAGTTCCTCCCGCGTGATGGCAACCTGCGCCATTCTCGGCGAGACGGTCGGAACAGCGGCGGATCTCACACGGGAATTTTGCCTTTCCTCCGCGGACGGGGGAGAGAAAAAATCCGTCTCCTGCAGGAGCGATTGATGGAAAACGGATGTTTTCTCCCTCATCTCCGCCGCGAAATACAGTCGGCAGTCTTCTCGGCGACGCTGTCGGGAGAGGCAAGTGACGATGCAGTGAACCGTTTAAGAAACGGCGCCGACAGAAACAACCGCGCCTACGGTGAAAACGAGCAGGGCTGTGTACTCCCGATCGGAAAAGCGGTCGTTTATCGGTTTGACAAACCGCTGCGGGTGAAAAATGTTCATCTCGCCTTCGACAGCGACCTTGACAGGAAGACGCTTCCGGGGGACGGGATAGAGCGCTGTCATTCCATGCGGGCGAATCTCCTGCCGGATTCTCCCGTCATGTATGTGCCGAAGACATTGATCCGTTCCTTTGCTCTCTACGGCGTTCTCGAAAACGGCGAGGAGGTATTGATCGATCAACGGGACGATTTTCATAATTTCTATATCAACATTCCGATCCACCGCGAGCTTTGCGGGCTCCGTTTCCTTCCGCTCTCTACGTTGGGAGGCAGCGAGAGCGTGCATATTTTTTCTTTCGATTTGGTCCTGTCAATAGTTTTTCGCAAAATTGTATCTGGGAAAATGAAGTTTTGCGCC
>CAVEOF010000064.1:0-10793 GCA_963617165.1 Coriobacteriaceae bacterium | reverse complement strand
CATGCCTGTTGTGGACTTTCACCACCATGTTGTATCGCATGCCGAGCGCACTAACAAATCCGCCGCCATCCCCGAGTTTCGGGGATGGCGGCGGATCTGTTGAAAGCATCTGTTTTGACAGCGGGGAGAGGAAAACGCGGTTTTGCTTCGGGTCATGCGTGCGGTGCTCTTGTTTCATTGTCCGAAGCGGCGCTCGGGGGCTCCTGTGCCTCGGGATCCTTTGTCGGGAGCGGCTTTTTTTCGTATATGCCGATGTCGGTATCAATGACCGAGCCTTGCACGATGGCAGCTCTTCCGTATTTCTGCCGAATTTTATCCATAGCGTTTTCTCGTTTTTCTCCTTTTTCCCGTTTTTCTTCTATCGTGGGGTCGGAGAAAAGATCGAGCTGCTCGGTCACGGCGTCCCGCCGCACAAGTCCGCTCGCCGTGACGGTGAGCATCCGCACGGGCTTCTCGGGACTCCAAAAGGAGGTGAGGAGCGAATACGCCGCCCCCGCGATCTCGCGGGAGAGGTCGGTCGGCGGGGTGAGCTGTTTTTGCTTTTGCACGGTGCTTAAAAATTCATCCTTCACCCGCAGAGTGACGATCGTGCACTTCTGCCCGCGGGCGCGGAGCTTTTCCCCGATCTCCTCGGAGAGAAAGTCGATGCCGACGCGGCAGGCATCCCTGCCGACGAGATCGTGACGGAAGGTAAAGCCGTTCCCGATGCTCTTCGCGTCCTCGGTCGGCGGAGTGACGGGACTGTTATCCTCTCCCGAGGCGTAGAGGTGGAGCAATTCCCCCATCTTTCCGAAGCGGGAAGTAAGAAGCGCCGTGCTCGCCGCGGCAAGTTCACCGACGGTACGGATGCCCAGTTTGTGAAGGGCTTCCTCGGTGCGTTTTCCGACAAAGAGAAGATCACCCGCGGGAAGCGGAAAGACGATGCGCCTGAAATTCTCACGGTCGATCACGGTGACGGCATCGGGCTTTTTATAATCGCTCCCGAGCTTTGCAAATACTTTATTGAAGGAAACGCCGACCGAGATCGTGATGCCGAGCTCCTCCCTGACGCGACGGCGAAGCGTCTCGGCGATCTCGACGCCCGTGCCGAAGGCTTTTCGGCTTTTTGTCACGTCGAGCCAGCTTTCATCGATGCCGAAGGGTTCGATCTCGTCGGTGTATTCGGCATAGATACGGTTCACGGCACGGGAGAATTTCACGTATTCTCCGTAATGCGGTTCGGCGATCACGAGGTTCGGGCACTTCCGCTTCGCCGTGTGAACGGTCTCTGCGGTTTGGATGCCGTATTTTTTCGCGAGCTCGTTTTTTGCGAGGACGATGCCGTGTCTGTCCTCGGTACTGCCGCAGACCGCCATCGGAACGTGCGCATATTCGGGGTGTGACACCGTTTCTACCGAGGCAAAAAAGGAATTGCAATCACAATGCAGGATGGTGCGTTCCGTTTCCATGGCTCTCCTTTCCGCGGTGTTCCGGCTTTCGGACGTTACTTTTTATTTATTTTTTTCGCTTTGCGGTCAGCCTTCCTGCGAAGCACTGCCTTTTTTCGGCAAGGAAGCCGCGGCGGGAAGCGTAAAGGAGAAGGTGCAGCCGCGCCCTTCCTCCGACTCGACCGTCAGGGTCTCGCCGTGAGCGTCCACGATGGTTTTTGAGATATAGAGTCCGAGTCCGACGCCGTTCTTATCGAGTCCGCGGCTCTTATCCGTCTTATAGAAGCGGTCGAAGACATAGGGAATGTCCTCGGGGGAGATGGTCTGTCCTTCATCGAAGACGCTGATGCGCACCTTTTCCTTCTCGTGGGTGATGCGGATGGTGAGCTCTCCTCCCTGCTTTGCAAATTTGATGGCATTGTGGCAAAGGTTATAAACGACCTGATAGATGGCGTCCTTATCCGCGTGGACGGGAACGCAATCCTCCGAATCGAACATGACATCGAGTTTTTTCTCCTCGATCTTCTGCTCAAAGGAGATGAGGATCAGGCGCGCGACCTCGGAGACGTCGAAATCGGTGAAATTGAATTTTCTGTCCCCCGATTCGAGACGGGAAACATCGAGGATCTCGGAGACGAGGCGGGAGAGCCTGTGGATCTCCGCCGAGATCACGCCGAGGTAATACCCTTGCTTTTCCGGCGGGATGGCGCCCGAGTTGATATTGTCGATAAAGCCCGCGATGGTAGTCATCGGCGTGCGGAGATCGTGCGACACGCTGGCGAGGAAGGTATTTCGCATTTTTTCGAGATTGGCAAGAGATTCCGCCATCTGGTTAAAGGCGGTGGCAAGCTCGGAGACCTCGTCCCTGCCGTATACGGGAACGCGGGCGGAGAAATCCCCTTTCGCAAAGCTTTTGGTCGCCGCGGTCATGCTCCGCAGGGGGTGAAGCAGACGCTCGGTGATAAAATAGATCGCGATCACGGCGGCGAGCATGACCCAAAGGGAGCTTGTAAACACGGCGCGCTGTGTGACCGAGATGACCGCGTTTTCCGCGGCGGTGGATTTCATCACGAGGATATAGCCGATCAATCTTCCGTCGTAGAGGACCTCGCGCGCGCAGATGCGGTTCTTGCTCTCGAGCACGCCGTCAAAATCGTCGATGCCGAAGTAATAGGTGCCGCCGTTGTCCTCCTCCTGCTTTTTCAGCGAGTCGAAGGAGAGCGTCTCGGTCCCGTCGGTGATGTTCGGCACGCGTTTCCCCGTCTCGGGGTCCGTGACCGTCAAAAACAGAAGCTTTCCGTCCGCGTCGCACACGAGGATATTCATATCCGTATCGTTGATGAGAAGAAAGCGCTGGAGGATCTCGGTCTTGATGAAGATACTCATATCCTGTATGCCTCTTCCCTCGATCCTGTCCTTGAAGGTATAGCTTGTCTCGATCAGCAGATTATCCGTCTCGTGCGCGGAATAGGAGCGGATCATTGACGTGAAGATGAAAGACAACATCACAAAGCTGAACACGATGATGACCACGAAAGTTGTCAGATATTTCGCAAAGGTACTTTTGAACATCTCACACCCCGATAAAAGTTTTCACCATTATTATAGCGAGTTCTTTGCGCAAAGTCAAACATTTTTTGTAAATTCGGTTGACTCTTTCCGAAATTTATGATAGAATACCTTTTGCAAAAGTATTTCGTAACCGAAAAGAGGGTTTGTCATGACAGTCACACGCTTTGCGCCGAGCCCGACGGGCTACATGCACATCGGAAATCTGCGCACCGCTCTTTATTCTTATCTCATCGCCAAGCACGACGGCGGACGCTTTATCCTTCGGATCGAGGACACCGACCGCGAGCGTTTTGTCGAGGGGGCGACCGATATTATCAAATCGACGCTCCGCGCGACGGGGCTCCTCTGGGACGAGGGTCCCGATGTCGGCGGCGAGCACGGTCCGTACGTTCAGAGCGAGAGAAAAGAGATCTACCTCGAATACGCGAAGAAGCTTGTCGACCTCGGCTCTGCCTATTACTGCTTCTGCTCAAAGGAGCGACTTGAGAAGCTGCACGAAGAGGACGCGCTCGGCGGCTATGACCGTCACTGCCGCGATCTCTCCCCCGAGGAAGTGAAGCGCAATCTCGAGGCGGGAACGCCTTATGTCATCCGTCAGAAAATGCCTTTGACGGGCGTAACGAGCTACGTGGATTCCGTCTTCGGCGAGATCTCCGTCAACAACGAAGAGCTTCAGGATCAGATCCTCATCAAGGCGGACGGCTACCCGACCTATAACTTCTGCCACGTGATCGACGACCATCTGATGGGAGTAACGCACGTGGTGCGCGGCTCGGAATATCTGACCTCGACACCGAAATACGTGCTTCTTTACGACGCCTTCGGCTGGGAGCGCCCCTGCTATGTGCATCTGCCCCTCATGATGGGCAAGAGTGCGGACGGCACGGTCTCGAAGCTGTCGAAGCGGCACGGTGCGGTCTCCTTCTCCGATCTGCTTGCGGACGGCTATCTTCCCGAGGCGATCATCAATTATATCGCGCTTCTCGGCTGGTGCCCGAAGGAATCCGAGCGGGAATTCTTTACCCTTCCCGAGCTTGTTGACGCCTTTACGATCGACGGTGTTTCCAAGTCCCCCGCGGTCTTCGACTATGAGAAGCTGCTTTGGTTCAACGGTGAGTATCTTCACAAGATGAGCGACGAGGATTTCGCAAAGCAGGCTGAAAACTTTATTCATGCAAAAATCCCCGCGACGGTGAACCGCGGGAAGATGCTCGCGCTTCTCAAAACGAGAATTCAGAAATTCTCCGAGCTTAACGAGCGCATGGCGTTCTTCCTTGCTCTGCCGGAATACGACAAGGAGCTTTTCCTAAACAAGAAAAACAAGGTCGCGGAATTCGAGACGGTCCGGTCGGTGCTTACCGCCGCGCGCGAGATCCTCGCGAAGCTCTCCGCCTTCGATAACGACACGATCTTCGCGGCGCTCTCTCCGCTCTCCGAGACGCTCGGGCTGAAAACGGGTGCCGTCATGTGGTGCCTCCGCATTGCGGTATCGGGTCTTGCCGCGACGCCCGGCGGGGCGACCGAGATCATGGAGGTCATCGGACGGGAGGAGACACTCTCCCGCATCGATTCGGCTCTCGCAAGACTTTGATAAAATTCGATAAAACCCCGAAGAAAACCTCCTCTCGCATGTCGGGCGGAGGTTTTCTTCGGGGTTTTGTGTGGTTCTTTTCCTTCCTTTATTCAAAATAACGGTAATTTCTTCCTTTTTGCAAGAAAGAATGCATGATTTTGAATTTTCTCTTGCAAAATGCGAAGTTTCGTGCTATACTGTAACAGGCTGAAAAACTGCCGAACAAAAACTCCCGAGGTGTCTTATGACCATTGATATTGCCAGACGGATCAAGGACTTTTTCCCCACCTTTTCCAAGGGGCAGAAAAAGATCGCTACCGCCGTTCTGAACGAATACGATAAGGTTGCCTACATGACCGCCGCCGCTCTCGGCAAAAAGGTCGGCGTCTCCGAATCCACCGTCGTGCGCTTTGCAAATGAGCTCGGATTTGAAGGGTACGCGGAATTTCAGCGCTCCGTGCAGGAGCTTGTCCGCACGCGCCTGACGCCGAATCAGCGCATCGAAATGACAAAGGCACGGATCGGTCGCGGCGACCTGCTCGAAAACGTGATGGAGGCGGACATCGCGAAGATCCGCTACACGCTCGACACGCTGAACCGTGGCGCGTTCCATGCCACCGTGGAAGCCATTCTGGACGCGCGCAACATTTATGTGATGGGTGCGCGCTGCTCGGAGGCACTCGCGTTCTTTCTGAAATACAACCTCTCCCTGATCTTCGACAACGTGCATTTCGTCAATCCCACGTCGACGGGCGAGGTCTTTGAACAGATCCTAACCATCAACGAGTCGGACGTGTTCATCGCATTTTCCTTCCCCCGCTATTCTTCGAAAATGGTCAGCGCCGTGAAGTTTGCACGCAAGAATAATGCGTCGGTCGTCGTTATCACCGACTCGGAGATCTCCCCGCTCGCGCCCTATGCCACCTGCCTTCTGACGGCGCAGTCGGATATGGCGTCCTTTACCGATTCTCTCGTCGCTCCGTTCAGCATTCTGAACGCCATGATCGTCGAGATCACGAGCCGCAGAGAAAAAGAGATCACCCGCCGTCTCGAACGTCTCGAGGCGGTCTGGGACGAATTCAACGTATATACAAAGCAATGACGGCAGAGGGACAAAGAAAGATCGCCGTCATCGGCGGAGGCGCCGCCGGCATGATGGCGGCGGGAACGGCAAGCTCGCTCGGCGCCGACGTGACGCTGTACGAGCACACCGACCGCCTCGGAAAAAAGCTTGCCATCACGGGAAAGGGCAGATGCAACGTCACCAACGCCTGCATGACGGAAGAATTTCTCGCCAACGTACCGCACAACCCGCGGTTTCTTTATGCCGCACTTTCGGCTTTTTCTCCCGAGGATACCGTACGTTTTTTCGAGGGGCTCGGCGTCAGGCTGAAGACCGAGCGGGGCAACCGCGTGTTTCCCGAAAGCGACCGTGCGCGGGACATCGTTCACGCCATGACGGAATACGTCGGCGGCGTGAGAAAGCGCTATGAAAACGTCCGTTCCGTCCGCCACGAGGAAAACGGCACGTATACCGTTCTCGCAAAAGAGGAAGAAACGTACGACGCGGTAATTCTCGCGACGGGCGGGCGCTCGTATCCCCTGACGGGTTCGGACGGCTCGGGCTATCGCATTGCGAGAAAGCTCGGGCACACCGTGACGCCGCTCTTCCCTTCGCTCGTGCCTCTCGAATCCGCAGATCCCGTCTGCTCCGAGCTTCAGGGGCTGTCCTTAAAGAACGTCGGGATCCGGATCACGGAGGACGGACGCACGGTCTACGAGGATTTCGGCGAAATGCTCTTTACGCACTTCGGCGTCAGCGGTCCTACCGTGCTTTCCGCCTCGGCACATCTTGCGGGGCGCGACATTTCGGCGCTTACCTTTCATATCGACTTAAAGCCCGCGCTCGACGAGGCAACGCTCGACGTGCGACTGCTCTCCGACTTTTCCGAGCGGAGCAACAGGGATTTTTCCCATGCGCTCGACGCACTGTTGCCAGCGAAGCTCAAGGAGCCATTCATCGCCCGCACGGGGATCGACCCGAAAAAGAAGGTCAACGCGGTGACAAGAGAAGAACGCCATCGTGTTCTCTCTCTTCTCAAGAATTTTTCCTTCGGGCTCTCGGGCTTTCGTCCGATCGAAGAAGCCATCATTACCTCGGGCGGCGTGGACGTGCGCGAGGTCGTTCCGCGAACCATGGAATCAAAGCTCCACGCGGGACTTTATTTCGCGGGCGAGATCCTCGACGTGGACGCCTACACGGGCGGCTTCAATTTACAGATCGCGTTCTCGACGGGGTATCTCGCGGGAACGGACGCCGCAAATTCTTACTGACATACGAAAGAAGGTTTTCCTATGATCCGCATTGCAATCGACGGTCCCGGCGGTGCCGGGAAGTCCAGCGTCGCAAAGCTCCTTGCCGCGCGGCTCGGTATTTTATATGTCGATACCGGCGCGCTTTACCGCGCCATCGGCTTTTACTGTCTTTCGAACGGCATTGACCCGAAAGATGCCGCCGCCGTGGAGCGTGCGCTCCCCGACATTCACCCGACGCTCACCTTTACCGACCGTCAGATCCTGCGTCTGAACGGCGAAGACGTCGGAGACAAGATCCGCACGCCCGAGGTCTCGATGGCGGCGTCCGCCGTCAGCGCGATTCCCGCCGTGCGCACCTTCCTTCTCGACACCCAACGGAACATCGCGAAGAAAAACAGCGTCATCATGGACGGTCGGGACATCGGCACGGTGATCCTGCCGAACGCCGATCTGAAGATCTTTCTCGTCGCGTCCCCCGAGGCGAGAGCCAAGCGCCGCTTTGAGGAATTGACCGCAAAGGGCATCGAAACGACGCTCGAGGACGTGATGCGGGAGATGGAGACGCGGGATCAAAACGACGCGAGCCGCGCCGTCGCTCCGTGTGTAAAGGCGGCTGACGCCGTTCTGCTCGACAACTCGAATCTGACCCTTGAAGGCACCGCAGATGCGATCGTCGAGCTTCTGAATCGAAAATTGACGCTTATAAAATCGGGCAGATTTTATATGTGGATGCATCACATCTTTGCGGGGATCGTTCGGTTCTTCCAGCGGATCCACATCCACGGAGCGGAAAATATCCCCGCGGTCGGCGGTGTCCTCGTCTGTGCAAACCACATTGCCATCCGCGACCCGTTTCTGATCGCCGCGTCCTTTCACCGCCCCGTGCGCTATCTCGCAAAGAAGGAGCTCTTCCGTGTCCCCGTGGTGCGCCACTGCTTCCGTGCGCTCGGCGCGGTTCCCGTCGATCGCGGAAACAACGATGTCGCCGCACTCCGCACCTCGGTCGAGCTGCTCCGCCTCGGCGAGGCGGTCTCCCTCTTTCCGCAGGGGCACCGTTATCCCGGGGTCGATCCCACGACCACGCCGCGCAAAAACGGGGCGGCTCTGATCGCCTACCGTGCAAAGGTCGCGGTCATTCCCGTTTGTATCAAGGTGAAAAATGTAAAGTACGGTTTCCTTCGTCGCAAGGATATTTATATCGGAAAGCCGATCTCCTGCGAGGAGCTCGGTTTCGTTCACGGCGGTTCTAGGGAATATGAAGCGGCGACGGACAAGATCTTTTCCGCGATCGCCGCGCTCGGCGGCTACGGCGAAAAAACGCAAAGCACCGACGGAGCCGTGAGATGATCCGCGTCTCGGAGTCCGCGGGCTTCTGCCCCGGAGTGCGCCGTGCCGCAGAGACGGTGGAAGCGCTCGCGACGCGCGAAGGAGACGGCGTCTTTACTCTCGGAGAGTTGATACACAACCGCACCTACACCGACATGCTGACCGCGCGGGGCGTCGGCGTTCTCGAGCCGTCAAAGGTCCCGGAGCTTCTCCGCACGCGCGGGGAAAAGCGCACGACGGTCGTCATCCGCACGCACGGGATCCCGAAAGAAGAGGAGGAGGCGCTACGGGCACTCGAGGCGCAATTTCCCTCCTTCACTCTCGTCGATATGACCTGCCCGTACGTCAAAAGGCTTCAGAAGACGGCGGAGGAAAATACGGGAGAGGACACCTTCTTTCTTCTCTATGCCGACCCGGATCATCCCGAAGCAAAGGGCGTTATCAGCTACGCGAAGGGCGACAAAGCGATGTTCTCCTCCCTCGAAGAGCTAAAACGGCTGGATCTCAAGGGCAAAATACCCATATTATGCTCGCAAACCACGCAAAATTTGGGCGAATTCAAAAAAATAAAAAAAATTTTAAAAAATCTATATACAAATGCGATTTTTTTTGATACAATATGTAGTGTTACTGAAAAAAGGCAAGAGGAAGCGGTAAAAATCGCCGCGGTTTCCGACGCGATGATCGTCATCGGCGGACACAACAGCTCCAACACGCGAAAACTCTATGACCTTTGCCGTGCGGTATGTCCCGATACCGTTCGGATCGAGACGGCGGGCGATGTGTTCCCCGATTTCGGAAAAGTGCATCAAAATATCGGAATCACCGCGGGCGCCTCAACGCCCCGCGCGATAATAACGGAGGTTTTTAACGCAATGACAGCACAAGAAAACAACTTTGCAACCATGCTGGAGGAATCACTCACAACTTTACATACAGGAGATATCGTCAAGGGTACCGTGTACGCCGTCAACGACGCGGAGATCTATCTGGATCTCGGCGCGAAGTTTACCGGTATTATTTCCAAAGATCAGATTACCGACGACGCGTCGGTAAAGCTCTCCGATATGTTCAAGGTCGGAGATGAGGTCGAGGCATTCGTCATCCGTGTGGAGGACGGAAAGGGTGTCGCCACTCTCTCGAAGAAGAGAGTCGACAGAGACAGAAACTGGGTCGTTCTCAAAGAAGCATTTGAAAACGGCGAAGCCGTGGAAGGCGTCGTGAACGCCGTAGTCAAGGGCGGTGTCACCATGGACATCGCGGGCAACCGTGTCTTCGTCCCCGCTTCGCAGACAGGAATTCCGAAGGAGGGCGACATGTCCGTCCTCGTCGGTGAGACGAAGAAGGTCAAGATCATCGAATTCGATGAGACCAAAAAGAGAGCCATCGCTTCGATCAAGGCGATTCTGAACGAGGAAAAGAAGGAGCGCGAAGCCGCCATCTGGGCAAGCCTCGAGGTCGGTCAGCACTTCATGGGTACGGTCAAGAATCTCGTTCCCTACGGCGCGTTCGTGGACATCGGCGGTATCGACGGCATGGTCCACAATTCCGAGCTTTCTTGGAAGCGCATCAAGCATCCCTCGCAGGTGGTCAGCGTCGGTCAGCAGATCGATGTGTTCATCAAGGAGCTTGACCCCGAGAAGAAGCGCATCTCCCTCGGCTACAAGACGCAGGAGAACGACATGTGGTTCCAGTTCACGCAGAAGTATCATGTCGGCGACGTCGTTCCCGCAAAGATCGTCTCGCTCATGCCCTTCGGTGCGTTTGCCGAGGTATATCCCGATGTCGACGGTCTCATTCACATCTCCCGCATCTCAATCGACAGAGTAAACTCCCCCGCCGACGTTCTTTCCGTCGGACAGGTAGTCAACGTCAAGATCACCGAGATCGACGACGAGAATCGCAGACTCGCCCTTTCCATCCGTGCTCTCGAAGAAGAAGCCAGACGCGAAGAGGAAGCCAAAGCCCGTGCGGAAGAGAAAGCCGCCCGCCTTGCCGAAGAAGAGGAAGCGAGAAAGAAGGAAGAAGAAGAGAGAGCCGATATGGCGCCCTACATCGTAGGTTCCATCTGATCTTACGACTTCCCTGCTCGCTCGCAAAATTCCGTAGCGGAAAATCAGCAAAACAAGATCTCACCGCGCAAAGTATCTGCTCTGCGTCGGAGATCACAAAGCAAAACAGAGTCGGAAGTGTCTTGGCGCTTCCGACTCTCGTTTTTGTTCGGCTATGTTTTTGGTTCCGCGTTTTTAGAAAGGCATATATGTCTTGCCCCGAAGCAGAGCGCAGATTTTTCGGAATCAAGAGCGACCGTTCGGCAAAACGCGCGGGGTACATATGCACAACCGCACGACACCTTCGTAAGATTTCACGAAAAAGCGTCGTTCAGACAAGAGCGCTCGTCTCTTCCCGAAAAAAGGTGCACGGTGTTCCCCGAAGCGAAAGAATTGTCGCTCGGGCATGCACTCTTTTCGCTCGACGGATAAGCATAATCAAAACCACGCGTGAAACGCGTGGTATGCACTGGCCCTTCAAGGGCAAAATACTTGCAGAGCCTAAAGGCTCATTGAAAAAGTTCGCCA
>CAVEOF010000063.1:0-10940 GCA_963617165.1 Coriobacteriaceae bacterium | reverse complement strand
ATTTGATTTTTATAGCGACTCCCGCTCGGAAGGATGGATTTTCTCCGAGCGGGAACCGCTATTCTTTTTTGCTTTATGTTTTGTGTTTTTTTGAATCGTTTTTCTATTTCCCGCGAATTCCCGGGGGCGCGTTTTATTGAGATCTTCGCTTGCCGGGGCTTGATTTTTTTGGGTGAAAATGCAAAAGTGTATTTTTTAGGTTCTAAAATTCTTTGAAAAGTGTAATTTTTATCCCTTGATTTTCTTTGAAAAGTGTATTTTTTTATTTCAAAAACATATTGAAAAGTGTAACGATCTATGATATACTATAAATAATACGATATCGCGTTTTCGGAGGTGTGTGATGTTATTCAGAAAGATCGAAGCCTATATCCGCGATTTTTTGACCGGGAAAAAGAATAAGATCCTAATGATCGACGGTGCGAGACAGATCGGAAAATCCTATATTATCCGCAAGGTAGGAACCGAGCTTTTCAAAAACTACATTGAGATCAACTTTGTCGAGGACAACGAGGGCGCCCGTATCTTTGAAAACGTCCGCTCTTCGGATGATTTTTATCTCGCGCTCAGCACGATACACGGAGATCGGATGGGGAGGCGGGAGGATACCCTGATCTTTCTCGACGAGATCCAAGTCTATCCGCAATTCATCACCCTTTTGAAGTTTTTGAAGCAGGAGGACAAGTACACCTATATTGCGAGCGGCTCCTTGCTCGGCGTAACGCTCGCCGACACGAGTTCTCTGCCCATCGGCTCCGTGGAGCTCGTGCGCATGTATCAACTGGATTTTGAAGAATTTTTGATTGCCAACGGGTTTTCGCCCGAAGCCATACAAGCCCTTGAAAACAAATTCCGAAATTCGGAGACCTTGGAGGAATCCTTACATCAACGAATGCTCGAGCTTTTCAAAAGGTATCTGATCGTCGGGGGGCTCCCGGATTGCGTCAATGAATATCTCGGAAGCCGTAACATTGCGAAGATAAGGAAAATACAAGAGGATATCATCAATTTTTACGGGGAAGACGCCTGCAAGTACGACAGGGAGCGCAAGCTGAAGATCAAACGCATTTACGATATGCTCCCCTCCGCGATGCAGAATCTGAAAAAACGTCTCGTAGTCAAGGACATTGAAGGCATCGAGGGAAAAAGGTATGCAAATTATGCCGACGAGTTCGACTATCTGATCAGCAGCGGCATCGCACTGGAGGTCAAGGCAGTCTCGACTCCCGTGTTCCCGCTATGTCAATCGTCGGATAAAAATCTATTGAAGCTGTACATGAACGATGTCGGTCTTCTATCCGCCCTTCTCTATCAGAACAATGCGAAGCCTATCCTCGACGACGTCCGCTCCGTCAATCTCGGCGCACTCTACGAAACCGCCGTTGCCGGGCAGTTAAAGGCTTTGGGACACAAGCTGTTTTATTACGATAACCGAAAGCTCGGCGAAGTCGACTTTTTGATCGACAATTACAATGATCTCTCCGTTTTGCCGATCGAGGTCAAGAGCGGGCGGGATTACACGATCCACAGTTCGCTCAGTCATTTTGTCTCGGGAGAAAATTATCCCGTGAAAAGAGGGATCGTCCTGTCCAACGAACGAAAGATCAAACGCAACGGCAATATTTTCTACCTGCCTATTTACTTTATGATCTTTCTGAAGCCGCAGGAGCCGGAGGATACGCTCTTATTGTGATCGGGAGGTTGCCCGATTTCCCGAAAATTCCCGACGCGCATTTTGAGGGAAAGTAAGTGAGTCAACGACTCCCGATTTGGAAAAAAGAAGCGAGCCTGTGACTCTCGGATTGAAAAAAATGAGTCCGCGCTTTCGGATCGGGGAAAGCGCGGGCTCGTGATTTTATCTGCACATGAGGGGCGATCGCGAGGGGGAGATTCCGCTATTCCATCATTTTCCGAAGTTTCCCGATGGCGCCCTTTTCGAGGCGGGAGACCTGCGCCTGCGAGATGCCGATCTCGGCGGCGATCTCCATCTGCGTTCTGCCCTTATAGAAGCGACGGGTGATGATGCCGAGCTCACGCGGGGTGAGCTTTTTGAGTGCTTCTTTCAGAGAGATATTTTCGACCCACGTATCGTCGGTCGACTCGTCGTCCTTGATCTGATCGATAACGTAGACCGAATCCTCGCCGTCGTTATACACCGAGTCGTAAAGGGACATCGGCTCGATGATGGCTTCGAGAGCGCGGGAGACGCTTTTTTCACTCTCGCCGAGGCGGGCGGCGATCTCGGGAACGGTGGCGTCGCGCGCTTCTTTTTTCGATATTTCCTCCCTGACCTGAAGCGCTTTATACGCGAGGTCGCGCATCCCGCGGCTGACGCGCACCGAATTGTTATCGCGAAGATAGCGCCGCACCTCGCCGATGATCATCGGCACGGCGTAGGTGGAAAAGCGCACGTTCAGCTCGGTATTGAAGTTGTCGATTGCCTTGAGAAGTCCGACGCATCCGACCTGAAAGAGGTCGTCGACGCTCTCGCGCCGCGCCTGAAAGCGTCCTATGACGCTGAGGACGAGCCGCAGATTCCCCATGACGAGCTCTTCCCTCGCCTCGCCGTCGCCTTCGTGCGCGCGCTTTAAGAGGATCTGCTTTTCTTCCTCCGTTAACGTCTTTAACCCCGAAGTATTGACACCGCAAATTTCAACCTTACTTGTTCGCATCGGGCAAAACTTCCTTTTCCTTATCTGTGCGGATCCTTCGGAGCTTCTCTTCTCCTTCGGATCTCGGATAGCGAAAGTATTGCCCGCGGCGCCCTGCTTTACGCGGTTTTGCGCCTTGGAAATAAAAGACAGTTTGAGAATGACGGCGGACGGATGATACATGATGGATGATCTGAATTCTTGCGTTGTTTTATCGACGCGGGGACGGAAGGAAACGACGCCCGTCCCTTGCATAAGGCTTCGGAAGGCTTGCGCCGAAAAAAAAGCAACGCAAAAGCCCCTTCGGCGGTGCCGAAGGGGCTTTTGCGTCGGGTCGGGGATCCTTCCCTTAAAGTTCCGTATATGCGTTCCGTGCGTTTTTACAGTTCGTTGCCCTGTCCGTCGAAGAGCGGAAGCTTTCCGAGGCAGATGATGTCGTGGCGCTCGATAGCGTCGCCCTCGGCGAGGATCGCCATCTTACCGACGATCTGACCGCCCGACTGCTCGACAAGACTTTCGAGAGCGTGGAGGGAGCCGCCCGTGCTGATCACGTCGTCGACGATCAGAACGCGCTTGCCCTTCATGTACTCGGCATCGTCGCCGTTGATGTAAAGCGTCTGCTTCGCCGCGGTGGTGATGGACTGCACCTCACACTTCACGACGTCGCGCATATAGAGCTTCACCGATTTTCTCGCGAGGATGTAGCGGTTCTTCCCAGAGAGGCGGCACATCGCGTGGATGAGGGGAATCCCCTTCGATTCCGCGGTGATCATGACGTCATGCTCGGGTGCCTTGCGATAGAGCTCGGCGGCGCAACGCTCGGTAAGCTCGACATCTCCGAAGAGGATGAATGCCGCAATGTTCATATTGTCGCCGATCGGGCAAAGGGGAAGATCCCGCTCGATTCCCGCGACTTTTAATCTGTATACCATAATTTGTTCCTCACTATCCGATTTTTACCTTATCCAGTATACAACACTTTTTCCGTTTTTTCAAGAGTTTTTGCGCAATTTTAAGAAAAGTTTTCCGAGGGACGGCGCTTCTGACAAAATTCAGGGCTGCCGCATCGCGGCAGCCCTGACGGAAAAGCTGTGGATCAAAGTCCGAAGTGGTTCTTGAGGTAATCTCTCGAGATCTTCGCCGCTTCGAGCTCGGTCATGCCGTCGTAGACTCTGTCCTGCTCGACGATCACGACCTCGGTGCCGCTCTCGTCGCACGCCTTCAGAATGGCGTCGAAGTCCTGAATGCCCATGCCGAGCGGACGGAATTCAAAGCCGTTCTCTTCACGGGAGGCGGGCTTTTTCGTCGAGCCGCCCTTGGTATCGATGAGGTCATAGACGGGACCTGCGGCAAGGTTCTTGCACACGAAGTCCTTGAGGTGCACGATCTGCACTCTGCCCGCGAATTCGCGGATCTTCTCCTCGGGACGGATGCCCGCGTAGTGGACCCAGCAGGTATCGAGCTCGGGAACGATCTCATCCTTCGGGATCGCATCGAAGATATAGTCGTGGAGGTACTTGCCCTCGTACTTTTGGAATTCGAAGTCGTGGTTATGATAGCCGAACATCATGCCGTGCTTTTTCAGAAGGTCTGCGGTCGCACGGAATTTTCTCACGGTCTCGTCCCACTCGGGCGTGCCCGCAAGCTTCGACACCTCGTACCACGGCTGAACGACGTATTTGACGCCGAAGGTCTTGAGGAATTTGATCTTCTCCTCGGGATCCTCATCGAAGAAATCGAATCTCTGATGGACCGAGATGCACTTCAGTCCGTACTTATCGAGAAGGTTCTTGATCTCCTCGCCGGTCTTATCGAAATAACCTGCGAATTCCACATATTCATAGCCCATCTCGGAAAGAGCGCGGAGGGTACCCTCAAAGTCCGCCTTCATCGCCTCTTTGACGCCGTAAAGCTGAATGCCTACACCGAATTTTTTCATGATAGTTTCCTCTTTCAAGTAGTTTCAAAATAGACGGTCTGCCCCCGCCGCGGGGGCAGACCGAAGGGTGAATTAAAGCTCGGGAATTTCGACCTTGATCTCGTGACCGACCGCCGCCGACTTGGAAATGCCGTCGAGGATCGCCTGGTTGTAGAGGATCTCGGACGAGGGAACGGGAGCGGTGCCGCCGTTCTTGACCGCGTCGAGGAAGGTACGGATCTTCTTATCGAAGTTCGAGGGTTCGCCTGCCGCGGGGAAAATCTGCGGGATCTTCGTCTCGACCTGCTTGCCTGCCACCTCATGATAGAGGACGAGGTCGCCGCCGATGGTGCCGTTCCAGCAGTCGGTCGAAGGAATGCGGAGACCGCCCTTGGTACCGAGGATGATGGAGTCGCCGGGGGTATTGATGTTCATCGCCCATGCGATACGGAAGTCAAGGATGATGTCGCCTTCCATACGGACAAAGCCTGCGGCGAAGTCATCGACCTCAAACTTCTTCGCATACTCGGGATGTCCCGTCTTGACGTAGTTGCAGTAGTTCGGGTCGGTGCCGAAGAAGTTCGACTTATAGCCCGAAACGGTAAGGGGCTTCGGATAACCGACGGCGTTCAGCACCATATCGAGCGAGTAGCATCCGATATCGCCGAGAGCGCCGATACCTGCGGTCTTGTCTTCAATGAAGGTAGTACCGAAGGGAGTCGGAATGCCGCGACGGCGACCGCCGCCCGTCTGGATGTAGTAGATCTTGCCGAGGACGCCCGAACGGACGATGGCTTTTACCATCTTCATGTTCTCGTCCATTCTCGGCTGGAAGCCGATGGAGAGGATCTTTCCGCTCTTCTTCTCGGCGCGGATAACCTCGATCGCCTCTTCGGTGGTGACGGTGAAGGGCTTCTCAAGCAGGACGTTCAGACCCGCGTTCAGCGCTTCGATCGCGCAGGGCGCGTGCTGACGGTTGTATGTACAAATCGAAACCGCGTCGAGCTTCAGCGATTTATCGGCAACCATTGCCGCACCGCTCGGATAGCACTTGACATTCTCAAGACCGTACTCCTTGAAAAACGCTTCCGCTTTTCCGGGGATCAGATCGGCACCCGCGACGATCTCGACATCGGGCTGCTTCAGGTAAGACTGCATATGTGCACCGGCGATCCAACCGGTACCGATGATACCGACGCGGACTTTGCGTGCCGCATCGACCGTCTGCTTTTCCTGGTTCTTTTCAAACGCGTTCAAATCAGCCATGATAGCTTCTCCTTTGTTTTCGGGATAGATCTCCCTTTCTGTCTTTTATTATACATGCTTCTTTTTTGATTTTCAAGGGGTATTCTTGATTTTTTGTTGTACGATTTTGACTTTTTGGGAAAAACGCATGGTTATTTTCGACATTTCGGAAAGGTTCCCGTCGAATTGCCCGCTTTACGGTTTGGTGCGGGGATCCAACGGAAAGGCAACAAACCGCCCCTGCGCTCCGAAAAGAAACGCAGGGGCGGTTTGAGGTCAGGTGATCTCTTCGAATTCTTCTTCGTACTCGTCGTCGGTGAGACCCACCTTCTTTTCCCTTCTCGTTTTGAGAAGATCGAAGACGGCGCCGATCGCCATAATGACGGCGAAGGTGGCGAGGTAGCCGAAGATCTTTCCCTCCGCGCGATAGGCATCGTATGCCGAATAGCACATGAAGACACAGCAAAGGAGGGCGAGCGCGGGCATGACAAATCGCTTGACGGGTGAGAGGTCGCGGCACTTGATCATGACGGCAAGAAACATGGGGATGTAGAAGGCATAGAGCGTGATAATGGAGACCTCATCTCCTTCCCATGCGAGGAAGTCGGGGATCGGAGAGCCTTCCGGTTTACAATAAAAGATCTGCCACTGGAAGAGCCACACGCCGCAGAAAAGCAATCCGATAATGGAGGAATTGTGCGGCATTTCGGTCTTCTCGTCGATGCGGGAGAAGATCTTCGGGCAGGGGCCCTCGCCGCGGGCGGCGAGAGAATACATACCGCGGCAACAGCCGAGCATGAGCCCGTTCATCGTACCGAGGCAGGAAATGACGAGGAAGACCATGACGATCGTACCGAAGACGGGGCTGCCGAACAGAGCGGTAAAGACGACGGAGGGGAGGTTCCCGCCCGCGCCGACGATCTCGGAGGGGGAGAGGACGCTGACCGTACCGAGAAAATACAGGAGGTAGACGGAGATCACGATCGCCGAGCCGAGGATCAGCGCGACGGGGAGGTTCCTTTTGGAATTTTTCAGCTCGGAATTGATGGCAGTAGCGATGATCCAGCCCTCATAGGCGAAAGCAAACGCGGCAACCGCGGCGAAGAAGCCGCCGCCCGACCCGCTCGGGATCCGCTCGGCAAACGAGGCGACGGTCGTCCCGCGTACGAGTCCGACGATCGTACCGACAATGGCGAGAAGTCCGATGGGAATCATCTTGATGATCGTGGTGGAGACCTGAAAATATCCCGCGAGACGGGGAGAGAGAGCGTTGACGCCGTAACCGAGAAGAAGATACAGGGCGGCGAGCGCCAGATGTTCCCCGCTCCCGACGGCGAAGCCGACGAGCCCGCAGGTATACATAGCGGAAACCCATGCGAGCGTGGAGGTCAAGATCGGGTAGTACATGGTCGTCATGAACCAACCGACGTAATAAGCAAAGCGTCGTCCGAGGGTCGCCTCCGCGTAATCGACGACGCCGTTGACCTTTTCAAACTTATTCGCAAGCGTGGCGAACACGTAGGAGCAGATCACCATGACCGCCCCGACGGCAAGCACGACCGCGAGGCTCATCGCGGCGTTCCCGTTCGTCTTATCGAAGACGGTCGTCGCCTTGAAGAAAATGCCCGAGCCGATGACGATACCGACTACCATGCAGATGGCGGTGATCAATCCGTACTTTTTCGTGAGATGCTGCATAAGAATATCTCCTTAAATAATAATAAATATACCGCGATGCGCGGGGGAATGTTTCGTCCTGCCGTTCGCCGCTTCTCGGTTCACGCATTCGATTTTGGGGGCGCAGAGTCACCATAACACAAAACGCGCATTTTTAGATGCGCGTTTTGTGTTATGGTGACTCGTGGCAGAATCGAACTGCCGTTTCAGCCTTGAGAGGGCCGTGTCTTAGCCGCTTGACCAACGAGCCGTTTTTTGCTTGCAAGTTATTGTAACACAGATGCGCGGATTTGTCAAGGGGCTTTTTGATTTTTTTTGATTTTTCCGTTGATTTTTCTTGCCCCACTGTGCTATAATAGTAGAAAAACGGGATTTTTATGAAAAAACGCCGATTTTTTCGGTAGTTCTTTTGAAAAAAGATTTGAAAATTTTGCGGTTTCGGGTGCTTTGCCCGCCATCCGCGCCCGTTGTTTCGGAAAGGAACCGTACCGCCATGAAGCTCGACAGTCTCAACCCCTACGTCAGGCGCGCCTCCCTGCTTGAAAAAAGCGCCGCGCGCGATTTTCGCACGGCGCCCGACGCGCGCTGCTTCTTCTCCCTTTCGGGAGACATTGTCATCGAGATCGAGGGGGAGAAAAAGCGGCATCTGACCCCCGGGAATTTTCTCTATCTGCCCGCGGGAACGGTGTACAAACTCAAAAGCAAGTATTTTCGCGCGGTGGTGCTGAATTTTGATCTGACATATGAGCCGGATGCGCCCGCCGAACTACTTTCGACGCTCCCCTACCCTCTCTCCGACGCGGATGCCGCGCGGGTGCGGAGATGCGCGGACGCGTCCCCCTTCGACCGCCCCCTCTTCATCGAGGACATGGCGGCGGAAAAGGATGCCTACCTGCGCATGGCGAATCTTTTCGTGAGTGCGCTCGGCGATTATCGGGCGACCGTGTCCGCGCTCCTCAAATTGCAGCTTCTGCGTGTGGCGGAGATCACCGACGAAAACGCGCTTCCCACCCGCATGGTAGAGGCGATGGACGAATACATCCGCGAGCACTGCGGCGAGGAATTGTCCAACACCGAGATCGGCGCGATCTTCGGCTATCATCCCTTCTATGTCAGCCAAATGCTGAAAAAGAAGGCGGGCATCACCCTGCATCAATATATTATCGCCTACCGTCTGAAGGCGGCGCGCACCCTGCTTGAAAACACCGACAAGACCGTGATCGACATTGCCGCCGAGACGGGCTTCACCGATGCGTCTTACTTTACCAAAATGTTCAAGGCTTCCTACGGAGAAACGCCGAAGGAATTTCGGAATTCTCTGAAAGAAGAACCGATCTGACAATCATTCTTTACATAACGGAAGTTTATCATGCTATCCAAGAATCAAAAACTCATTCTGACCGTGACGGATCTGAACCATCTCGGCTACGGTGTCGCGAAGCCAGACGGCTTCACCGTCTTTGTATCGGGTGCGGTGACGGGAGAGGTCGTCGAAGCGGTCGTCATTAAGGTCAATCGCACCTATGCCATCGCGAAGGCGGTGAAGGTTCTGACCGTCTCTCCCCTTCGCACCGACGCGCGGTGCAAAAATCCCGTATGCCGTGCCTGCGCCTATCGAGACATTCTTTATACGGAGGAATGTCGTCTCAAGGAGACGTCGGTGCGCATGGCGTTCCGCAAGGCGGGGCTTTCGTCGGTCGAGGTGGCGCCCCTTCTCCCCTCGCCGCTGACGACGGGCTATCGCAACAAGGCGCAATACCCGATCGCCTCGGACGGCAAGGGGGGCTATCTCATCGGCTTTTACGCGCCGAAGAGCCATCGTGTCACCGAGGCGGCGGACTGCCCGCTCGCCGCACGGGGCTTTCGGGAAATTCTCGGGACGCTCCGCGCTTTCTTTGAGGCGCACCATCTCACGGTCTTCGACGCCGCGAGCGGGCGGGGCGTGCTTCGGCACGTATATCTTCGTCGCGGAGAGGTCTCGGGCGAGGTACTGCTGACCCTTGTCGTCGGGGAAAAGGGCTTCCCCGCGGAGGGGGAGCTTGTCCGCATTTTGCGAGAGGCGCACCCCGAGATCGTCGGGATTCTACTCAATTTCAACAGCGAAGACACGAACGTGATCCTCGGGCGGGAGTACCGCCTGCTTTGGGGACGCGACAGGATCTATGACACGCTCGCGGGCGTGACGCTCGGCATGACTGCACCCTCCTTCTATCAGGTGAATCACGCGGCGGCGGAGCTTCTGTACGCCAAGGCAAGGGAGCTTGCCGCGCTCACGGGGCGGGAGACGCTTCTCGATCTGTACTGTGGAGTCGGCTCCATCGGATTATCGATGGCAAAAGACGCCGCCGAGGTCATCGGCGTGGAGATCGTGGAGAGCGCCGCCCGCTGTGCCGAGGAGAACGCCGCGGCAAACGGGATCGAAAACGCGCACTTCTACGCGGGAGACGCCGCCGACACCGAAGGGCTTCTCCGTCAGGCGGAAGAGTTGCGCGGTGCGCCGATCCGCCCCGACGTCGTGATCCTCGACCCACCGCGCGGCGGGTGTGACGAACGCACGCTCGATTTCGTTTCTTCTCTTAATCCGTCAAGAATTGTTTACATATCCTGCAATCCAGAGACACTTGCGCGCGACGTCGCGCATCTGATCCCTCTCGGATATGCGCCGGGGATCGTTACGCCTGTTGATATGTTTCCGGGGACAGGGCATGTCGAGACGTTGGTTTGTCTGACGAGAAAATAAGCAATTTTGACACTAAAATAGTCATTTTCAGCCTTTTTGAGTGATTTTTAAGTAAAATCTTAAAAAATCGGTGTTCAGAATCAAAAAATACCACAAAATCTGTTTGGGGCAAAAGTGATTTTTGCGCAAAACTCGAAAATTCAATTTACAGCAGTTTGGCATAACATATCTAAGAAAAACAAAGGAGCAAAATTATGAGTAATATTATTCAAGCAATTTACAACATATATCACTGCTCTGCTTACAAAACAGGAGAACATTATTACGCAAAAAACAGAGCTAACAATATGGGCGATGCTTTAGAGCATTTTATAAAGGACTCTTTTGCAAATTCTTATGGTCTTGATGAAGCCGATGCCATGAGGGCACATTCCGAAACATTTGCTTATCTTGGCAATCAGAATAATCCACCTGATGCTATACTGCGTGGTGGCGATGCTATTGAGGTCAAAAAGATAGAATCACCCACTTCCGCATTAGCATTAAACAGCTCATACCCAAAGGAAAAGATTTACCGTGATAGCACTATGCTTACTGCGGCTTGTAAAAGTTGTGACGGAGGTGAATGGCCTGAGAAAGATTTGATTTTCGCAGTAGGAGTTGTTAAAAACGAAGAAATCAAACAACTTTGTTTCGTCTACGGTGAAGACTATGCAGCAAGTCGTGAAATATACGAGAGAATACGTACTCAAATTAAAAATGGCGTACT